>CAZTAJ010000089.1:0-17685 GCA_964611575.1 uncultured Verrucomicrobiota bacterium
TCATGCACTGCACAATCGCTGTTCTCGGCCGACCCAATTCGGTCCGCCACTCGACGACCCGCGCGTCCCCGGCGCCACTCACGGTAAACTGCATCGGCTCGCCGTCGCAACGCACGGACTCCGGCCGCCAACCTTTCGCCAGCGGAATGCGAACATTGGCCCGCTCGCCTGAACCAGTCACGTGTAGAGTCATCGTCCGACGTTCCTCGTCGTTTTCGTACCGGTAGGCAACGTAGGCGTTCGAGGCGGCATATCGCACCGCCACAAAGACTCGCTTGATCCCAGCGGCATTCCAACGGGGAGCGACCTCAACCTCCCGCATCAAGGGTGCGGCCTCGCCATCCACCCCCGCCAACCCCTGCAGCAGCGCGCCAAGCCACGGCGCCATGCCCCATCCGGCATAGCCGACCTCGTTGGTGGTGCGAAACCCCGCCTGGCCGTCGGGCCAGTACCAGACCTGCGCCCCGCCGGTGCGGCGCAGATGGTCGGCATACTGCCGTAACAGTTTCACGCCGTATTCGGCTTCATCGAACCGGAATGCCGCCCGGCACAACTCGCCGCCCACCCAGGGCATCAACCCGCCGTTGGCATAACCGCCCTGGCGGCAGACGATCGCCTTCCAGTACCCCAGGCGGTCGGGATAGCCAGGCTGCAGGCTCCACCAGGGATAGGCGTCGCCCGTCTCGGCTTGGCGGCGTCGATACTCGGCGAGGACGGCATGCGCCTGTTCCCCGGTTGCCAGACCGCGGGTCAGCGCCCAGGTATTGCCCATGGCGAGCTGCTCCGACTCGTCGAAATCTCCATGTTCGATGGCTTCCAGATGCGCGTGGTGCAGGTATTTGGTCCCGTCCCAGAGCAAGGCATTGGCCCGTTCGCGATAGGACTCCGCTTCCTCCCGCCAGCGCCGGGCGGCCTCGGCATCCCCCACCCCGCTGTACATGGCGCTCATGGCGAGATAGGCCAGGTAATAGCCGGACTGGTCACACGTGGCGATCACGTGGCGCTGGCCGCCGCCGTCACCTTTCCCCTCGATATCGAAATCCCAGGTGTCGCAACTGTGCTGCCGCTTCACCAACTGGTGACGTTCGTCCCAGTGCACGGGGCTGGACCGGATATACGCCAGCGCCTGCTCGCACTTGGGAAGCAGGCCGGCCAGCCACCGGTTGTCGCCGGTGGCCATCCAGGTCTGCCACACACCCAGCACGGCGATGTACTCGACATCCGACTCGAGCTCCACCCGCCAGGTCCGCCCGTCGCGCTCGATGCCGTCCGGCAGCATGCCGTCGGCGCGCTGGCGGTCAAAGAACCGGTCCAGGCCGCATTGCATGGCCGTTTCCCAATACCGATAGGCCGACAGTCCATGGAGGAAATCGCGCAGCCAGATGCCGTCGAAATGCCAGGTATCGCCGGCGATGTAGCCGACAAACCGCCCATCGGGCAGGTCATAATCGCGCCGCCCCAATTGCATCATATCGCGGGTCAGCGGATAGAGCGTGTCGAAGTCAGGGTCGCCGGTCTCGACCGTCGTTTCGCAGTCGAGGCGGAAGTTAAGATACCGGCTGTGGCGTTCCTCCCCCGGCCAGTGCAAATAGACATAGTGATTGCCCAGCGGCCCGCCGGCGACAAAAGAAGCCTCGCCCGTGTTGCCGACAAGGTCCACCTCCCGCTCGACATAGCAGCGCTGGTTCGGATCGCAGACCTTCAACCTGGCCCGCCTGTCGCCAACCGCCCTGCCCCGGATCTCGACTCTAACCGTGTCAAGCGGGCGGTACACGCGCCGGTCTGTCGCCAGTCCGCCATAGGCGCCGACCGTGGCGGCGGCCGGCGGATAGTCTTTGGGTTTGCCGGCGCCTGTCTTCATGTCCTATCTCCGTCCAGGCCGACCCGCGTTCGCGGCTGACCCTGTACAGCCGACAGCGTGGCTGGACGCCCACGCACCCACAACCGTTCCACCGAGATCTCGCGCCAGCCTTCAGGCAGGATCACGGGAAACTTGCCCCATTCGCGCGGGTCGCCGGCGTCGAGTTGGAGGCCGGTGAACCCGTACAGGCAGGTGAGCAGATACCCGCCCAGCGTGGCCATGTAGCAGGTGGCGTCGTCCCCGCTGAAGCCCCCCACCCCCTTGCCGAGTTCCGCGAACATCATGAACGGTTCGCGCAGGAACGGCAGCACGCCCGTTTCCAGCATGCTTCGCGCCGATTCGCGGTCGCCGGTGCGGGCCGCCCAGGTCGGCGTGAGGGTCGAAAGCATCGGCATGCCTTGGGATCTGCTGACGTGCGCGAAGTAATAGCGGTAGGTCGCCGCTTCCGTCGCCGGATCGGCACGGTAAACCATGGGGAAGAACCCGGCCAGCGTTTCGGGGCAGGCTGGCCAGTGTCCCGCCTCGGAGCGCGCGATGTCGAAGCCGTCGTAGTTGAGAATGGCGCCGCTCGCTGCATCGCGGGCCAGCGCCAGGCTCGCGGCGATCTCCCGCCAGCGGGCCGGCGGTTGCAGTCCCACCCGCTCTGCCATCGCCGCCGCATCCCGCAAGACGACGGAAGCGGACATATTGGTGTAGGAGTCGTTGTTCACGTCCTCGCGCGATTCGTCAATGCCGCTGACGCCCCGCAGTTCGAAGCCGCGTCCGGTGCGGACCACCGCGCCGTCGATCCAGTCGGCGACCCCCTGCAGGACCGGCCAGGCCTGCTGGCGGGTGAACAGGTCATCCCCCGTCGCATGGGCGTACTGGGAGAAGGCGAAGGCGATATCGGTATTGATGTGCCGTTCCTGCATCTGCACATACGGCAGCGGCGTCACTTCATCGCCCGCCAGCCCGCTCTGCCAGGGAAAGCACAGGCCGCGCTGGCCGAGCAGCCGGGCGAGGTTGCGGGCCGGCGTCAGCCGTTGCGACCGGTAGTCGAGGATCGCCCGGGCCGTCTCCGGCGCCGTGAGCAGCAGGAACGGGTACAGGAAGGTCTCGCAGTCCCAGAATACGTGGCCGTAATAGAAGGGCGCGCTCAGGCCGAACGGCGCCACACTGAGCGGCGAGGCGGCGTGGGCGCTGGAGTGCCCGTAGAAGAACGCCGCGTCGGCGACGTCCTGCCAGGGGCCGTCGGCATCGATCAGAACCCGGCCCCGCCACAGTTCGGCCCAGACCGCGCGGTTGTCGGCCCGCAACCTGTCGAAGCCTTTGACGACAGCCTCGCGCACATGCCGTACCGCCTGCCAATGGGGCTGGCTGTGCAGAACGGACGGCACGCACGCGGCGATCTGTTCGAGCACATACTCCCCGCCGGGCTGAGCCTGGAAGCCGATCTGCCGGGTCAGCGCGCCCCGCTCGAACCCCCAGCCGTTGCGGCTGTCGGCAACGACCTCGCCGCCCGAGAACCGGCAATGGACCGCGATCCCGCACGAACTCAGGCCGCCTTCACCCTCCAGGTGCAGCACCAGATCCGCCAGCGAATCGGGCATCGCCCGTTCGAGCACGCGTCCCGGCAATCCCTTGGGACTCACCTCCGGGGCAAACACCACCCGACAGGAGCGATCCACCCGCAACACCGTGCGCTGCACCGCCAGCGTCGGCTCGCTCCGGCTGCAGAAGGTCACGGTTTCGATCTCCGCAGTCGCCTCGCGCCCGCGCACCGTGAACCGGCTGATCAGCTCGCCGGCGGCGAAATCGTACTGCTGACTCACGACTACCGCCGCCTCCGGCGTCTTCCAGGTCGAGACGCCATCCACGGCGATGACCAGGGCCAGCGGATAGGGCAGCGGCGCCGCGGTCTCCATGCCGATATCCGAACAGCGATGCACGTAGCCGTTGAGCATGGCCGTCCCCGCCAGGGGAACGGGTCCGACCCGCAATCCCACCAGCCCATTGGCCACGTAGGCCGGCGTCCGATCCCCGCTCTTCCGAATGGGCGTCATCATACAGCAATGTCCCCTTCCGATGCCGCCCGCCCCACATTCCGCTGCGGTTCAGGGGCGGCGGTCTTCGCCCTCTCCTTCCGGCCGGGACGGCCGGCTCCAGTGTCGTCTTCCTGGAGACGGCGCTCTTTGCCGTTCTCCTTCCGGCCGGGACGGCCGGCTCCACTATCGTCTTCCTGGAGACGGCGGTCTCCGCCGTTCCTATTAACATGTCCCCACACCTCCTGGCAGTAGTCGCATGCTTCGCACGTCCGCCCGCAGGCGCTCGTGCGCTCCCACCAGTCGGACGGAAACGCGCTGTTGTCGATCCAGACGCCATTGAGCGCGGCGGCATGGCTGGGTTCGAGCAGGTTCAGCAGATTCCCCGGATACTGCCGCTTGGCGTAGGCGGCGATGACCATGCGCGGGCGGTCATGCAGGCGGGTGGCCAGCTTAACCCCGTCGATCAGCCCGTCCAGATGATGCAGGTCTTCCGGCCGGATCCAGGTGGCCTTGAGCAGATGCGGATGGTTGGCGGAATCGCACATCACGTGCTGGCAGAGAATGGGCGACCAGCCGCCCACGTTGCGGGCCTCGTCAATCTCCTGTTCGTGAGCCACCAGGTTGTCGTGAAACGTCTGGCCGCTGCAATACGCCAGGCAACCGCTGTTGACCAGCAGGCTGAGTGTCTTCCCATGCGCATCCGCCCACACCCGCAGCTTGCGCAGGTGTTCGGGGTCGCGGTTGAACTCGCGCTGGACGCAATACTCATCGAACAAATGCGCCACGTACTCCATGGCCGGAATGGTCCCGATGCGCATGTTGACCGACGCCCGCACCTTGATGGCCGGATAGTGGCGTTTGAGTGTGTTGGCCACGGCCAGCGAGGTCGTGGTGACGCCTTCCACCCCGCCGCACACCTCGCCGACATGATCGACGATGGACGCCACCTCGTGTTCAAGATGCTCGCTGACCGCCCGTCCGCCGTAGCAGTTGGCGTTGAAGAGGAGATTCAACCGCACCCCAAGCCGGCGCAACCCGGCCAGTTCCTGTTCAACCTCGGCCTGCACCCGCCAGTCCACGTACCCACGCCGAACGCCCAGCGCGGCGCGGCCACTCGACTGCCCCGGCCACGCGAAGTACACCTCGCCGACATCCCGGGCATAATCACCAACCACGTCGAGGCAGCGTTCACCACCCTCCTCGGGCAGCCAGTACCCGACCGAGAGCTTCACGAAACATCGTCCTTCGGTTTCGCAACCTGGGGCAGGTTGAACTCCGCGACCGGGTGTTCGATGGCCGGCGCGGGCTGCGACCAGTCAATCGACCATGGTTTCCGACGGCGGAACTTCGTCTTGAACGTGTTCTCGATCGCCCCGCGCGCCTCGAGACTGATCATGCAAGCCCGCACGCAACCTTTGCCGCCGCAGACCGCCTGCCCCGTCCAATACACCGGCTGAACCTTCTTGTAGAACGGACCATGCGCCCCGTTGACCGACTTCATCCCCAGCCAACTCGAATAGACATCCTCCGGCTTGACCGCTTCGGAATTCTCGGGAATCTCGCCGCCGGTGAAGCAGTTGCAGCAGCGCACCGCGTCGAAACGCCCCCATTCGACCCGCGAGCCGTCGGCAAACGTGATGCCCTCGCTGTCCTTGGGATCGCTCGGGATGGCGTTTGCCGGACAGTCGCGGGCGCAGGCCATGCATTTGTTGCACAGCGCCGGACCCTTGTAGATCGGATCGGGCTCCAACTCCAGTTCGGTCAGAATCAGGCCATAGCGCACACGCGGACCGTATTTCGGATTAAGAAACACCTTGCTCCAGCCGAACTCGCCCAGTCCGGCAAGATAGGCGGCGACACGAGTATGCGGATTCACGTCCGGGGCGGCCTTGCCTTCGGCCACCGGGCGGCTGAACTTGTCCCACACGCGGCCGGCATCGTCGTAGCTGCGCCAGGCGTCGATCTGCCCGTACGGAATGGCCTCGTAGCCCGCGTCCTCGAGTTCGTTGGCCACGCCCCACATAACCGGCGGCATGCGCAGGTAGGTGACGCCGCCATAGCCCATGGCCGCGTAGTTCGCGAACAGCGTCCCCTCCTCGATCCCGCGCAGGGTGCCGCGATGGACGCGGAAGCCGCAGACGATGATCGACTTGCATTCGGGCATGATCTGCAGCGGATCCATCTGCCGCGGGCTGCCTTTCCATCGTTCAATATTGCCGATGCCGACCAGATCCGCCCCGAGCTCGCGGGCCAGCTGTTTGACCGATTCGGCGGTGATGTTCATGTCCGAGATCATGTGTTGCTCCAATTGAATGGTTCCAGTCATTGTACCAAGTACCGAAGAAGTGGCGCAAGGCACTTGCCGTTCTGGACAGCTATTCTCATGATGACCGACCTTGCCTGGTCCGTTTCATCCATGTAGGGCCGCCGCTTGTCGGCGTGCCGTCTTTAACGTGCGCTCCCTTTCAGCATCTCACGGCGCGCCGACAAGCGGCGGCCCTACGAGAAGCAAACAACCTTCCGGGCTTGTCAGCGCCATAGTGAGAATTGCTGCGTTCTGGAGGTATCGCGTCCGCTTCACACCTCACTCCGCAAAAGTATCGATGAACACCAGACGTCGCTCGCCGGGCTTGAGCCCCTTGACAGTCACCTGGCCGGTGGCCGGATCGAGGTCGCCGCCCAGGCACTGCGTAAAGGCGGTCCACACTTTCTGCACCTTGACGCCCAGTTTGTCGAGATCGGCGGACAACTCAGCATCAACCGGCTTGCCGTCCGCGGCGGTGTTGCTGACCAGCAACATGGCCGTGCCCGGCTGTTTCCATGCCTTGACCGCCAGACCCGCCGTGCCGGCCTTGACCAGGGCGTCCGCGCTCACGGCGCGGCTGAAACCCCACGGAAGCGCCTGGGCGACGTTGCCGGCGCCGACGGCCGTTGCGACCGCGTCTAGGCTCGCCGGTGCGTCGTCCCAGGTCACCTCCAGGAAGCGGCAGTCGTGGTAAAACACCTGGAAGTTGTCAACCGTGCCATCCGCGGCGATCGTCGGATTCGCCGGCGGCCGCAGGCGCGGCTTTTCGTCTTTTGGCCAACGGGGTTGTTCGAGCAGCGTCTTGTACCAGGCAAACTGGGCGCTGCGGCCATCCACCCGGTGGCCGTCAATCGCCACCTCGCGGATGCGCACCTGTCCGGGCTGGAGGTCGGCGGAGGCGCCCAGCGCCTGAAGGTCAAGTTTCAGCTTGCCGGAACGGGTCTTCTCCTGACCCTCGGGATCGAGCCCGTAGTTGAAGACCTGGAGCATGACCTTGCCGGGCCGTTTCCACGCGGAAACCAACACGCCCTTGTCCGCAGGCTTGATAACCTTCCCGTTGCGCCAGAAGCCGAGGAACTCGACATCGCCGGCGGCGATGCCGAAGTGGCGGAAGCCCGGCGTGTTGAACTGGCCGCCGCCGCCGCCCATGCCGGCGTCGAACATCGTCGGCCACCGCGGGTCCATGTGGCTGTGATGGTCGATCTTGACCCCGAAGTTATGCGGTACGCTCATGGCGATCATGGCGTCCTTGGTGTAAACCGTGACGGCATCCTTGATCGGGTATTCGGCGTCGAGCCAGGAGTCGCACCACGGGAATGCCCGCAGCGGCATGGAGTGGGTCGCGTGTCCGGAGACGGCGCCGGGGTAGAGATCGTGCTCCTGCATCAGCGCCCAGACACGCTTGTACCACTCGCGCAGGGGGCCGTCCATACTGCTCGGCTGGACGCGGCCGTCCGGCAACCGGTAGCCGAACCCGGCGGCCAGGGCCGGGGTCGAACGGCTGAAGCTGATGTCGAAGTAGTAGTGGGTCAACCCGCCGTCGCGCACATGCATGTTCATCAGATAGAGCATGTAGTCGCGGTACGTCTTGTTCAGCGACTCGCCGTCGAACTCGGTGAGCCAGTCTGCGCGGAAGTAGTCGTAGAGACCGGGTTCGCGCGTCTTCTCAGCATACCCACGCAGGGCGATCTGGTTGCACTGGAACCAGGTCAGGCGCGGACCGATGCTGAACGGCCCGGTCTTGGCCGCGACGCCGTCGGCGGCCCTCTTGTATTTCTCGAGGTAATACGGCCACTTGGCCGGATCCTTGGAGGGCATGCTGAGAATGGTGAAGAACTCTTTCTTCATGTCCTCGTCGAATTTGTAGTCGGGGCGGGAGAAGCCGTTGCAGGCCGCGACCTGGGTCAGGCGCCAGCCCTTGGCCAGGTGGCGGAAGGGGGTGGCGTTGTACTGCAGGTTGACGGTGCGCGGAGTCTCCAGCCGGAAGGCCGGCGCGTCCTTCGGCAGGTTGATGAGGTGATTGCGCATGACCACCGCTTTGCCGTCCCGGAACAGGCTGTGCGCCGGGGTGGCGTCGTTGGGCACCCAGCCCTGGTCGCTGTCGCCAAACCAGCAGAGCCCGCGCTGGTCGTTGCCAACCCAGAGATTGTTCTCCCAGTTGCCGACCAGCATCTTTGAGCCGGCCTTGCCAATGTCCTTCAGCGTATCCCAGACCTGGCCTTTGCCGTCGGGCACCGCGCCGATGGTGCGCGGGGCGTAGTTGCCGCCGACACCGCCGATGCATTGCATCCAGCTCCCGTCGGAGCCGTCCACCGGCCACTCGACGCGCAGGTCTTCAATGAGGACCGTGGGGGCACTCTGACCAGCGACCTGCGACCCGCGACTTGCGGCCTCTGACTTCTCCGGCGAGTAGGTGAGGTCCAGGTTCACCAGGCCGTCCTGCTCCATCCAGCCCTTGACCGTGAACGCAATGCCGGCCACCGAGGACGTGCCGGTGAACTCGGTGCGCCACTCTTTCTTGTCCGCATAGGTGACCGTGCCTGCCGTCGGCACGACCTGTTCCTGGCCACCGATCTTGACCACGATCCGGGCGGGCGCGGTCAGGACCGGGCCGCCATTGGCCACGATCTGCCGCGGCAGGCCGAGCGCGTCCAGCGTGTAGACACGGCGGGTGACGGTGGCCTTGTCGCCGTCCACCGTGATCGGCTCAAAGGGCTTCAACACCTTGTTGGCATTGCCGTAGTTGTTGTTCCACCAGTTGGCGAAGGCCTTGGCCTCGTCCTTCTTCTCGAACTTCAGGTCGTCACGGCTGACCAGTTCCTTGCCGTCCTTGTTCACCAGTGAGAGCTTGACCGTGTAGGCGCCGGGTTGGGGATCCGCGAGCGCCACCTGGCCCTCGTATTTGAGGTTGATGTAGAGATCGATGAACCCGTCCTGCACGGGCTTGCCGTCACGGCTGATGGCATATTTGAGTTTGGCCGGCTGGCTGCCCTTCGGGATCTGCGCGTCCAGCGTGTCGCCGACAATGTTCATGAGGTTGCGGGACGGATTGAAGGTCACGTCGCAGTCGAACGGTGTGGTGCGCGGCACGGCGACGAGGTACCCCTTGTCGGTGCCGGCAAAGGTGCAGTGGTAGCTGTAGACGGCCGGGGCGTCCTCGGCGCCGGCACGGCGCAGGCCGATCTGTAGATCGCTTACATTGACCGCCCCGCCCCACGGGGTGCGTTCGTAAGCCAGACCGGGAAACGTCTCGGCCACGTCGAAGCGGGCCGACTTGCCGGCGGCAATGGAGAGCGTCTTCTTCACGTCCACGATGGTCTTCGCCTTGGCCTCGCTCTTCGGCGGCGGATTGTAGTCAGCCTTCAAAAACGCCTCAACCTCCACCTCCTTCGGGCCGGGGTTGTACACCGTGGCCTTGAGGTTGACCTTCTCGTCATGCAGGCCGCTGAACTCTTCGACCTGGATGTAGGGTTCCTTGTCGGTCAGCATCATGCGCGAGAAGCCGTAGTGCTCGAGATGCCCCGAGGCGCTGGGGAAATCCAGCCACTGCCAGCTTGGGTTCTTCAGATCGGCGGCCAGCAGCATGTCAACCTTGTCGCCCGCCTTGTTCTTCACCGGCATCTGCAGGTCCGCGAGGCTCAGCGCCATCTCCGTCGCCCACCATTGCCTGCCGCCCTCTTCGTAGACGCGATTGGCGAGCTGGGGATCGGGCTGCCAGTTGTACATGTTCTGCCCGATGGACGGGTAGATCTTCATGTACTCGCCGGCGCCGAGCGAGTTGACGACGATCTTCTGGAAGCTGCTGGCCTCCTCCGGGAGTTTGTTGCGGTCGTGCATGAAGATGCCGAATTCGTAGGCGTCGTCATACACCACGCCGGTCGTGAAGCGGTCGCGGCGCTGGCGCCACATGCGATGACCGGGCAGGATGTCGCTGACCGCAGCGATGTAGAGATGCTCGTCGTCCCAGGCCACCCGGAAGGAGACCGGGCGATCCTTGTACCCCAGGCCGTGCGTGCCCACCACGCCCATCACCTTGACCGAATCGCGCCACTCGGCGGGGTCGATCACGCCGTCGATCTTCGGCGGGGTGTTCATTTTCGGCACATTCAGCGCCGGAATCTTCTCCGCCGGGTACAGCAGTTTTTCCGCCCCCAACGCCATTCCTCCCGCCAGAATCAGCCCGGCGGCCATTGTCATTGCCAGTTTACGCATGTTCTCGTCCTTTCTTTTCCTGTTCCTTCTTCGGTACCGCCACCGCTACGAGGAGGCGGCCTTCCTGTGCCATGTCGCCGCCCTGGCGCTATTTCACCACCAACTCATCCACATCCACATGGGCCACTCCGCCCGCCCAACCGCTCCATCCGGGGCCAATGACCAGCGCGCCGCCGTCGGTCACATCGGTTTCGCCGCTGAACACCTCTTGACCGTCCAGACTGAGGCTGTGCCGTCCGTTCCGCACCGCGATAGACACCGTGTGCCAGGCTTTGTCCAGCGGGATCAGCGACCCGACTTCCTTGATCCGGTCGGCGGTCACGTTCCGGAACGGCTCCACCTGCCCCTCACGGCGCACATCATAGGTCACGGCCAGCGCCGGCTCGCCTTGCACGTTCTTTCGGATACCCAGTGCCAAGGTCTGCCCGCTCTGCTTCGGCCAGTCGCCGACCTGGCGGTGCAACATCTGGAGAAACCCGTAGAACTCGGCATGAGGCGGCCTCTCCTTCATTTCCGGCAGGCGGTAGCGGAAGGTCAGCGTGTAGTCGCCCTGCGTCGAGCCACCGACATAATTCTGCGACGGGTGCCCCGGCGTCACGCGCAGCACATGGTTGCCCGGCGTTTGCGGGTCCTCGACGATCCGGGGCGCCGCCTCCCCTTTCGATGTCCATCCCGGCGGCAGCCCGAACTCGAAATCGCCCCGCAACCGCACCCCGTCCGCCCACGCCAGCGGCGCCAGCGCCTCCCGCGCCCCCACCAACAGCAGCCGCGTGCCATAGTCCGCCTCCAACGTCACCGGCGCCGCCGCGTCCTGCAGCCGCCGCGTGAACATGTCCAGCGCCGCCGTCCCCGCCGGCAAACCCGGCAGCCGCGTCTCGCACGCGGCGGCATCGTAGCTTTGCAGCAGCAGAAGGAAATTCGCGGAACGGCGGGGACCGCCGTCTCCATTTCCCTGGAGCCGGCCGTCCCGGCCGGTATCCGCGTCTGCCAGGGCACGGCGGGGACCGCCGTCTCCATTCCCCTGGAGCCGGCCGTCCCGGCCGGCATCCGACTCTTCCATCGCAATCCACTTCACCTTCGGGTTGCTCACGTTCACAAAAGGCTTCTCCGCCCAGTAATTGTGAACCCGTACCGCCGCTTTGCCGGACCCGTATAGTTTCCACGCGTCCATCAGCGTCCGGATCCCGTCGTGATCCCACGGGCTGCCGCCGCCGCGGATCTCGTGGACCATCCCCATCGCCTTGTCGGAGAGCAGGCGGTGGGCGCGGATTTCCTCCCCCGGCTTGTCGGTCGATCCGAAGCTGATCCCAAGGCCGCCGAATGCGTCTTCGCTGCGCAGGGAATGCCGGTAGTGCGAGATCAGGCCGGCCATGCGCCCGCCTTCCATGGCCCGCAGGTAGTCCGGCGGATACGGCAACGCGGTGCCCGGCTTACCCGGCTGCGGCCCGGGCAGGATCAGGAAGCCCCACTCCTCCAGCGTCTTCCTCCGCTGTTCCGCCGTCAGTTCCTCGGCCGGCACCCATTGGCTGGGCGACTCCACACCCAGTGTCGCGTCCCACCACGTCGTGTACGGCAGGATCTGGCAGTTGGTGACATGGCCGACGGTGTGCAGCGGACGCGTCACCTGCCCGGACGCCATCAACTCGCGGCTGCGCTTCCAGACGCGCTTGTAGTACTCGCGATGCCCCCAGATGCTGCTCTGCCAGGAAAGCCCGCGGTCCTGCAAGCGATGACGATTGCAGTCGGTCTGCGGATACGTGTTGTCGTAATAGATGCCGATCCCGCGGCGCATCCACTCGTTGGCATAGAACACCGCGAAATCCCGGTAGCTCTCGGGATTTGCCGACCGCGCCTCCGGTCCCCAGGTGAAGGGATAGTTGAACATCCGGTAGCGCGAGAAACTGTTGTCGGCCCATTCGTCATGGAACTCCGCCACGTCGGGATAGACGCCGCTGGTCTGATGCTCCTCGAAATAGACCGTCGTACCCCCGTTCGTGCCAAGCCCGGCCGCCTGTCCCACGAAATGGCTCAGCGCCGTCAGCCACGGCTGGCCGTTGGCCTTGGCCTGCTCGAGCGGCACCCGCCGGAACGTGCCGGGCTTGGCGCCGCCGCCTTCGTTGATCAATGTGGTGTTCGTTTTGGCGTAGGCGGCGAACCATTCCCAGTCGGCCTTGCCCGCCTTCGCGCCTGCCATCGCCTTGTCCACGATGGTCCAGTCCCGGTTGGCCGGCACCTTGTCGGCGCAGTTGAATCCGCCCCAGACCACCACCGACATTCCACCGCCGCCCGGCACACGGTAGCCGCGCCAGTCGGGGCGCATGGGCTTGGTCGGCGAGGCCTGGAGCCCGAATTCGAAGGTGCGCGCCTGGGTCAGGGCGACCGGCTTCTGGATCAGTTCGACCCGCAGCACCACCCGGCCGGGCTCGATGGAGACCCGCTGAATGCCGCGGCCCGTCCGGTCTTCGACCTCGTAGCCGGCCGTGTGGTCGCCAAACCAGGCCAGCCCGCGCTCTTCGGCGCCAAGCCAGACGTAGGGGGCGAAGTTCCAATGCTGGGCGCCCCAATTCATGTTCTTCGTCGCGTCCCACACCTCGTAACTGGCAGGGGTTTCGCCCTTGGCAAACGGTTCGACCTCAAACCGGGCCGGGCGCCACGGCTGGTTGATCCAGGTGATCGTTCCGCCGCGCGGGACTGTGCCCGCGTAGTTGTGCCGCATCGAATTCATGCCCACGAAGTGGCACAGCGGGGCCTCCGAGTCCTTGAGCGCGATTTCGAGCCAGGCGCGGCGGATGGGTGTATTCAGTGTTCGGTGTTCAGTATTCAGTGAGGGATCCAGCGTCATCTGCACTTTGGCACAACCGTCCTCTTCGATCTGAACGGAACACCGAACACCGAACACCGAACACTTCGCTTGCGTCTCAAACACCGCCAGGTCGGGATATGTCGCCTTCCCCTTCACCCCCCCGCCCTTCCACTCGACCCGCCCGCCATCCGCGGTCTCGACCACCAGTTTCATCGGCTCGGCCAGGAGTTCACGGCCTTTGCTGACGACGCTATCGAAAAGCCCCACGGCGTTGACCGTGTAGACGCGGTCCACCACGGCAACCGTCCGGCCCGCGACGCGCACCGGCTCGAATGGCGCATAGACCTTGTGATCGAGCCCGAGGGTGTTGCGCTCCCACTCGAAGTAGGTCCGCCGGAAAGTCTTGGCCGCCGTCAGCACGGTGCCGCCGAAGGCGTATTCCACGCGATAGTTCCCAGCCTCCAGCTTCGGCAACTTGAACCGCCCGGTGCCGCGGCCTTTCTCGTCCAGCGGCAGCGTGAACTCGGCCACCGCCCGGTTTGTGTCCACCTGTTCAGCCGGCTCCGGGCCGTAATAGAACGGCGCCTCTTCCCGCTTCGCCGGGATGATCAGCGTCGGCAGCACCCGGATCGTTACCGCCGCGACCGGGTCAACGGGCTTGGGGGCGCCCGCGGGCAACAGTGCCTTGGCAAAATCCAGGTCGAACACCGCTTCGAGTTCATTCGCGTAGGGATAATAGGCAAAGGGCAGTTTGGGGAAGAACTCGCGGTCTGCGACGTTCGCACCCCAGCCATGCACCTGCGGATTGAACCCGATTTTCTCCCTCCAGCGAATGTCGTCCTCGCTCAACGTCCCGGGCTCCGCCGCACGGGCCAGGGCAGCCGCGCCGAAGGTCACAAGCAAGGCCACTGTTCTCGGCATCTTCATGTTCATGATCGACTCTCCATGTTTATGCAAAGAACGGCGGAGGACCGCCGTCTCCATTTCTCCGTATTCCTGGAGACGGCGGTCCCCGCCGTTCTCTCACCATTTCTCCACATCCCTGGAGACGGCGGTCCCCGCCATTCTCTCACTCCCGACTACGATCACGTCCCCCCGCCCGGAAACTCGCGGGTCATCTCCAAAAAGACGCTGCTCGTCCAGGTATAGGCCGGATCGCACAACGACTCGCCGGTCAGCGCATCGAAATTCTCCGCAAAACCGCTCTTCCGACAGAGCCGGCCGTACCGCCCGGCAATGTCGGCCGCCAGTTCGCTTTCCCCGGCCGCCTTCAGCCCCTCCACGACAATCAGCGTCGGCGGCGCCCAGATCGGGCCGCGCCAATAACCCGCCTTCTCGTAGAGCGGCGAAGCCGGATTCTCTGTGGCCAGCCCCCACGCCGTCAGATGCCGCCGGATCTCGACGACCAAGGCCGTGCGCACCTCCGCCGGCAGTCTCTTCCCCAGAATAATGGGCAGACATCCAAAGATGCTGTCGGACTTCTCCGCCGTTTTGCCCTCGCCGTTGAGTACCACGAACCGGCGCCCGTTCCACAGATGTTTCAGGAGCCCGGCCAGCATCTCCTGTGAACGCTCCAGCCATGCCTCCGCCACCTTCGTCTTCCCCATGCCCCGCGCCAGCCGGGCCAGCATCTCCATTTGCAGCACCAGGAAGGCGGCCCCATCCGGGCTTACCGCCGGCATGCCGGCATCGAAAACCGTGCCGTTGTCCCAGCCGGAATCGTTGCCATGATAGTATTCCGGGAGACCCAGCCCCTCGCGCAGGCGGAAATGGCACCACCACTCCGTCCACCGTTCCAGCGGCCCACAGAACGCTTCCAGCCGCACCGGATCGTCGAACCAGGGGTTGCGGTCCAACATGAGCCCCAGGATCCAGCCGTGAATCGGAGGCTTGATGTAGTTGTAGAGTCGGACGGCATCGTTGATGAAATCGGGAATCTGCCCCGTGGGCAATTGCTGGTCGAAGATCGTGAGCAGTTGATCCCAGGCGAGTTCGGGATGATGCTCGCTGAGCGCCAGTGCGTTGATGGCGTGATCCCATCCCCACACATTCGACATCCAGTTCTTGCTCATCAGCATGGAGGGGCGCTGGAAATGCCCGCGCGGGCCGACCACACAGGACCAGTTGAGGAGAGCGGCACGGTCGATGGTGTCTGTCCACTCCGCCCCCGCCGCCTGCCGATACGGCGCGGTAAAGGCTTCGAACTCGCTTGCCACAAGCCGCACGGCGTCGTCGAATGACCCGCCGATGGCGCGCGGCTCCGCAAAGCCCACATGCTGATGCAGAGCCAACTCCGCCTCGCCACCCGGCGGCGGCGTGAGCACCAGGGCAACGCCGGTTGCCTGCGATTTGTCCCACGTCGCGTCGACCTTGAAGTCACCGGCCAACGGATAGGCCGTGTAGAAGAGGAAGGCCTGCGACGTGTTGACCAGCCAGCGCGGACCCGGTTGCGTGATGACATAGTTGTATTTGGCCTCGCGCAGCGCCAGACGTAGCGTCACCCCGCGAGCCCGGACGCGCACCAACTCCGGTTCGGCGATGCATAACTCGACGGTGCCGCCATCGGCCCGGAGGACCAGTGTGGAGGGGTCACCCTCGACCGTGAACGGAACCTCCTGGCCTCCGCGACAGAGCGCGATCCGGAAGGTTTCGCGGGCGGCATGGAAGCCATGGACCCCGCTCAACCACACGCCCGGCGCCAAACTCGCCGGTTTGCGCGGGTTGTCCGGCTTATATTCCACCACCGTGATGTAGGAGCCGAAGCGACTGAACGGACTGCGGCTGAGGTCAAGGGTTGTCATGGGCGTCCCGCGAGTACTGGAGTATTGGAGTATTGGAGTGTTGGGATTTTGGGGTATTGGGGTTTTGGAGTATTGGGGTGTGGGGGTGTTACTAACCGACGAGTTGCACATTCTGGCTGTCCTCTCCTTGAACAAGGTACTTCCCAACGCCACTACTCCATCACCCCACTACTCCAACACTCCATCCCTCTACGCCTTCGCCTTCCCGCTCGCCCCACCGGCGAACAGGCGAAACTTGCAGACCGTGAGCGCCGGACCGAGCAGGACGCCCGTGCCGTGCGCGGTCTCGTCCCCGTTCAGGCGGCGGCCGTGACGCCATTGCCCGCCGACAAATGACCCCACGTCCAGCGACACCAATTCCGCCATCAACGCGGAGCCCTCAAGCGACGCGAAGGTGAAGATCAGATTGCGGCCGATGCAGATGAAGTCGCCTTCGCCGCTATCGATCAGCAGGGCGCTCCCGGTCACCTTCAGGTCGGCCACTTTTCCACTCGTACGGCACCGGAACCGGTAGCCGCCCAGGTCAGCGAACCAACTCTCTTCATCCGCCTCCTGGAGAAACGCCGTCATGCGCCCGGTGCCGTGCGCGGCGGTGATGACGGGCAGCAATCCCTCCAAGGCCTGATAGGTCTCGACGAGGGGATGGGTCTCTTCAATGTCCTCGATGCCGAAGGGCGAATATCCGAGCGCTTCGTGTCGGCCCAGCGCATAGAGCGCCTGGGCGGCAGCGACCGGTGTGGTGCGGGCCTCGGGGATGAACAGCGCGTTGCCCTGCGTGACATAGTCGGCGCAGATATCGCGAAAGGCGGGACTGTAGATGTCCGGTGCGATGAAATCGAGATGCGGGGCCGCGGCCTGCCACACGTCGAGCAACTTGGAGACCGGTCCGCCCGAGGGGTACTTGCCGGGCGGGAAACCGGGACCGCCGATCAACCAGGCGTTGGTGTACATCGGGATATCATATTCCCGCCGTCCCGCGGCGGCCACCGTGTCAACAAACCGCGCAATGTGCCAGCCCATGAAGACTTCCTCGGCATCGCGCCCGAACACCTCCAGCCATGTCCCGGCGCCCCGCGCGCCACAGGCGTCCCACGCCTCGCGCAGTTCCGGCCGCAGCGTGGCGCGCCGCGCCGCCAGCCCCTCCAACAGGGGACCCGGCACGGGTTGCGCGAACGCCGCGTCGGCCGCCGCGGAGTAATCCCGGGCGGCGTTGAGAATGCCGGTTTCATTTTCCACCTGCACCATCGCCACGGTCTGCTGGTCGGCATCCACGTCCCGGATGCGCCGCATGACCTGGGCGAAGGCCCGGCTGTCGCAGCGTACCGCCTCTTCGCCAAAGGGCGACACCGTCCAGCCGGGCAGGCCGGGCGTCGTCTCGGCGCGCGGGAAACGTCCGAAATCGGTCTTGACCCAAGCCGGGGTGTAGCAGGAGATCGCATTCTTCATCGTGCCGAACCACAGCGGCACGAGTTTCAGACCGCGCTCGCGCGCCCCCAGGATCAGGCCGTCGAGCAGCGTGAAGTCGAACCGCCCCTCCTCCGGCTCGATGAGTTCCCAACAAACCGGTGCGAGCACCGTGTTGAGATGACAACGCGCCAGTTTGTCCAGCAGCGGAAGCGCGTAGTCCAGGCTCGACGCGCTGGAGTTGTGCAATTCGCCAGCCAGCATGACGAAGGGTT
>CAZTAJ010000090.1:0-17406 GCA_964611575.1 uncultured Verrucomicrobiota bacterium
GACATGGCCCCGGGCTGGGTCGTCGTGTTGGCCTCAACCGTGACGCTCAAGTCACCGGCCGTCCCCTGCCAGACGTCCGCCGACTCTCTCCGCCAATCCAGCACCAGGGCTTTGTCGCCCAAGCGAATGCCGAGCGGCATTTCCTTCACCAGCGGCAGCCCCGGAGCGACGCTCCAGAACGCCTCCTGATTATTCCCGGTGGGAGTGGTGTTGTTCATGGGATGACGTCGAACAGCAGCGCGGACCGGCCGGCCAGGCGTTTGACCAGGAATTCGCCCTCGAGCGATTCCGTTTCGCCCGTCCAGAAATCGCGGAGTCGAACCGCGCCGTCGTGCCCGAGGCGCGCCCGGCGTACGGCCACGATCCGCGGCTCGTCGGTCCAGTTGAACAACGCGATGGATTGCCGCACGCCGGCGGCATGGGTCGGGCTGCCCGCCGGGAAGTTCACGGTGAGCACCTCGGGATAGGGTTCGCCGGTAAAGGCGCGTTCGTCGGGACACTGGACTTTATAGCCCTGATCGCAGCGGTCGGTCAGTTTGCGCATCGCGGCGATTTCGGCGGCCGTCCGCTCCTCAAACCGGCCGCCGGTTTCGATCATGCCCATGGTGATGTAACCCCAGGTGAGGCGGAAACGATTTTCATGATCCGGCGCCTGCGGGTTGAAGCCGACGCTGTCGCCGTTCAACAGGAAGGATTTCCGCCCCGGGAAGGTGACGGTCGGCAACGCCCAGAGGCAGTTGTTGATCTGCTCGGCCCAGCGGCCCTCCCCGATATCGATCGTGTTGCGATAGGTGTCGGCATGCTGGCCGATGAAGGGATTGCCCATGCCGGTGGCCACGCAGGTCATGAACACGCCGTCCGGCGGCAGGTGTTTGCGGATGATGTCGAAAAGGATCGTTCGCGTCTGCACAGCGGTCAGGCCGGGCCGCGCGAGACACGCGTCGCGATCCTCGAAGTTCTGGCTCCAGAAATCCATCTTGAGCGCATCCATGCCCCATTCGCCAAGCACGACGGCCAGCGTACGGTCCACAAAGGCGGCCGCCTCGGGGTTGGAGAAATCGAGATACCCGTTCTCCCCGATCAAGTAGGTGCTGCCGTCCCGCTTCTTGAGGAACCAGTCCGGATGATCGGTGAAGAGCTTCGACTTGGTCCCGGCCGTCGGCGACCACCAGATGCCCGGCCGCAGCCCCAGCCGCCGAAGTTCGTCGGTGTACCCGCGAATGCCGTTGGGGAAAGTAGCCTTGGTGACGTGCTGGTTGGCCTCGGGGTAGAAATTGTGAAGGAACGTCAGCCCGCCGCATCCCTCCAGGTAACCGGCATCCATCAGGAAGAACTTGATGTTGGGCAGATTCCCGGCGATGAACCGCGCCGTCTTGAGAAGCGGTTCCGCGCGTTGATCGGAGAAGACGCCGTAGTTCCAGGTGCAATGCATCGCCTGGCTCAGCAACGGCGTCGTCGCGCCGCGCAGGGTGTGCGTCGAACTTACATGATCGAGGTACGCGTCGAAGGCGCATTGCGGATGGGTCTTCTCCTGGATCTCGATATACGTCGCGTCCAGGACCAGCGTTCCGCCCGGCGGGATCGTCAGGCTGGCCGCCTGCCCCCAGTCATGCCGCATGGCGAAGGCCTCAAAGATGCTGGTGGACGGCACGGGCGCACGGCTGAAATCCCAGACCTGATAGGCCAGACGCTGGGTTGCCGCTCCGAACACCACGCCGCGGCCGTAGCCTTTTTCCGTGAAGAGAATGGCGGGAAAGGGTTGATCCTCCCCTGCGCCGATCGTGACGGGAAACGTGGGCAGGTTACGCACGTAGGGCGATTCGCCCTGGCAATACGGAAAGCGCTCGGAACGCACATTGTCCGTGTGGACAAAGCGCAGATCCCAGCCCGGCAGACGATCCACCAGCACCCCGGCGGAGGGCTGGAACTGCCCGAGCGCGGCGTCGCACAGCGACACCGGCGCCGTACCGGTGTTGACGAGGGTGTGCTCGATAAGCAGGGCGTCGGCGGTCGGCAGCAGGCGGAAACTGGCTTTGGCCGTGAGCGCACAGCCGGCGAAGACGGCCTGAGCCCCGATCCGGTCCGTGCCGGCCGCAGGCGCCGGTGTATAGCTTGCCACGAATGCGCCCTGCGGCGTGGTGAGGCGCAGGGCGAAACCGCGCACCCCGGTGCTGGCCGGCGCCGTCGGCGCCGTGGCCGACAGTCCCGCCAGCGGACCGGCGTTGGGCGCCACCTTGACGCGATAAAAGGAAAAACCGTCCGCCTGGATCTCGAACTGCGACCCTGCCTGAGTCTTGAGGATAACCGGTGTCATCGTGTGTCTGCTTTCCTGCGGGGATCACCGCATTGCGTTGTTCAGTAATTGTCTATTGTTTACGGCCTGCCAAGATTTCAAACGGCGCCGGATCGAGGCAGGCGCCGACATCGGCGCCGGCCCTGCCCTTGCCCTTAAGCGACGGAAGGCTCCAGGGCGGCATCGGTCCCGCATGGTCTTTAAGGACAAAGGCCTGCGTGACATCCACGGCATTGGTTGCCATGACCTTGCAGGCCTCCCGGCACTGGACGAATGCGCACCCCGTCATGGCCAGGCGGATACACGGCTGACCGATCGTCAATCCCGTGCCGAAACGGTAGAACGTGCAACGGTCCAGCGTGAGGTCGCCGTCGTACACCATCCCGCCGGACACGTCGCCCGAATCCGGGCCGATGAACAGGCAGTTGACGAAGGTCGCTCGGGCGTTCCGGTTCACCGCAAACGCCTTGCCGGGATTATTGCGGACGACGCTGTCGACCATGCTGAATTCCCCGCTCAGGAACTCAACCCCTCCGCGGTAGGTGTCATCCTCAACCAGGCAGCGTTCATACCGGGCGACCACGTTGGTATAGACGTCGACGATCCCGCAACCGGCGTTGTGATCGAACCGCGAATCGCGCACGATGACCTGGGAACCGTGGTGCGAAATGCCCTGGTCCATGTTGTAACACCCGCGCACCCGTTCGAAGACGATCCCCGGCGCGCGGGTGGTCGCGAAGCCATCGCCGGTGGAGTACTTCGAGGTGAGGTTGCGGATCATGGTATAAGGCCCTGCGCAGTGAAGACCGGTCGCCACTTCGGGCGACTGCACCCCGGGCGCCTCCACCTTGATATCAGAGGGCGTCTTGCCCTCCGGCAGCCTGATGGTGAGCCTGTTGTGCAGGGGGTGGAACTTGCCGTCAATCGGCAGGCGACGCTTGAACAGGAAGTAACCCAGCGGCGGCAACGCTTCGCGCGAGGCGCAGTTTGTGCCCGCCCGCCCGTCGAAGAACACCAGGTCGAAACCGGACCAATGGTTGTCCATCACATGGGCGTTGTTCGGCAGCGGCATGCTGAAGACGCCGCCGCCTTCGTTCGTCCAGGCCCCGGCCCGGTAGTGCGTCAACAGGTCGATCGTCGCCCCGCGCCCATCGAAGACGAACGGCTTTTCCGGCGTCCCGCCGACGAGGAGGTTGACGCATTCGCGATAGGGTTCCGGATTGGGTGTCAGGAACACCGCATCGGACGCCTTGGCCGCCGTCAGCGCCTTGGCAATGGTCTGGTACGGCTTGCCGGCCGTGCCATCCCCGCTGTTGTCGCTGCCCTTGACATTATCGACATGGAGTTCCGCCGCTCCTGCCCACGTCACCACCATCAGCGCCGCCACAACGATCACGGTTCTTTGCATCGGCCTATTTCCTTCCCGTGAACGACGCCGGCTCCAGACGGGCGCCGATGTCGGCGCCGTCCCTGCCCTTGCCTTTGAGCGACGGAATGCTCCAGGGCGGCACCGGTCCCTTGTAGTCCTTCAGGACAACGGCCTGCGTGACATCCACGGCATTGGTTGCCATGACTTTGTAGGCCTCCCCGCACTGGACGAACGCACAATCCGTCATCGCCAGGCGGACACACGGCTGGCCGATCGTCAATCCCGTGCCGAACCGGTAGAAGGTGCACCGGTCCAGCGTGAGATCGCCGTCATACACGACCCCGCCGGATACGTCACCCGAAGCCGGGCCGATGAACAGGCAGTTCCGGAAAGCCGCCCTGGCGCCTTTGTTGACCGCAAAAGCCTTGCCGGGATTGTTGCGGATGACGCAGTCCTGCATGCTGTATTCACCCTTGAGAAACTCGACGCCGCCGCGGTAGGTGTCGTCCTCGACCAGGCAGCGCTCATACCGGGTCTTCGCCTCGGGATAGACATCCACGATGCCGCACCCGGCGTTGTGATCAAACCGCGAATCGCGCACGACGACCTGGGAGCCGTGGTGCGAGATGCCCTGGTCCATGTTGTAGCAACCGCGGACCCGCTCGAAGACGATCCCCGGCGCGCGGGTGGAGGAAAAGCCGTCCCCCGTTGAGTACATCGAGGTCAGGTTGCGGATCGTGACACAGGGTTTTCCACAATGAAAGCCGGTCCCCACCCCGGGCGCCTCGACCTTGATATCGGCGGGGGTCTTGCCGTCCGGCAGCCTGATGGTGAGCCTGTTGTGCAGGGGATGGAACTTGCCCTCGATCTGCAGTCGCTGCTTGAACAGGAAATAGCCCAGCGGTTGGAGCGTTTCGCGCGAGGCGCAATTGGTCCCCGCCCGCCCGTCGAAGAACACCAGGTCGAACCCCCACCATTGCTTGTCCATGACATGGGCATTATTCGGCAGCGGCATGCTGAAGACGCCGCCGCCTTCGTTCGTCCAGGCCTCGACCCCATAGTGCGTCAACCGGTTGATGACCGCTCCCCGCCCATCGAAGAGGAACGGCTTCTCCACCGTCCCGCCGACGGGGAGATCGAGCGATTCACGGTACGGCTCCGGATTGGGCGTCAGGAACACCGCATCGGATATCCTGACCTTCTGCAGCGCCTGGGCGGCGGTCCGGAACGGTTTGTCCTCCGCCCCGGTCCCGGCGCTGTCGCTGCCGTTGACGTTGTCCACATAGAACGCTGTCGCCCCGGCTGATGCCGCCGCCATCAGCGCCGTCATGAAGACGAGAATGCTTTTCATGCGCCTCCCCTTGACGGCTGCAGTTCGCTGAGTTCCACGACGCGCTTTTCGCGGCGCGCCCGTTCGGCGGCAAACACCACCGTATGCGAGGCCAGCGATTCCTGGGCATCCGCCACGATGCCCGACGTGTCCCGGCTGAGCAGGGCCATCAGCCACTCGCGCACCACCCGCACATCGCCCCCGCCATGGCCGCCGACTTCCTGGCCCAACGTAAGGCGCTGGATGTTCCCATCCGCAAACGTCCTGACGGTGATGTCGCCCTCATCGAAGGCCAGTTCGCCCTCCGTGCCGTGCGCGCTCAGGCGGCGGCCCATGCCCTGCGTCAGGCCCGTCATGGTGAAGCTGACCGTAACGCCTTCCTCGAATTCCAGGCCGACCACCTGATGGTCCACCACGTCATTGTCGCACTTCCAGACACACCTCCCGTAGGGGCTGGTCTTCAACGCCTCCAGGTGCGCCTCCCGCGTGTGGACGGGACTGACCACGCCCGCCACCCAACCTGTCAATTCCTCGCCGGCGTAGGTCTTGACGGCCGAGTAAGGACAGGTCGGCTCCAGCGGACAGGGGGCGGTGCAGCGGTCAGCGCTCCCCGCCGGCGCGTTCTCGCGGCGAAAATAGCCCAGCGACCCGAACGAACTGACCCGCAGGCAGGGTTTGCCGATGAGGTAGCAGAGATAATCGATATCATGGCAGCTCTTGGCCAGCAACATGAAGGTGGCGCGCCCCTCGTTGCCCCAGTTCCCGCGCACAAAGCTGTGCGCCTGATGCCAGAAGGCCACCTGCTCCAGAAGGGTGATGTGCATCACCTTCCCGATGGCGCCGCCGTCAATCAACTCCTTGGCCTTACGGAAGCCCTTGTGGAAACGGAGCGAGTGGCAGACGGCCACAATGCGTCCCGACTCGCGCTGGGCCTTCTCGATCGCCTGGCAATCGGCCAGCGTGATGGCCATCGGCTTCTCGAGCAGCACGTCGTAGCCTTTCTTCAAGCATGCCACCGCCGGCCCCGCATGCTCGCGGTCCATGGTGGCAATCACGACCGCATCGCACAGTTTCGGACGCGCCGCGAAGTCCTGCCAGTCCACGAACATCATGTCCGGCTTCACGCCGTAGGTTTCGGCAAGCCCCTTCCGGTAGGGCTCCCGGGGGTCCGCGACGGCGACCACCTTTCCGAGGGTGCTGAACTTCTCCACCAGCATGGCAAACATATTGCCGCGGTTGCCGGCGCCGATGATCGCGATGGTCTTGGGTGTCATGCTTCGTGTTCCTCAGTGGTTCCAACCAAGCCGTGTTTCATCCTATTTCAATAGCATCCCATGGAATAGTGGAGTGATGGAGTATGGGGACAAACAGGCCAAGCAGAATCGGCTGACCTGCAAACCACGGATATCGGAAATCCCTTGTTCCGCGTAAGGGTGAATAGAATGTGTAACTCATGGTCTGGCAACACCCCAATTCTCCCGTACTCCATTACTCCGCGTCCCCGTGGGACGCCAGTGATCCTATTTCTTTTCCGGAAAAAGCGCCGGATCCAGGTGGGCGCCGACATCCGCGCCGTCCTTGCCTTTGCCTTTGAGCGCCGAGAGACGCCAGGGTGGCACCGGTCCCTTGTAATCCTTCAGGACAAAGGCCTGCGTGACGTCGACGGCATTCGTGGCGCTGACGCTGCAGGCCTCTCCGCACTGGACAAACGCGCACCCCGTCATCGCCAGGCGGAGGCAGGGCTTGTGGATCGTCAATCCCGTGCCGAACCGGTAGAAGGTGCACCTGTCCAACGTGACATCGCCATCATACACCACCCCGCCGGATATGTCGCCCGAAGCCGGCCCGATGAACAGGCAGTTCTCGAAAACCGCCCGGGCGCCTTTGCTCACCAGAAAAGCCTTGCTGGGATTTCCGCGGATGACGCAGTCCCGCATGCTGAATTGTCCCTTGAGAAACTCGACTCCTCCGCGATAGGTGTCATCCTCAACCACGCAGCGCTCATAACGGGTCTTGGCGTTGGCATAGACATCCACGATCCCGCAGCCGGCATTGTGGTCAAACCTCGAATCGCGAACGGTCACCTCGGAACCGTGGTGCGAAATGCCCTGGTCCATGTTGTAACACCCGCGCACCCGTTCGAAGATCACGCCGGTTCCCCCGCCCGAGGAGAACCCGTCATGCGCGCTGTACATGGACGTCAGATTCCGAACCGTGACATGCGACGTCCCCACAAAGAACGTCGGGCTCATCCCGGGCGCCTCCACCTTGATGTCGGCCGGTGTCTTGCCCTCGGGGAGCCCGATGTAGAGCCGGTTATAGAGGGGGTTGAGCTTGCCATCGCCGTGCTTGCGCTGCTTGGACAGGAAATAGTCCAGCGGCTGCAGTCCCTCGCGCGAGGCGCGGCTCCTGCCCGCCTGCCCGTCGAAGAACACGAGGTCGAAGCCCTCCCAGTGAGTGTGCATGGCGTGGGCATTGTTCCTCAGCAGCATGCTGAAGACCCCGCCGCCTTCACTCTTCCAGGTCTCGGCGCCGTAGTGCGTCAACCGGTTGATGACCGCGCCACGCCCGTCGAAGATGAACGGCTGCTCCGGTGTCCCGCCAACGGGCAGGCGGACCGCCTCGGCATAGGGCTTCGGATTGGCCGTCAGGAACACCGTATCGGACGTCTTCGCAAACACCAACGCCCGGGCAATGGTCTGGAAGGGTTTCCCGGCCGACCCATCCCCTCGACTGTCGCTGCCTTTGACATTGTCCACATAAAGCTCCGCCGCCCCGGCCGACGCAAGCGCCATCATTGCCGCCACAAGAATGATTCGTTTTCTCATACGCTGACCTTCACCGCAGTGAAGGTCACCTCGCTTCCCTGTTCATTTCCCGCCATGCCGGCCCACTTCTTCAACCATGGCCGTAGTCAAGCGGGAGAACGTGGTGCCGATTCTACAGGGCCCGGCGTTGGTCTTGCCATAGTCCTGATAGTTCCAGTAGTAGAACTCCAGGATTCCGCTCCGGGCGGGAATATCGATTCTGCATTCATCCGCCATGCTGCCGCGGACCGGATCGAGCGGATAGGCATAACGCAGGCGCTCCTTCGCGCCGCTCAGCGCCGACAGGAAATCCAGGTACACCTCCTTGGGCAACAGGCGATTGGCGGACGTGTCGTTGCCGTACGCCGCCAGCACATAGGCCATCCGGCCGCCTTTGTCGTACTTGACCAGGGCGGAGACCTTGATGCCGGGGTCGCCAAACAAGGGCCGGCATTGTTCCGCGTTGAAGAACTTGAACTGCTCCGGCACCGCCTTGATTTCCCCAATGACCTGCGATACCCAGAACTCGGTCAGGCGATGGCGGGCGGGATTCGTTCCCAACTCCGGCTGCTTCAGGAGCTGCTGGGCGATATCGGTGATGGTGCTCCGGTAATTCAGATCGGATTGCACCGGGAACGTTTCGCCCGGAAACAGCGCTTCCGCCGCGTGGGCCCAGGGCTCGGCAAAACCCAGGATGATCCGGTAATCGTTGGCGCCAACCCACAGCTTCAGCGCGCCCTCTTCCAAACTCACGCGCTCCAGACTCTCGGCGTCATAGAAGTATTGGATGGGGCCGCCGCACCATTCTTTCAGATCGTTCAGCCGGACCGCCTCCACGACGGAATTCGAGCCCTGGTGCGAGACAACCAGCATCGCCCGGCCGGGTTTGGTGTAGGTGGAAACGAAGGTGTCCGGATCCTTCACCGACTGCAACGTCGGATTCTTGTAGTAGGGGTGCCAGGCCAGTTTCGGATCGTCCAACCAGAACAGGTCCAGGGTTTTCATCCAGAACATGGAGTAGTAGTTACTGCGCAGAAACCCTGTGACGTCGTGCAGAAGCAGCCGGCTGAAGACCTGACGCCAGTCCGCGCGCGTCCCCGGCACCGGGCTCTGAAGCAACCAGGCGAGCGAATACCCCCACTGTTTGGAGAACCATACGCGCATGGCATCCAGCTTGATCTTGGGGGTTGAGATCTCGCCGTAGAGCACGCGTCGGCTGAAACTCCGCCCCGGCAAAGCGGTATTGCAGAGATTGGCAAAGACGTTGGGCGTCGTTTCCACCCCGTTCTCGGCCAGGACGTGGGCCACGCGTTTCATGTACTTGCGGGCCTGCCATATCGTGCTCGTCGCCTGCCGCTTCCCGTCGTCGCGAAGGTATCCGAAGCCCGATTCCGGCCGGTAGGCGAAAGCGTGGGGCGGATTATCTTGGTAGATGGCTTTCAATCCGCCCTTCTTGACCAGCTCGTTGAACCACCAGATCCGGTAGTCGATGTTGGCGGCGCTGTTGTCGGAAGCGGCTTCGACTCCTATGAAAGGACTGACTTCCAGCCCGAGGGACTCGTAGAGTTTCCTCAACTTGGGATCCACCGGCGCCGTGACCTGCTTGTCCCACCCCAGCGGACTGCCCCATTCATGCCAGAACTGCTGGTATTCCGGGGTGCCGCCGCACTCCGAGCAGGATGAGGCCGCCGCCGACATGATGTCGACCTGGGCGAGAATATTCGATCGGACGTCTCTGAAATAGTCCACCGTGAGAAACCGGCCATAGGGATGATACAAACCGTCGTACACCCAGGGACTGCTGAACGAGAGGCCTTTCTCGGTGTAAGGATAGCGGGAGCCTTCCCGCCAGAGCCGCCAGTTGTCCGGCAGCGGCTTGAAGGGACTGGCCTGGAAGGCAAACTCGACCTTGCGCTCGCCGCGCAACTCGAACGGTTGGTTCACCAACCAGTCTCGAAACACAACCCGATCCCCCTCGCGATCAAGGGTGGCGGCGGATTTCGCGTCGTCATTATGCGTCCCGGCATCCGACTCCATGCTCCAGGCCAGGCCGCGTTCGTCGTCGCCGATCCAGAGGTAGTCGGCCATGGTCCCATTCAAGGCGCGCCAGTTCCCGTAGAAGGCCTTGGCTCTCGTCGAATCCCAAAGGCGTCCCTGCTTCTGCGGCAACGCCCCGACAAAAATATCCTCCGGGTTCAAATCCCGGTAGGCAGGACTCCCGGCGATCGCCTGATCGTGCAGAATGGCATGTTCGGGCTTGAACGGCGCCTCAAGGTACAGCTCCTCGATTGAGGCTTTCTCCGACAGGGGCGAATAGGCGACGGTGAAGCGGTAGAAACCGTCGTAATCCATAACGCCGGTCACCGCGAGTTTCAGCCCCGCGCCCGTGAAGTCCTGGGCGAAAGTCGTCTGCCCCTGCCCAAGCGTCTTGAGGGTGACCTTACCCCCCTTGAGCGGAGCCGGCCGGCCTCCATTCGTGGCGGCCATGAACCGGACGGGTTCGGCGAGGATGTCTTCCCCGGCCGCGTCCAGCCCGACAAACAGCCCCTCGGCCCCATGCCGGTAGGTGCGACCCCAGCAGGAGACCGCGAGGCGGGAAAGCTTCGGCTTCGTGAAGGGGGCCACAATCATGTCCGACAGGCCGGCTTTGGGCGCCGTCTCGAAGGCAAAGATCTTCCGGGCAAAAGTCTCCATCTTGGCGGAAATCGTGGCGCCCGCCCTATCCACAATGGCGGCCTCGACACCGTAGGTTCCCTCAGGCATCGCTCCATCGCCCAGTTTGACCAAGGCCTCCAGACTGCCTTTCACGGTCATCTTCTCGAAGGGGAATTCCTCTGTCTTCAGTACGGCCCCGTTCCGACTGACGGAGACCCGGACGCGGTCGGCGTTGGGATTCTGCTCCAACAAGGACTGGCAATCCACCCGGACATCGAGGGAATTGCGGCTCGGATAGGGTCCGACCATGAACTTGAATTCCCTGGCGAAATGCTCTTTCAACCAGTCGCGCTCGTTCGCCTCCGGCAACCAGGAGGGAATGTACTGATCGTAGATGATTTTCTTGCGGCTCTCATCCCAGGCCTGCAGCCGGTAATACGAGTTCTTTTCCTGATTGAACCGAACCTTGTTTACCGTCCGGAGAGGCGTATCGAGGTTGTCGCTGTAGCCGGCACCCCCGGGAACGTTGTGCGTGACCGAACCCTCACCCGCCGTTTGCAGGCCCTTGAAGCCTGCCGCGGCAAGTTTCACCGTTACGGACGGCGAACCGGAATTGGCAAAAAGACCGCTGACGGAGAAGTCACCGCCGACCTGGAGCCAATGCGCCCGGTAGGCGGCGCCGAGTTCGCAATCGAAGCGCACTTTGGCAAAGCGCCCGCTGTCCTCAAAGCGATCCGCCGGCGAAAGCACCGCCGTGATTTTGGGATCTGTGTACCGCAAGGCGGCCTGCACCCCCCAGACGGTTCCGTCGGCCGGCGCACCCCCGAGATTCTTGAACGGAATATAGATCACCGCCTGCCAGCTTCCCGGGCCGCTGCCCCCCAGGGCAGTCGGATTGACCCGGTAAGTCACGTCGTTCACCCAGGCCTGCTTGTACTGCCCGATCCCGGGATGGTCGTAGTTTGCCTCGAAGACCCCGTTGGCATTGCCGACGATCCGGTAAACGATCCCCCTGGACTCGCCCTTTTCGTCCCGCGGCTCGAGCAGCAGCTCGACCACGTCGTCACTGAACAGATCCTCGCCGGATGCCGTGATGCGCTGACGAATCACCCGTCCATAAGGGCCCGGCATGGTGAGGATAGCCAACAACCCCTTGTCGTCGAAGCCCAGGTCCAGGTTGCACCAGTGGTTGTATCCGGGATATCCGAAACGGCCCGTGGCTTGATCCACGAATCCCGAAAACCCGCCCCGGTAACCCATCCCGGCAATCTGTTGGTCGCTCACCGTTGCGCCCACGCCGATGTCGTACGGCGTGCGTACGATGCCGATGAAAGGCGGCGGATAGACGGGCGATCCGTTCTTGAACAAGGGCGGCGGAACGTTATCCGCGGCAAGGGCCGTCAGAGCGGAAAAAACGCTGAGAAACAGGATGAGTCTCTTCATGTATCTGTCCGGGTATTCAGGAGTCAGGAGTCAGAATTCAGCATGAGCTGTCCTTGCGCAGTTTCATCCAGGGACAAGAGGGACGGACGGAACATGAGCAACATGGAGATTCTTTCTTATTCTAACTCCTGACTTCTGACTCCTGAATTCTGTCTTCTGGTTCTAGTCGCCGCCCGCCGCCTGGGGAGTATAGCCCCGTTCATGCAGCAGATCGTAGATCTTCTCCATGACCGGCCCCTTCTGGCGGATATTACTGAACCACCAGTAGAGGCAGGACTCGTCGGTCATGGAATCCAGGCAATAGGCGAAAAACTCGGCTTCATCGGCGAAGTTGCGCCCCAGTTTCCGCACATCGTTGTCCTGGTGCATGTCCAGACACAGGTGCAGGGCCAGCACGGCCGAGCCGCTGAACTCGCGGATCAGGGCGGCGGGATCGTCGGAATTGCCGGGATTCCAGTTGAACGCGCGGACGTTCTTGATCTTCCGGAGGTTGTCGAAATACGGCGCGCGCCAGGTGCAGGAGTGGTAGTAGAGCGGCCCGACGGCCTCGGCGATGCGGTTGACATATGGCAGGCTGAACTCGGCGTGCATGGCAGGCGAGATCAGGCTCAGGGTGTCGTCGGCCACCATGGTGCCGGGGCCGGACGCCCAGATCAGGGGGAACCCGCAGGGATTGTACCGGTCGCCGGCCGCCTGCTGGACGGCGCGGATGTACTCGATCTGAAAGGTGGTGATCTTATCCACCAGTTCATGGACCGCATCCGGGGCCTCGATCAAGGCCGTGTAGAAGGATTCGTCCCACATCAGTTCGGCGATTCCCAGCGGCGATTGAATGTCGGGATTGCGCACCCGGTCACCCGTCGGCACGGTCCGCGCCAGTTCGGCGGTCCGCTGGATGACCTCCCCCGTCCGTCCGCGCCGGGGATCGGGAATCCGCAGACCCCGCACCTGCGCCGGGTCGGTGATCAGCGGCTTCACCCATTCCTTGCCTTCGCCGATATCGATCGGCGGACAGCCGAAAGCGAGTGGCACGATGCAGGTGCTGCCCCCGCCGCCATGCGTGCGGTAGGGCGTCCAGTCCCAGAGCGGCATGGCATTGAGGCGGGCGCTGCCGGTTTCCGCGCCGTTGGCGGAATAGAAACAGAACTTCTGCCTGGGGTTGGCAAACGCCTGCTCAAGCCGGACGGCCATGCGGTCTCGATTCAATTCACCTGCTCCATTCTGACTACTGACTCCTGAATTCTGTCTCTCAAGGCGGGCTATCGCCCGCAACCCAATGGGAGGGCGCGCATGCTGCGCGCCGCGGACGGCGACACGCCGTCCCTCCCAACAAGATGCGACGCAAATGCGTCGCATATCCGCACTTTATTGCGTCACTTCTTCACAAAGACGCCGGCCTCGCGCCCGACCCGGAACAGGCGGGTGCCGAAGTTGGCGGGCATGGCGATCCGGGCCTGGCCACCCGGCGCGGGGATGATCTCCTTCGTTTGAACGTCCATGAGTTCAGCCGCGCCGGGGAATGTCACCGGGGCGGTGATCGCATCCGTGCGACTGTAGCTTTGAAGCAGCAGCAGGCCGGAGGAGGGTTCAGGGTTCAGGGTTCGGGGTTCAGGAACCAATGCGGCGAATGCGGGCGGGACACTTGACGTGGCCGTGATTTCGGGATTCACCCCAGGCAGATGACCAGACTTGTCGGCCTTCTCCTGAACCCTGAACCCCGAACCCTGCTTGCCCGCCGTAGCTCCGAGCGCGGAGGCGGGAACCCTTGTAAGCGCCAGCCACTTGACCCGGTCGTCGCCGACGGTCACAAAGGGCTTTTCCTCCCAGTAATTATGCACAGTGACGACCGGCTGGCCACCTGTGGTGAGCGCCGTCGAACCATAGCCGAACGCCTGGAGGATCGCCTCATACTCGCGGGCCAGGGCGGCGCTCTTCATGTAGTCGGCGCCGGGGCGGATGTCGTGAATCCGCCGCATCGCCCAGTCGCGCAGCATGATCTCGGGGGGGTATGTCCCCGCTTCATGCCGGCCGTGGCCGCTGACGAAATCGAGCGCCGTCGGGATGACGCCGACCTGCCGCCCGAAGGTGACCGTACGGGTGTAGTCCGGCGGCCACGGCAACTGATAGCCGCCCTTCTTCCCCTCGATGCTGACTTCCGGTGGCACTTTTTCGGGGTCTTCCGTCCGGGCGCGCTGTTCGAGGTCAAGCGTGGCGGTAGCCCAGGTGTTGAACGGCAGCGTCTGGGTGCTGGTGATGTGCAGGGTGAAGTCGATCGGGTATTCGCCGCCGCGCGCATTCCACTGGCTGAGCAGCTTGTAGATGCGCCGATAGTACTCGCGCTGGCCGAAGAGGCTGATGCCGTACACCAGTGACCCGTCCGGGGTCCGATAAGCCGGCCCGAACCGTTCGTTGTAACAACGCTTCGGATTGGTGTTGTCGAAATACAGGCTGACTCCGCGCTTCATCCATTCATTGGCCATATACAGCACAAAGTCGTGGTAGCTGGGCGAAAAGACGCCCCAGTTGGCGGGCTTGTCGCGGAAGCGGCTGAATTCGGCGCTGGCCCACTCGTCCTGGAACACCTGCCACTCGGGCAGGAGCGGATCGGTGGCGTGCTCCTCGAAGTAGATGCCGCTGTGGTTACGTCCCCGATCGGCGGCGCGTTCCGCGAAGTGCTTGGTCAGCCAAAGCCAGTCGGTCGAGCCGTTGATCTTGCGCTCAGGCCAGCGCGCCTTGACCTCGTCATACTTGGTCTTGAGCCAGGCGTGGTCTTCCGGCGTCATCTTCCCCCGCTTGCGGATCTCCTGGATCTTGTCGACGATGCTCCAATCCCGGTTGTCCGGGTACTTGCTCGAGCATTGCCAGCCGCCCCAGCAGGAGACCGGCCCGACGCCGCTGGCAAAGGGACGCGTACGGAATTCCTTTTCCATCGGCTTGCCGGGACTGGCCATCAGCCCGAAGGTGATCGTACGCGGCCCGGTCAACGTCACCGGTTGCTGGAAGATCTCGACGCGCACGATGACCTGATCGCCCTGGCGGATGACCTTCTGCAACGGGGCCCGGTAGTCGGTGGCGAACCCCTTCTCGCTCTCCATGAAGAACGCCAACCCGCGCTCTTCGGCGCCCAGCCAGATATACGGCACGAAGGGGCGGTGGTCCCAGCGATGCACGTTGCCGTGCTGCCGCGCATCGGACGAGGTCCAGATGACGCCGTCGCTGGACCCGGGCTCGACCACCCGCCACCGCTGCGGCACCCAGCCATCCCACTTCTCGGTATACCATTCAATCTTCCCGCCGCGCGGGGTCGTCCCGGCGTAGTTGAAACGCATGCCGTTGTCGGCAATGTAGTGGAAAAGCGGCGCCTCCGAATCCTTGATGGGGATTTCCAGCCACAGGCGGGCAATCGCAGGGTTCAGGGTTCGGGGTTCAGGGTTTAGAGTGAGCGCGATTTTCGCACACCCGTCTTCTTGTACGGATACTGAACCCTGAACCCTGAACCCTGGCCCCTGGGTCTCCGTCTCGAACACGGCCTCATCGGGATGGAGCGCCTTCCCCTTCACTCCGCTGGACAACCAGCCGCCGCCGCTCTTCCATTCCACCCGCTTCCCGTCCGCGGTCTCGGCCACCAGCCGCATGGGGGCGGCCAGCAGTTCGCGGCCCTGGCTGACCACGCTGTCGAACAAGCCCAGCGCGTTCACGGTGTAGGTCCGGCCGACCACGGACACCTTGCGTCCTTCCACCTGGACCGGCGTGAAGGGCGGATAAACCTCGTGGCTTTCCCCATGGGCGGTCTTCTCAAAGGGGAAATGGGTGCGCGTGAACGTCTTGGGCGACCGCTCGACATGCTTGCCGATGACGTACTCCACGGCGTACTCGCCGTCCGGGAAATCCGGAACGCCGAAGGTCGCCTGGCCGCGCGCCTGGCCGTCCAGCGGCACGGCGCCGGTGGCGAGTTCCTTGCCGCTCCCGGCATCCAGGACACGCACCCGGACCTCCTTCGGCGCCGGGGCCGCCGCGTCGCCGCCGCACGCCTTGGCCAATAGAGCCGGACTCAGTTCGACGGCCACCTCCATCTGGTTGCGGGACGGGTAATAGGCGTAAGGCAGCAGCGGCGCCATCGCGCTGACCGCGCTCCCGCCCAGCCCGTATTCGGCGAAGAGATGGCGCTGAACGGAGCGCCGTTCGTCGTCACTGAGCGCCCGGTTATAGGCCAGCGAGGCCAGGACCTCGCCGCTGAAACTCCAGCCGTTGCCCGCCGACATTCCCACCGCGAACGGGTGGGCTGCCGCCAGCGGCTCGGTGCGCCGGACGCGCCCGACCTCAAACCCGTTCTCGTAAAGCGTCTGCTCACCGGTCGCCGGATCGAACCGGGTGGCGGCGAGGACAAACCCCTTGCCGAAAACATTGCCCGCGGACGATTCCAGCGCCGGACGGCCGTCGCCCGTGTGGGCTTGCAGCACGGCGCGTTTGTAGGAGGTCATCCCCGTGAGGGAAATGCCCAGCGAACCGGCCGTCTTGTAGGTGTTGCCGTAGGCCAGCAACGTGCCGAGATCCGGCGCCGAGACGCGCGCCAGCACGAACAGGGTCATCCCTTTCGCGGGGTCGATGCCCACCGGGGCGCTGCGCAACCCGCCGGCGCGATTCTGGGCAAAGGCAAAGGCCACGGCCGGCTTCCCGGCCAGGACCTGCTCGACACGCTTGGCCGGGATGGCGGCATTCGCCAGGGCGGTGAAGTTGCTCCCCCGCCCGGCCGAATCGGCCCAGGCCTGGACCGCGCCGTTGGTATCCACCGCAAGGCCCGTGTCGCTACGCAACCAGAACAACAACCCGGCGATCTGACCGGGGCCACGCTCCGCCGCGGGGATGTTCTGGTCCTCGCGGAAATACTCGCCTTCCTGCGCGGCAAAGACCGCCGCACTGAGCGACAGCATGGCCAAAACGATCCCCAGATGCTTCTGCATGATATTTCCCTCTTAACGTCTCTGCGAGACACCCGTGTTCTGTCTCGCAAATGAGCAAGTATCTCAGGTGCGGTTTTCCAGGGGTAGGGCCGGGTTTATCCCGGCCATAGCCGGCGTAAAGCCGGCTCTACCAGGAGCAGCCATTTTGTATCCTGTTCGGAGTAGCACAGTCGTCCATCACTTCGCCTCGACCGCGAGCAGCCGGTATTCGCTCCAGGGGCAGAGACAGGGCTCGCTGATTCTGAAACGACCGTTCTCGAAGACGACCGCCACATCCTTGCCGGTCTCCAGGTCGTAGACCCGGCTGGGCTCCAGCTTCGCCCGCGGGTCGATCAGTTGGTTGATATCGAACGTGGTACCGCCGAGGTACTGATCCCCGGAGTCGGTATTGAAGAAGAGAATGACCGCCGACTTGGTGTTGGCATTACCGTAGAAACTGGCCTTCACGCCCTTGCCGGCCGGTTGGACCGCCGCCTCGCTGCGCCAGTAGCCGGTGAAGAGGCAATTGGCGGTATCGGCATAGTCGACCGCGCCCACCAGCTTGCGGG
>CAZTAJ010000091.1:0-9084 GCA_964611575.1 uncultured Verrucomicrobiota bacterium
GAAGGCGGGGAAGTGCTTCTGCGCACGGTGCGCCACCGGCAAGCGCGAGGTCGTGGCCTCTTTCTGGGCTTGGAAATACTATTTCGAGTTCCAGTCGCCCTGGTCGGGGGAATGGGTGCCGGGGTTGGATCGGATGGAGTTCGTCGGCGAGGTGTCGGCCGATTTGCCCGGGCGCTCGGAGGAGCAGTGGTTGACCCGGTACCCCGAAAGACCGGGGCAGTGGCGTTCCTTCCAGGAGTTCACGGATGCCGACGTGCAGGCGAATTGGAACGCGAACGCCGAGCGCTGGGATGCCGGGTACGATGCGGATGGCGACCGGAACCGGCGTTACCAGAGCGACGAGCCGATGCTGGCATTGTTGGGCGAGGTGCGCGGGTTGCGCGTGCTGGATGTCGGCAGCGGTAACGGCTATCTCTGCCGGAAACTGGCGCGGGCCGGGGCGATTATGACCGGCGTGGAGTTGTCGGATGAGTTCTGCCGGATCGCAAACCGACGCGAAGCGGATGACCCGCTGGGTATCACCTATCGTCACGCCTCGGTCACGACGGCGGATCTATTCCCGGCGGGATCGTTCGACAAAGCGGTCAGCAACTACGTGTTGATGGACGTTCGCGATTACGCGGCGGCCGTGCGGAACGTCTTTCGCGTCTTGCAGCCGGGCGGAATCTTCGTGGTGGTGATCAGTCATCCGTCATTCGCCTGTGGTCCGATGGGCTGGGTCACGCCCGCGCCGGATTCGCCGCGGCGTGAGGACTGGACGGCATTCCGCGTCGATGCCTACTTCCACCGCGGGGCGTACCTGAGTCAATGGGCGAACTTCGATCCCGTATTGAGTTTCCACCGGCCGTTGCGTGACTACTGGGAGACGTTCGCCGGCGCCGGTTTCAGCGTGGACGCGTTCGAGGAACCGAGCATCACCGAGCGCGGGCGCCGTGAGTTGCCGTTGGCGCAGGCCGAGCAGGCGTTGCGCGTCCCGTACTCGTGCATCTTTCGGTTGAGAAAACCATGACACTTTACAAAGTCAGTCCACCACCGATGAACCTATCACCCGCCAAATGGATCTGGTTGCCGTCACAACGCTGCCTGCCCAACACGTTTGTGTTGTTTCGCCGGGAACTGAAACTTGCCGAAGCGCCCCGGCACGCGACCGGCTGGATTCTGGCCGACAGCCGTTACAAGCTGACCGTGAATGGCCGGCGCGTGCAGTGGGGGCCGGCGCCGGCCGACCCGCGCTGGCCGGAGGCCGACCCGGTTGACCTGGCACCGTTTTTACAAACGGGTTTAAATGTCATCGGCGTCGAAGTCTGCTACTTCGGACAGGGCGACGGCACATGGGCCATGGGTTCGCCGGGGCTGATCGCGCGGTTCGATATAGACGGGGAGACGGTGGTGACGGATGCGGCCTGGGGCACGTTCCTGGATCGGGCCCACCAGCCCGGCTTGCCGAAGCGATGGTTTCTGCGCGCGTTGCAGGAGCAGTTCGATGCCCGGCTTCATCCCTATGGATGGGATACGCCAAACTATCACCCCGATAACAGATGGCTGCCTGCATGGGAGTTGGGAGGCGATGCCAAAACGCCGGCGATCTTTGCGGGCGGTCCCGAAGTCTTTCTGCGAGCGGACTCATTCCCGGGCGATCCGATCCATGCCACTAATATGCCTGAAATCCGGTCGCGAGAGATTCCGCTCCTGCGCGAGTCGCTAATATCTGCAAAGCCCATTGAGTCCGGGCGGGTCAAGTGGAAGCGCGATCCGGACGACTGGTTCGAATCGCGGATACCGGGGAGCTTCGACATCGCCCGCGAGGCCGGGGTGTTATACGCGGTTCCGGGGGCTAATGAAGGATTCTACTTTACCTACCTCATGCCCGAGGAAATCGTCGGGTTCCCGCGGTTCACCATCGAGGCGGCGGAAGGAACGATCGTGGAACTCATGGTGCAGGAATCGCACGATCCGGTTGATGGGCCGCTCTGGCTGGACACGCACTATTTCCAGTGGACGCGCTTCGTTTGCAAGGAAGGCGTCAACACGTTCGAGACGTTTGATTTCGAGTCGTTCTTGTGGTTGCAGCTCCATGTGCACAACGCTTCCCGATCGGTCACGATTCGCGACGTCGGCGTGCGGCGGCGAATGTACGCCTGGCCGAACACGCCGCAGATCGCATGCGCGGAACCGGCTTTGCAGCGGCTTTTCGACGCGAGCGTCAACACGCTGTTCAACAGCGCCCAGGAAACCGTGGTGGACGGCATGGGCCGGGAGCGGCAGCAGTATAGCGGCGACTGCGGGCATCAGCTTCATGCCATCCGCTACGCCTTTGGAGAAACGCGCCTGCCCGCCCGCTATCTCAAGACCTACAGCCAGGGAATGACGTTGGATGGCTACTTCCTGGATTGCTGGCCGGGCTATGACCGGCTGGCGCGCATGATGCAGCGGCAGGTCGGGGCAACGGGGTGGGGGCCGATCCTCGATCACGGGATCCAATTCAACTTGGATTGCTGGCATCATTACCTGCAAACGGGCGACCGCGCGGCGCTGAGCGAACCCTATCCGCGTTTGCGGAAGTTTGCCGCCTATCTCGAACGGTTGCGCCGGGATGACGGCTTGTTGCCGGTGGAGGATGTGGGCGTCCCCATGGTGTGGATGGACTTTACCGCCCACCGAAAGCAAAGCCACAAGCAGTGCGCGTTCAATCTCTACACGGCGGCGATGTTCCAGCACGCGTTGGCGAAAATCGCCGAGTTGTTCGGCGACGACCCCGCGCCTTACCGCCAGTTTGGACGAGAGCTTGAAGCGGCGACCGTGGCGCGGTTCTGGGACAAACAAAGGCGCGTGTTCGTGGTTGGCGATGACCGGCTATGCGACCGCTCGCTGGCGACCTCCATCCTCTTCGATCAGTGTCCGGGCGGCGACACGGCGGCGGCGTTGCGGGCGCTGGCCGAATGCCCCGAGGAACTGGGTCTCTCCTACCCGGCCAATGCGGTCTGGCGCTATTGGGCGCTGGCCAAAGGCGGGCGCACCGATGTGATCGTCCGAGAGTTGCGCAGCCAGTGGGCGGCCATGCCGTCCGTGCTCCTCAACAACACCCTTCAGGAGATTTGGAAACCGCGGCCGGACTCCACCAACGAGTTCAGCCATTGCCCGCTGGCGCCGCTGGTCATGCTCTACCAGTGCCTGGCCGGCATCGTGCCGACGGGCCCCGGTTTCGCGACGTGCGACATCCGGCCGCAACTGGCGGACATTGGGGATCTCGCCCTGACAGTCCGCACACCTCGCGGCGACATTCGGTTCGTTGCGCGCAAGGATGCATTGGGATATGCTCTGGCGCTCGACGTGCCCGACGCGATGGCGGCAACGCTGGTGCTGCCGGACGGCACGCGCCGACTGATTGCCGGCCGCTGGGACGGCCGGGTCTAACCCACGGGAGATGAGAAGATGAGAACGATTACGGCCACAATGGCCATACTGGTGGCGATGGGACTGGCGTTTCAAGCGCAGGGACAAGGCGCGCGATTGGGGTTTGCCGAGAAGGATATTCCTTCGTTCAACATTCCCAGGATGGCCGCGCCGCCGACAATCGACGGCACGATCGATCCGGGCGAGTGGAAAACGGCCATGCAGATTCGGGGCATGGCCTGGGCCGGAAGCTGTACCTTCTATGACCGACCTCACGCTTTCTGGGTGGCGTGGGACGCTAAGCATCTCTACATCGCCGGACGCGCGCATGTGATGAAGGGCCATATTCTCGGGAAGAGCCGGCGCGAGAAGTACACCACCGGCACGGTGTTTGACGATGCCTTCGAGTTTGGCCTCTCGATGGAGAACCGGAACCAGAAGCCGGGCGAAGCGGCCAGTTTCTTCAAGTTCATTCTCAACTATGTCGGGTCCGGCGAGTACATGAAGATGTACCCCTCCATCGGCCAGTATCTCTACAACTGGCGTCCTGACATGAAGATCGCCAACCGGATGTACGAGAGGGATGGCGCGCAGTGGTGGGAAATGGAAGTGGCGATGGATTTGACCGACCTCGAGATGCCGGTGCCCAACAAGGTCGGCGATCTGGTCAGGATCCTGCTCGCCCACGACGGCAAGAATCCCATCTGGGTCTGGACGTCGGTGCCCACCGCCTCGGGTTACCTGGAATCGGCGGGTTACCCCCGCGGTGTGTTGACCGATGCCCAGCCGTATGCCCAGATTGAGGAACTCACCGGGCTGCACGACGAGAAAGTCGCTCTCAAGACCGCGGTCTACAATCCGTCCGCCAAACCCGCGCGGGTCAAGGCGGTCCTGCGGATTAGCAACGAGGGCCTCGTCGAGAACAAGGCCGTCACCAATCTCGGCGTCAACGAGGAACGCATTCTCGAGATCCCCGCCGGCGGCATGGTGCGGTTCGACGTGGACAAGGCCTTTCCCGGCTTCGACTACCGCATTGAGGGACATCCCAAATTCAACCAGATGCAGGGCGTGCTCGATCTGCGCTTGACGCCGGCCGACCAGCCTGATGCGAAGCCCGTCATCAGCCAGCACCTGGTCTTCCGCAAGGATGCGGAGAAGAAATACCTGGAGTACACGGCAAACCCCGTGGACTTCAACATGTCCGTGCGCTTCAACCCGATGTCGTATGCCATGTGGGTCGAGGCCGACACGCTGGATGCCAGGCGGCCGGCGGCGGAACTGGGCGGCGCGGAGTGGGCGGTCACACAGGGCGAAACGGTGGTGGCCAAGGGTCGGCTGGAGCAGTTGGTGTACGACAAGTACCAGGGGCTGACGCAGTTGCCGGCGCTGCAGCCGGGCAAGTACACCGTGACGGTGTCCCTGCTCGATAAGGCCGGGAAGGCGGCGCTGACGCGCACAACCGAGATCGAGAAGAAGGACGAGGCGAAGTTATTCCCCGAATGGTGGGGCAAAACCTACGGCAATCCGGAGCAACTGCTCAAACCGTTCGAGGCGTTGCGCGCCAAGGGCAATACGGTGACGGTCACCCGCCGCGCCTATGAATTCGACAACCTCGGCCTGCCCCTGCAAATCACGGCGAACGGCGGTCCGGTGCTGACCGCGCCCGCCCGCATCGTGCTGGTGGTGGATGGCCGCGAGTATGTGGTGCCGACCAAGCCCGGCGTGACCTTTACCGAGAAGAGAGACTGGCGCTGTTCCTTCGAAGGCGCGCCGGTCGAAGTGGCCGGCGTGCGATTCTCCGCCAAAGGCAAGATCGAGCAGGACGGCCTGGTCAGCCTGGAACTGACGTATGGGCCCAAGGGCATGGAGACGGCGGTCCCCGCCGTTCCCCGGCCGGCCGGGACGGCCGGCTCCACGGACGCCGACGTGGCGAAGACGGCGGTCCCCGCCGTGCTTGTCCAGTCGCTGCGCATCGAATGGCTGGTGGACGATACCTGGAACAATTATCTGGCCTGCATGGGGGTGGGCGGCAACTACTCCGCGCGCTTCATCGACGCCATCCCGTCGGGCAAGGGCGTGGTGTGGAGCACCCTCAAGGATATTGGCCTTTCCGGCAGCGGCATGACGGTGGGCAATTTCTACCAGAATCTCTGGGTCGGCACGGAGAAACGCGGCCTGTTCTGGTGGGCCAACTCCGACGAAGGGTGGGTGCCGGATGACTCGGTGCCGGCCCATGAAGTGGTGCGCAACGGGACCACGACGGTGATCCGCAACAACATCATCGGCACGGTTCCGGGGCGGCCGGCCTTTGAACTGGCCAAGCCGCGCACGATCAAATTCAGTTACAATGCCAGCCCGTTCCGCAAGCTGACCAAAGGGTGGCGGATCAACCAGACCTCATACAGCGACGGGTTCAGCGGCGGCAAGTACAAGGTCAACTGGGACACCCAGGAAAACTTCTTCTCCATCCTCAGCCCGCCGTTCCCCGACAAGAAACGCTGGCCGGAGTACTACGCCTATTGCAAGGAGCAAGCCGATGGGATCAAGAAGAGCGCCATCAATACTCCCGGCGCGTTCAACACCGGCTTCATCGCCAACGGTATCGCCTTGCGCGGCTACATGAACAAGACGGTCGAGCCGGGCCTGTATGGGTATTTCGGGGCTGACTGGATTGCGGCGGATATGGGTGAATCGCTGAATAAGTCGTATCAGGACTACATGATGCACCTCCAGTACCGGCAGGTGACGGAAGGCGGTTGCCGACACTTCTATTATGATATTTCCATGTGCGGGAAGATCTCGCGGGATGTGCTGGCCGGTTTCGGCTACCTCCTGCCCGACGGGCGCATCCAGCCCTCGGGCACGGATGCGACCCTGAGGCAGTGGTATATGCGCGCCGACGCGCTCATGCAGGAGCAGGGCTTCTACCCCAACGGGATCAGCGGGCATGCGACGCAGACGATCCCGTTGATCGCGCTCCCTTTCAGCCAGTCCATTGTGGACAGCGAGTTCCCGATGGTGGATCCGATCACGGTCTACCCGATGAACCGCATGATCGCACTCTCCTGCCCCGAGAACTTCGGCTGCAATATCAGCCATCTGGGCCAGATGAATCCGAACTGGGCGGCCATGCACGATTCTGGCGGCTCTGCCGGGGGATATCCCTTTGAGGACCCTGCCTTCCGCAACTGGGGGATTGAACGCGAGGATATCGAGTTCGTGCCGTACTGGCGCAACCAGGAGGTCGTCAAGAAGATCGGCAAGGGGCTGATCTGCTCGATCTGGAAACGCCCCTCCCAACCGGGCGGGGGGCAGGCGGGTTCGGCCGTTCTGGAAATCATGAACTACGGGCCCGATCCGGAAGGGGCTGAAAGAGCCCGGTCCGTCGAAATGACGTTGGATCTTCAAGTGCTGGGCATTCCCTCCTTTGCCACGGCTACGGAGGGCGGGCCCGCCGGCGTCGGGGCGGAGCGCGTGCGCGTGAAGGAACTGCTTTCGGATCGGCTCCTGCCCGAGCGCTACCTCAGTCATCTCAAGTGGTACCAGGATCTGGCCGGGACGCCCAACCAGTGGGATCCCAAGAAGATTGAGAAATTCCGGACGGACATCCAGCCGACACTGGATCTGCGCACAGGGAAGCTGACGGGGTTCGACATCCAGTACCATGACCAGCGCTACCTGGTGATCACGTGGGATGCGAAACCGGTTGAGGATGCGGCGTGGAAAGAGGCGCTGGCCGGTGAGTTGCGCGTGCCGGCACTCGATTGGGGCATCGCCGACGCCGCGCCGGTGGCGTCCGGTTTGGTGACGGGCGTGGAGGGCGGCCTCAAGATGTCGGCCTGGAAGCGGGCGGGCAGCGTGATGCTGTTGCTGGAAAACCCGACCGACAAGCCTGTGGCGGCGCAGGTCAAGCTGGACATTGCCAAACTCAGCCTGCAGGTTACGCCGGACAAGCTGTTCTGCGATTTTGTGCAGATCTATCGGTTGGCAGGGCCCAGCACCGCGCGGAACGCGATACTCGATCCGACGAAGGACGCGTTCAAGTTCGTCCTGGGCGGTGACGCCCTGAGTTACGATGGCGGTCTTGGATTGCTGGTCGGCACGCTCAAACCCGGCCAGAAGCGCCTCGTGTGTTTTGACCGGTATTGAGCGATGTCTGCCAGATAGAGGAACACGAATGATGCACCAACTATCGATGAGAATGAGCGCACTCTGGACAGGGGCAATCGTGTGCGGGGTGATCGCGGCTGTCCTGTCGGGGGACCGGGCCGTTGGCGCGGCGAACAAGCCGGGTGCGGGCCGGGAACTGCATGTGGCGGTTCAGGGCAACGACAGCAATGACGGCACGGCGTCGCGTCCCAAGAAGACCATCTCCGCCGCGGCGCAGGTGGCCCAACCGGGCGACGTGATCACGGTACATGCCGGAACCTATCGGGAACGGATTAACCCGCCGCGCGGAGGCGAGAGCGACACGCGGCGCATCGTCTATCAGGCCGCGCCGGGCGAGCAGGTCGAAATCAAGGGGTCGGAAGTCGTGAAGACTTGGATGCCGATCATGGAAGGCGGACAGCATGAGCATGGGGGGATTCACTTTTTTGAAAACACCAACAGCGTGACGAAAGACGGCAAGCCGCTCAAACCGATCGCCGGCCTCTGGAAGGCGACCATCCCGAACACGTTCTTCGGCGCCTACAACCCCTACCAGGATGTAATCACCGGGGACTGGTTGAGCAACGGCGCCAAGCTCCACACGGGCGAGGTGTACCTCAACGGCAAGGCCATGTACGAGGTCAACCTCATGCAGTTTGTGCTGCCCGGAGCGTGGATTCCGCATCACAACTCCTTCACGCGCGACAAGGAGGGCGCCAAATACTCTTGGATCTGCAACAACGACGGAACCAACACCTACATCTACGCCCAGTTCCATGACAAGAATCCCAACGAAAACCTGGTGGAGATCAACGTGCGGCGGGCGGTGTTTTACCCGGACAAACCCGGGATCAACTACATCACCGTTCGCGGGTTCACGATGCGGCATGCGGCCACCCAGTGGGCGCCGCCCACGGCGGAGCAGGTCGGCTTGATCGGGACGCACTGGAGCAAAGGGTGGATCATCGAGAACAACGTCATCAGCGACTCGCGCTGTTCCGGCGTCACGCTCGGAAAATACGGCGATGAGTGGGACAACAAGTCCGCCAATTCCGCCGGGGGCTACATCCAGACCATCAACCGGGCCCTCTCAAACGGGTGGAATAAGGCGACCATCGGGCATCACATCGTCCGGAACAACACGATTTCCGACTGCGACCAGACCGGCATCTGCGGCAGCCTGGGGGCGATCTTCAGCGAGATCTCGGGGAACCACATCTACAACATCCATGCCAAGCGCCAGATCGGCGGTTATGAAATGGCCGGCATCAAGATCCATGGCGCCATCGATGTGCTGCTCAAGAACAACCGCATCCACAATGCCTATTTCGGGTTCTGGCTGGACTGGATGACCCAGGGGACCCGGATCACCGGCAACCTGTGTTACGACAACAGCGACTATGACCTGGTGGTTGAGATGAATCACGGGCCGTTCCTGGTGGACAACAATGTCTTCCTGTCCGGGGCGTGCATGCTTGACCAGTCTCAGGGGGGCGCCTATGTGCACAACCTGATGGCCGGGAAGATCGACTCCTGTCCGGA
>CAZTAJ010000091.1:9184-17225 GCA_964611575.1 uncultured Verrucomicrobiota bacterium
CAACGGGGCGCGGCCATATGCTCCGGAAACGAATGCGTCCGTTTTTGCGGCGGTCGATCCGAAGGTCAAAGTCGTGGAAGAAGGCGACGGGGTCCTGCTCCACATCACGGTGGGACCGGAACTGAAATCGGCGGGCGCCGGCCTCGTCACCACCGCGGTGCTCGGAAATACCGCGATTACCAAGCTTCCCTATGAGAATCCCGACGGCTCGCCGTTGACCGTGGATACGGATTATTTCGGCAAGAAGCGCAATGCGCAAAATCCCACGCCCGGTCCTTTCGAAAACCCCGACAAGGGCGCGCGTGTTCTGAAAGTGTGGTAAAGACCGGCAATTCTCATTATCGCGCAAGAAAGTCCGAACGGCTGTTCGATTCTCGTAGGGCCGCCGCTTGCCGGCGCGCCGTAACATACTGAAAGGGAGCACGTTAAAGACGGCACGCCGGCAAGCGGCGGCCCTACACGGAAGAACCGGACTGGGCATGGTCGGTCATAATGAGAATTGTTGGGTGAGGACCGGGGCGCCGGGGCGAGTGAACCGCTTTAAACGGAGATGTGCCATATGAAGAAACTGATCCTTCCCCTCATTGTACTGGCGGCGGTGATCGTGGCCACCAGCATCGTCAGGAGCCGCGGCAGGGATGGCGGACCGGCCGGCCCCGGGAATGCCCGCGCATCGCGCGCTTACGCCGACCAACTCTACGTCGAAGTCTCGGCCCTGGGCGGGCTCGACTACTTCTACGATCACAAACTCGGCATGAAACTGGCTGGTGAGGCGCTCGGCGTTCAGACCGACTACATCGGCCCGGCTGAGTACGACATGACGGCGATGATCACCGCCCTGGAACAGGTTCTGGCGAAGCCGAACCTCAAGGGGCTGGTTGTCGTCGGGTTCGAGGATGTGCTCGTGCCGATCATCGACAAGGCCGTCGCGAAGGGCATTCCGGTGGTGACGGTGGACGCCGACCTGCCGACCTCCAGGCGCATCGCGTTTGTGGGCACCGGCAACTTCCAGGCCGGCTACCAGGGCGGCAAGCAGCTTGCAGTGCTGCTGGGCGGCAAAGGCAAAGTGGCGCTGCTCACGAAACCCGGTCAGTCGAACCTCGATGAGCGCATCCGCGGTTACAAGACCGCCCTGGCGGATTTCCCGGGCATTGAGATCGTGCAGGTGGTGGATACGCAATCCGATCCCACCATCGCGGCCCAGGTGGCCGCCGCGGTGCTGGAGCGCCACAAGGACCTGGCCGGGCTGGCCTGTGTCGAGGCGGCCGGCGGCCTCGGCGCGGCCACCGCCGTTCGCGAGCGCGGTTTGGCCGGCAAGGTGAAGATCGTGGCCATGGATCGGGGCAACGACATTCTCGGCCTGATCGGGCAGGGCGTGATCGACGCGACCGTGGCGCAGCAGACGGCGCTGATGCCGTTCTATGCCACGCAGATCCTGTTCAACCTCGCCAACCATCCGGTCGCCATTGCCGCCGACAACGCCAAGGCCGGCATTCATGGCGTGCCGACATCGGTCGACACCGGCGTCATCGTCATCGACCGCGCCAACTACGAAACCTTCGTTCGGAAGTAAATGGTGACTCCTCCCGGCACGCTCCTTGACGTCCGCGGACTCGTAAAGACGTTCCCGGGCGTCCGCGCTTTGGACGGCGTAGGCTTCGACCTGCGACCGGGCGAGGTCCATGCCTTGATCGGGGAGAATGGCGCCGGCAAGAGCACACTGATCAACATTCTTGCCGGCGTGCATCAACCGGACAGCGGCGAGATACGGATCGAGGGTTGCCCGGTGCGGTTTGCCAACCCGCACGTTGCGGCCCGGCACGGCATCGGCGTGGTGTTCCAGGAGCGCAGCCTGTGTCCGAACCTTTCGATTGCGGAGAATATCTTTGCCGACCGGCATCCGTTGCGCAGTCGGGCACTGAACCTCATCGATTGGACGGCCCTGCACCGGCAGACGGCGGAGTTGCTGTGTCGATTCCGCCTGGATCTCGATCCGCGCCTGCCGGTCAAATGCCTGTCGGCGCCCGTTCAGCAACTCGTGGAAATCCTGAAGGCCATCTCGCTACGGCCGCGCATCCTGATCCTCGACGAACCGACCTCGTCCCTGACGGCGCCGGAGACGAGCCTGTTGTTCGACAATATCCGCCGACTCAAGGCGGAGGGACTGGCGATGGTCTATGTGTCGCATCACCTGCCGGAGGTGTTCGCCATCACCGACCGCATTACGGTGCTCCGCGACGGCCGGCACGTGCACACCGGCGACACGAGGGACATGACGGAAGATGAACTCATTCGACGCATGGTCGGCCGGGAACTGACCGACCTGTTCGGGAGCCGGCAGGGCGGGGTGGGCGGGGAGGTCTTTCGGCTCGAAGGGGACGTGAGCCTGTCGGTGCGCCGCGGCGAAATTGTTGGGATGGCCGGGCTGGCCGGCTCGGGGCGGACGGAACTGGGCCGCGCCATTTTCGGCGCGGAGCCGCAGGCGGCGGGCCGTCTGTTCCTCGACGGTCGGCCGGTGACCGTCCGCTCGCCGGCGGAGGCGATTGCCCACCGCATCGGGTACATGACGGAAGACCGCAAGGAGCAGGGACTGTTCCTCGACATGGCCGTGCGCGCCAACTGCGTCGCCGCCAACCTTCGCCGTTTCTCGCGCCGCGGGTTGATGGACGATGTGGCGGCGGATGCCTTTGCGGGCCGGTGCGTCTCGGAGTTCAATATCGTGACCCCGGGCCTCGATCAGAAGGTGGTCAACCTCTCCGGCGGCAACCAGCAGAAGGTGCTCCTGTCGCTGTGGATGGCAGTCGAGCCGAAGTTCCTGATCGTGGATGAGCCGACCCGCGGGGTGGATGTCGGCGCGCGCAGCGAGATCTACCACCGGTTGCGCGACCTGGCGGCGTCGGGTGTCGGGATCCTCATGATCTCCTCCGACCTGCCGGAGATTCTGGGAATGAGCGACCGGATCGTGGTGATGAGGAATAGCCGGCGGGTTTGCGAATGGCCGGCCGCGGAAGCGACCGAGGAGAAGATTATCGCGGCGGCGAGCGGCGTCGGCGATCCCTGACGAGGAGAGCGAAGCATGAAGAAGGCGATCAGCACGATCCAGCGCATCACGGACCATCGCGAGTTCATGTTGATTTACATCGTCATCCTGGGCGTGATCGGGCTGTCGTATGCAGCACCCGAGTTCCTGACGAAAGAGAGTCTCTCGGCGGTGCTGTTGTCGGTATCGGACCAGAGCGTGATTGCGGTGGGCATGACGGTATTGCTGGTGGCTGGTGCGTTCGATCTCTCGGTCGGTTCGACGCTCGCGCTGTCCGGGCTGGTCACCGCGGTGTTCGTGACCGGCGGCTTGCCTGTGCCGGTGGCCATCGGCATCGGGCTGGCGACGGGCACGTTGATCGGGATGATCAACGGGTTGATCATCACGGAGATCGGCATCAACCCGTTCATCACCACCTTGGGGATGATGAGTCTGCTGCGCGGATTGGTCCTGGTGGTTTCAGGGGGACAGAACGTGTCGAACCTGCCGGAGTCGTTCACCTGTATCGGGCAGGGCAGGATTGCCGCGATTCAGTTTCCCATCCTCATTGCGCTGGTCATCGTTGCCGTCGGCCACTTCCTGCTCAGCAAGACCCGTTTCTTCCGGCAGAATTATTACATCGGCGGAAACGAAAAGGCGGCCATCCTCTCGGGCATCGACGTCAAGCGCATGACGGTGTTCAACTTCGCGCTCATCGGCTTTCTGGCCGCGCTGGCCGGGGTGGTCATGACCGCCCGGCTCGGCTCGGCGTCCACAACCGCCGGTAAGGGCCTGGAACTGCGCGTCATCTCGGCGGTCATTATTGGTGGGGCCAGTCTGAAGGGCGGGGAAGGCACGATTCTCGGCGCGTTTCTCGGAACGCTGCTGCTGTCGATCATCATCAGTTCCATCAATCTGCTGGGCGTGAATCTCAACTGGGTGGATTTCGTCCTGGGCGCGGCGCTGTTGCTGGCGGTGATGGCGGATGTCCTCGGCAAACGCCAGAAGAGCCGGGGGGCTGCCGGCAACGAGGCCGGTGGCCCGGCCGTGTGACGGGGGTGGCGCGCCGTTGGGCGCAAGGCACCTGTGTGGGTCCACCCTGGGAATCGTTTGACAGGATTGACAGGATGTTACAGGATTTCAGTGCAGCAGCCGGAAGGGAAGGGCATGTGTCGGCAACGGCAACCCAAATCCCGTCCAATCCTGTGAATCCTGTCCAAGACCGACTGTTCCAATCAAATCGACGTGTGCGAGGAAGACCCACAGAACTGCCTTGCGCCCGCGCCGTCTTTGTGGGGCCTTCCTGCTTGCGCATCGTCCCGACATTATTGCATCCTCCCTCCCTCAACCGATCCGATAAAGGAAATGCGTATGCGTACAATCAGGACATGGACCGTGGCCTCGATCATTGTCAACCTTCTGCTGGTCGCGGCGGCGTCCTCCTGGGCCGCCACCGCCCCGGCCGACATCCCGAAACTGCGCGTGCCGAAACTCAGGACGGCGCCGACGCTGGATGGTAAACTGGAGCCGGGCGAGTGGCAGGGGGCAGCAGGTATTTCCGCTCTGGTCAGCGCCTGCGCGGCTGGCGGCTCCACGCCGACCATCGCGCCGCCGATCCAGCAGGTGACGTTCTACCTGGGCTACGACGACAAATACCTCTATCTGGCCATGCACTCGCCGCACAAGGAAGGCACCTACCCGCAGGCGCGCTGCAAAGTGAATGACTATCTCTGGGGTGTGTTGAGCGAGGACCACATCGAGTTCCAGATCAACAAGAACACGCGGCCTCAAGCCAACACGCCTGGCTTCGGTTTCTATAAGATGCTGGTCAATCCACGCGGGGCCATGACTGACCAGTGGCTCAACAACGGCACGGTCGGGTCCGAGGAACTCTGGAGCACGGGCGGCAAGACGAAATGCACCGTGACGCCCACCTATTGGGATCTGGAGATGTCGATCGAGCTGGCCCAGATGAAGTTGGACAAGCTCGATGGCCGCTCGCTGGTCATGTGGCTCTGCCGCGCCGATTGGTGCAATGGCACGTATTTCCTGACCTGGGGCCCGGGTTATTACATGGGTTGGGACACCATGCCGGAAGTCACGTTTGATCCCGCCGCACCCGCCGTGCAACTTGCGGGCGTCGGCAACATCATGGACGGCAACCCGGAGGTCGTGTTCAACCTGAGCGATACCGCCGGCAAGACGCATGCCATCAGCGGTTCGCTGAAGATTCTGAACAAAGCCGGTCAGACTGTTTGCGACGAGAAGGCGAGTGCCGAACTGACCGCCAATGGGAAAGCCACACTGCGCCTGGCCAAGACGGGTGTGCCGATCGACGAAGCGGGCAACACGGTCTTCATCGAGGTGAAAGTCGGCGACACCGTTCTCTACTACAACAAGATGCCGCTGGCCCGCCTGACCGAGGCCTATCGCAAGAACATCCTCGAATCCTGGCTCAAGGGCCGCCCGCAATCGGGCGACTGGGACTACCACTTCGCCTACCGCCCCGGCGACGGTGTGGCCGAATGCGGTGCCGACCTCGATTTCTTCGGCATCAGCGAAAAGGTGCTCAAGGCGGACTCCTGCGAAGTGGAGATTCTGACCGTCAAGGGCAAGGCCCTCGCCAAGGACCGTTTCGGCATCGCTGGTAAGGCCGGTTCGATGCTCCTCAAGACGCCCGTGCTCCCGGCTGGCGACTACAAGGCCCGCTTCACCCTCTTCGAGGGGAGGAAGAAGATCGAGTCCAAGGAGATCGCCTTCGTCCGGAAGGTGTTCCCCTGGGAGAAGGAGCGCCTGGGCATCAGCGACGAGGTGGTGCCTCCATACGAGCCGATCGGCGTGGGCACCAACGACGCGAGCGGCCAGCCGGTCCTGCGCGTCTGGAACCGCAGTTACTTCATTGGAGCCAATGGCCTGCCGTCGCGCATCGGGCACGGCCCGCATCTGTCCCACATGCTGCGCGCCCCTGTCCGGTTCGAAGTGGATGGCGTCGCCCCCTCCGCCGATCCGGTTGCCAAACCCGCCCAAGTGGTCAAGGCCGCCGGGCATGAGACGGTCGTGCGGGGTTCGCAAACGGTCGGCCCGATGGCGATCAAGACCGAGGCAACGATGGAGTACGACGGGTGGTACGATGTGAGTCTGTCCTTGGAGCCGGCGGTCCCCGCCGGTCTTCCGGCCGGGACGGCCGGCTCCACCAATAACCATTCACCAATAACCATTAACAATCTCGACCTCGTCCTCGACCTGCCTGCGGAGTTCGACACGCTCTACGTCCACCGCAACAGCGACAGCATGGTGGGCAGTTACTACGGCGGCATTCCGGCCGGTACCGGCACGGTCTGGGCGTCCACCTCATTGGCGACTTTCAAAGACGGCTGGATTCCGACCAAGGACTGGAAGAGCTTTGCGCCGGTGCTCTTTGTCGGCACCGGTTCGCGCGGGTTGTGGTTCTACGCCTGGAGCGACAAAGGCTGGCAGTTGGCGGACGGCGATGCGGCGGTGCGGTTGGAGCGTGATGCCAAGGGCGGCGCGCCGACCCTGCGCGTCCGGATGATCGCCGGGGGCGCTACGCTCGACAAGCCGCGCAAGATCCGTTTTGCCCTGCTTGCCGCGCCGGTCAAGCCCTTGCCGGACAACTACCGCAACTGGAAGATGGCGCATGACACGTGCGGCTACCGGTACTATGGCGACTCGGTGGACGGCTATGCCTTGCCGGACGATGCCGCCTACGAGATGGAGCGCAAGCGCCTGCTCTACGGTCCGCAGACCGATTTCGCCCGCGACTGGTTCGGCAAGCGCGGTTGGGGCACGGCGATAGGCCGTGGGGCGATATTCAACAACTACCCTGTCGTGCTCTATGGGTCCGGGCAGCTTACCGGCGCCGGAATGGCTGAGTTCGATTCCTTTGGCGGAGAATGGCTGGGCCGTTCCAACTGGAAGGGGAATGTCGAGAAGGGGGATATGGGCAAGCCGAACTACTCCGGTTCCGTGCTCTTCGACACTGATCGCAAATGCACGGTGATCGGCACCCAGTTCACCCCCAGCTATATCGACTGCTTTGTCTGGTACCACAAGAAGCTGATCGAAAAGGGGGTCAACGGCACCTGGTTCGACAACAGCTCGATCGACCTGATCAAGGAATACGATCCCGAGACCGGCAAGATGGACACGGTCTTCAACCAGTATTCCCGCCGACAGATGATGAAGCGGCTGACCACGATTAACTGGCAGCTCATGCGCCGGCCCTGCTGGCTCACGAACATGCACGAGGACTTCTCGTTCTCCGACGTCATCTGGCTGGTGGAGAACGACTGGTACATCAATGGCGAAGGCTGGACCCTGCTCGACCACATGAGCCTGGACACCTTCCGCGCCATGGCGTGCACCAAGACCATGCAACTGGTGGCCAAACCGTGGATCAACCCCGGCACGCCCAAGGAGCATCCCGGCTACGAGAAGGTGATTCGCAGCATTACGGGCGTGTTGCTGGCCCATGACGTGCAGAATGGCGGGATGGACGCGAAGTTGCGACGCTGGCTCAACTATCAGGTGGACTTTGATGACGGCAAGGCCTGCCAGTTCACCGGCTACTGGGATGTGCCGATTGCCGTGGTGGACACCAAGGATCCGGATGTGAAGTGCTCGATCTACTACAACTCGCAGCGCAAGACCGCCGTGCTCTGGTTCCTGAACGCCGGCAAGGCGGACAAGACGTTGACCGGTGTCACCTTCTCCTCGGACCTGTTCGGCTGGCGCAAGAACAACGACTGCCATGTTGCCTTCGACGCCGAGACCGGCGCGCCGGTGAAGTTCGCCGCCGCCGGGGAACGGGAGAAGATCAAGGTATTTGCACTGAGCGAACCGCTGACGGTCAAGAAACACGAGTTCCGGGCCATTGCCGTTGGGGTGGCGGAGTAGGGAGAACGGCGCCGATTACTTTTATGCGGTTGTGACGCGACGACACAGAACCGGAGTAACCATGACCCATCGAACGACTTCATCTGCCGTTGTGCCCAAAGCCTG
>CAZTAJ010000092.1:0-17157 GCA_964611575.1 uncultured Verrucomicrobiota bacterium
TACCGCCCTCCACCTCCTTCATCGCAACCTTCGTCGCAACCTTCATCGCAACCTTTGTCGCAACCTTGGTCGGTCGTTCCGACTACTGCCGACGAGGGTGGCGACGAAGGTACCGACGAAGGGCTCAGCCCACCGGCCAGCCCGTACCGCCCTCCACCTCCTTCATCGCAACCTTTGTCGCAACCCTTGTCGACCGTGCCGCTTGGTTTCATGCTCGACGAAGGTAGCGACAATGTTGAGCGACGAAGGGTCATGCGTCCAGTCCCGGCCAGGTCTTGTCGCCGAATGTATTTTTCCAGTCCCGGGCAAACCCGGCCATGCGCTTCTCCGTGTAGGGATGCTCGTAGAGCAGTTTCAGGTACTCGAACTTCATCGTGCAAATGTCGGTCCCGGCCGCCGCAAACTGCCCGAACGCGCGCGGGAACCGGCCACAGGAGAGAATCTTGGTCTTGAATCCGTAGTTCTGGAAGACCTTCCGCACGGGGGTCACCAGGTCCACGTCTTGCTCGATCTCCAGTTCCATCGGTCCGTTGAACAGCGCCACGATATCGGCGCCCACCTTGCCGGCCAGGTACGCCTGGGCCACCGACGCCACAACGGTGACGGCGACCTGGCGGTCGGGCCGCTCCCGCTTCAGATCGCGCAACGCCTGCAAGCCCGCCGGGCTGACGGGCAGTTTTACGATGATCTTCTCCGAGAATCCGAACAACCACCGGGCCTGCCGCATCATCTCGGTCTTGTTGTCCGAGCCGATGACCTGGCTCAGGACCGGTCCTGGCGATGCCTCCACCACGCGCCGCAAGGTGGCCTGCATGTCCGGCCCGCCCTTAATCATCACGCTGTGGTTGGTTGTCACCCCGTCCAGCACGCCCCAGTCGCAGGCGGTCTGGATTTCTTTGGGGTCACAACTATCGAGGTAGATCTGCATGGTTCATGTCCCCTTATTGAATAAGTCCTTGGCTAATCCGCCGAGTCGCCGCGTAAGCCGTGAATGATAGTCCTGATAAAACCCCGCCGACAAGCCGTAAAACTTGTCACGGTGCAGGAACCGGCCGTGTTCATCCCGGCGTCCGACGAACGCGAAACTGTAGTGATGAAACACCAGGTGATGCCGCGACGGGGTTTTGTCTGCCGCGGCCTTATAGGCTCGCAAACATTCGGCGGCAAACGGCGAGTCGGCCGCCGCCTCGCGGCGGGCGTACGCCAGGGCGTCGTTCCACCATTGCCGGAACAGCTCGGGATGGTGATCCGCGAGGGTCTCGGCAAAGATCAACTGGAGCATCGGCGAGATCTTGTAGTGCACCTTGCCGCCCGTTGCCTGACGGATCACGCGCCGGACGGGCTGGGTCAGGTCGTCGGCGGAGTGTACATCCAGCATCACGCCATACGCCTCGGCAACCCTGAACTGCGCCCGCAACCGCTTCTCCAGTCCCCGCAGTCCGTCCGGGCACCGGTAATCCCACCCCTTCTCCTGGCCGAGGTTCGGCGCGACATGGGTGACGGGCAGCCCGCGCCGGCGGATTTCGCCGAGCACGAACCGCAATTCCGCCGGGCTGGTCAGGCAATCGAACGCGGCCACCTCGGGCGGATGCTCGTCGATCGTGAACTCCAAGTCGAAGGCCGCCCCGTCCTTGAGTCGGCTGATGTACTCGCTGAGTTCCGTCAACGCCGCCAACGCCGGCCAATACTTGCCGACAAACCGCCCCACGGCGTCCGCGCCCAGCCGGCGATGATACGCCAGCACAAGACGACGTTCCCGGTCGCTCCGAATCTGCTGCCGCAACAACGCCCCCGCCCGGGCCGGCGGCGCCGCCAGCGCGCCGTAGTCGAGGATGTCGGCCATGTCCAGCGTGTAGAACGAGTAGTACCGGGCCGCCTCGCACCAGCGCCGGGCCCGGGCCATGCCCTCGGCGCCGCGCTTGACCTGGAGATGATCGGCATCGGCGCCGTACCGCAACGGCTGCGGATGTTCCAGCGCCGCCAGCACACCGGCCACCCACAGCCCTTCCCACGAACTGCCCGTGTACCCGGTCTCGATGGTGCCGAACCCGCAGGCGTAGTTGGTCGGAGCGGGTCGGGCGGCCAGCAGGTCGTCGAGGAAGTTCAGTTCGCGAACCGAGTTCTGGATCGTGTTGGCGGCGAACCCGTGCCGGTCCATGGCCGCAAACATGCCCGGCCAGACCGCCGTCGTCATCCGCGTGCCAATGCCGAGCCGGGGCGTGGCCCCGAGCGCGCGCGGCCGGTTCAGCGGCTCCAGGATCCGGCAATACCGGTCCAGGACAGCGGCATCGGTCGGATAGGCGGCCAGTCGGCAACCGGTCGGCAGCGTCAACTCGCCCAGCGGTTTGCCGAGAGCGACTCCGCCATGGCCCAGTTCGATGAACACCTGTTGCCCGTCCGGCAACCGGGCGAGCTGGAACATCGCCGCTCCGCGTCGGACCAGCGAACCGGCGTTGCCGGTGGGTGCGGCGCGCAGCCGCTGGACTTGCCGCCAGGCCGCTGCCCGGTCCCAGGTCGCGGTGTCCAGGACGGCAGGATTACGGCTTGGGTTCAACTGAAGTTTCTGGAATTTCATGTTGGTCGTACTCATGTTTTTCTGCATTCGGTTTTGCCGCAGTGTACCCGAAGTCCCGGATCGCGTCCGTGATCCTTGTCGTGTCGGAGCCATTCACTCCTTGTCAATGACGCGGTAGTAGATCGTGCGTGACGACGGCCCTTTCGGCATGGTCACGCGCAGACCCGCGGCCAAATCCGCGCCGGTCTGGCGGGTCGGCGCCGGCTCGTCAAAATCGGTCAGCTCGTACGTCCGGGCCGGGTCGATCCCGCGCAGGGGCAACCCCGCCGACTCGTGCGGACTGGCGGGACGACGGAAGACCTGCACCACGCCGTCGTTCTCGGTCGGCCGGTGGAACTGCCACGCCATCCAGACGTCATCGGCCAGGCTGTAGGACGTCAGCGGGTAAAAGTCGCCGTAGTAGCACGGCGCGACCTTGTGCCATTCCGCCATGAGTTTGCGCAGCAGGTCCAGGTCGTGCGGCTGGCGCAGATCGAACCCGATCACCGTGCTCAGGCCCATGGTGCTGCGGAACGCGTAGGCGTCCACCCTGTCCATGGGCAGGACCGGCCCGCCGAAGAAGGGCAACCAGCCGAACAGGCTGTGGCGCAGGGTCTGTTTGGCTTCCAAGTCGTGATAGGCGTGGTCGGTCGGATGCAGGGCCACGCCGCGGCGCATGGTCTCCAAATCGAGTCGGCGACCGCCTGAGGCACAGGAATCCAGCAACAGGCCGGGGAAACGCCGGCGGAGTTCGCTCCAGAATTCCAGGTAACCGCCGGTGTGATGGTTCTCGGTCAGCCCCTCACGATCAGGTTGGTCGTTGTCGCGCCAGTTCGTCAGCGGGTTGATGTTGAAGTCCTGCCGGTAGACGTCGATGCCCTCGCTGCGAATCAGAGACGACACCCGCTCGATCAGCCAGGCACGGGCCTCAGCGTTGCCGAGGTTCAAGAGACCGTTCTCGTCCTGGAGTTGAAAGTTGGCCCAGGAATTGGCCGGTCCCGGCAGGGCGGTCTGCGTCCGCATCAGCAGCCATTGTGGCCGTTCCTTGGCGAGCCATGTTCCGGGCGCGACCCGCTCCGGTTCGAACCAGACGATGGCGCCGATGTCGTGCCGGTGCGCATGGTCGGTAATGCTCCGCAGACCGTTGGGAAACCGCTTGGGATCCGGCTCCCAGGTGCCGGTGATCCACCAGGCGTTTTTCTGCCGATACTCCAGCCAACACGGATACCAGCCGGCATCCATCCACCAGTGGGTGATGGGCAAACCGGCCTGGCGATGCCGGTCGATATATTCGATCTGGTTGGCCTCGGTGGCCCGGCCCATCTCGTCGAGGAACCCGCAGGTCGAAGCCTCCAGCATCGGCGGCGGCAACTCGCCGTTCAGGCGCGGCAGGTTGTGCGCGATCATCCAGCGCCGCCAGAGGTTCATGGCCCGCAGGCGGTCCGGGCCTTGGAAGAAACACAGGGCGATGAGGGGTGCTTGGTAGGACTCGCCCGATTCCAGACGGAACCGGGTTCGCTCCTGGCCGGCTTGGATCGTGAGCATGTCACGGTCCTGGCTTAGACTCGCCGTCCAGCGCCCCGGCCAACCGACGGCTACATGGAATCCCTTTGCCAGGGGACGTTCCGAGTAGCGGCCCACCCCGGCCTCCTCGATCGTGAAGTAGGGGAATGCGCCGCTCGAACACCGGCCATCCGGTTCCTGGCCGGCGTTCGATGTCGGGGCCATGCTCAACCGGCGGCCACTGTGCATGGCGTGCTCTTGCGGCTGAAAAATGGTGCGCTGCAGGTGGTCATCCCCCTGGTAGGTGCGGACCAGGAAGGGCTGGTCCTGGCCGTGTTGCCAGGAGGCGTCCAGACCGAGCACCTCGCTGACCATGGGGCTGCGACCCGAGGCCGACTGATCCAGGTGCAGGGTCCACTCCACCACCGGGTGCCGGCGATAACGCACCGCGACGCAGCGCAGCGCCAAGCCGTGGTCGGCGTGGCGGGCGGTGAAGGTCAACTCCTGGCGGTCGGGGTCCGGCTCGCGGATCGCACGTTCCACCGCCCAACCGGTCGAACTGGCAACGCGGACGCCGTCAATCTGAAGCGAGAAAGGCCAGGCATCGCCGGCCAAGTGGGCATCCCACCACGCTTGGGCGGCGGCCAGTTCGTTGTCGGTCGGGGCAATCGGGTCGGGCATGGTCTGTTCCTCTGGTGTTGGTCTGGGTGATTACTGGTTGTGCTTGTACCGGCCCAGTTCCAAGCCGCGTTCGACGAAGTGCCGGTAGGTCTCGTAGCGGACCAGATTGGACACGCTGTGATCCACCTGGAGCACGTAGCCGCTGCCGGCCATCGCCCCGGGCAGTTTGTCCGCCAACATCCGGTCCACGGCGGCGAGGTCGTTGGTCTCCAGGACCCGCTCGTCCATGCCACCGATCAGGGCGATTTTGTCGCCGAAGTTCTTCTTGATCCGCAGCAAGTCCATGCCGGCCTTGATCTCGATCGGCTGCAGGCAGTTGATGCCGGCCTCGATCAGCGACGGGATCAGCGCCTCGACAAACCCGTCGCAATGGAGCACGACCGGCAACCCGCGGCTATGGGCGAAATCGAACAGCCGCTTGTGCGCCGGCATGACCAGTTCGCGGTACATGGCCGTGGACATGAACGGGGTGTGTTTGTAGCCGAGGTCGTCCCAGACCCAAAGACCGTCGGGCAATCCCTCGCGGGCGAAGAGTGTTTCCAGCAGGCGCACCATCAGGTTGGAATAAAGGTCGGCCATGCGGCGCACCCAATCGGGATCGGCCGCCATGCCCATCAGCAGGTTCTCATGACCGCACATAGGCGACATCGTGTCGAATGCCCCCAGCACGCCGCAGGTCATAAACCGTTGGTCGCGGGCGCATTTCTGCCGCGTCTCCCGGTACGCCGCGAAGTTGATCCGTTTCTCATACGTCGTCTCGTCGAGCAGCCGGGGCAGGATCTTCGCCTCCCAGTCCTGCCGGTCGGCGACGCCAAACCCGACATGCTCCGGCGCGCCGGCGCCATTCTTGATCCAGCGCAGCAGGGCGCCGTTGCCGTCACGGACCAGTTTCGTGGTGGCGGTCTCCTCGACGATCTCGTCGGCGGATTCGACATCGGCCACGAGATTGATGAGCCGGTAATTGCCCGGCGTGATCTCGCCGCCGGTGCGGCGCACGTCCAGGCCGAAGTGGTCGCTGATGGCTTCTGGTTTTTCGATGTGACCTTCGGCGGTCCACTTCTCGGCGGTCTCCCGCCAGAACACCTCAAACAGGCCGACCCGGTCGACCGGTTCGTGCCGCAAGATCCGTGTGAATCGTTCTTTGCTGGTCATCATTGGAGACCTCCTGATCTTATCATTTTCTCGATCGCGCGCCGTCGCGCTGCGGGGGCCGGTTCCAGCGGCGAGACCGGCAGGCCGGAACCGATGCCCAAGACCGAAATACCATGCTTGATACCGGATAGCCAGCACGGACCAGCCACGATGAGGGCGTCGCGAAGCCGGTTCATCCGCCGGATGAGTTTGGCCGCCTCAAGCGCCGCGGCCTTGTCCAGAACGCGCCGGGTGGCCGTGTCCCATCGCGCCGCCCAACAGCGGCAGTTTGTCGCCAATGACCTCCTGGGCCGTCTCGACCATGCGCACCGGTCTGCTCTGTTGTTGTCGTGTTCATCCTGGAGGGAATTCACCACAAAGATCACAAAGTAGTGTGCATCCCCACATCTTCCGCCAGACCCCGCAGGCTGGCGAGCACGTCGGGCGGCAAGACCATGCCGTGCGCAAGGCTGTGTTTCATCCGCTCCGCTTCCATCTCGCCCGGCAGCCAGACGCGGTCCGAGCCCTTGGCCTTGGCCGCGCCGCGGATGCGGCGAACCATCTCTTCCACTCTCTTTGTGAACTCGTGCAGCGGGACCATGGCGGCGACGTTGATCGCGAGGAATGCGTGGCCGTGGCCGGTGGGATGGGCCGGATCTCCCATGTTCCAACTCCGGAGTTCGCCCAGCATGCCCGCGCCTGAGGTTATGGCGCTTAGCACTTCGACCATCACGGCCAGGCCGTATCCCTTGTGGCCGGCCATCGGCATGAGAAAGGCGTGCAACGGGTAGAGCGCTGGATTGGTGGTGGGCATGCCGTCTTCGTCGGCGATCCAGTTGTCCGGGATGGGTTTGCCGGTCTCGGCGGCGGCGTTGATCTTGCCGGCGGCCACGGTGCTCAGCGCCATGTCGAGCATGAGCGGCGTATCCGTGCCTGTTGGTACTGCGTAGGCGATCGGATTGTTGCCGATGATCTTGCCCTTGCCGCCGGGGACCGTCATGTTGGGGTCGGCATTGCTCATGGCCAACCCGATCATGTCCTGCCGGGCGGCCATCTGCGCGTAGTAACCGGCCGCACCGAAGTGGCAACTGTTGCGCACACTCACAAACCCGATGCCGGCCTGCCGCGCCTTGGCGATCGCGGCCTCCATGCCCTTGCAGGATGAAACCATGGCCAATGCGTTGTCGCCGTCGATCACGGCCCAGGCCGGCCCTTCGGCCACGACCCGCGGCACGGCTTGCGCCTTCAGGCCGCCGGCGCGCATCCGTTTCAGGTATTGCCGCAGCACCTTGACGCCGTGACTGTGCACGCCCCAGAGATCGGTTGTGACGAGCACGTCCGCGCCAATGCGGGCGTCCTCCGCCGTCATGCCGCAACGCCGCATGGCTTCCTCGCAGAATGCCGCAAGTTCAGCGCGTGAGACAGTCCGCGTTGCCGGGTTGATGTGTTGCTGTTTCATGGGTTCACCTTCACTTAGGTTCTGCGGCTACTGGTTATGACAGACCTCGAACAGCGCCTCGAGGTTGGCGAGCGGGATTTCCGGCGGGAGCACGTTCGACGGCGCCACGATGTACGCGTGCTTGGCGGCCTGGCCGAGAGTGTCGATGGTACGGCGGACGTGGTCCCTGACCTGGGTGGGTGTGAAGGCAACCAAGTGCTGGTCACTGATTCCGCCCGAGAACGCCACCTTGCCGCCAAACTCGCGGGCGATGCGGGGGATGTCCATCGCCTCGGGCTGGAGCGGGTCCACCACGTCCACGCCGACATCAATCAGGTCGCCGACGATCTCCGTCGCGTTGCCGCAGGTGTGGAAGATCACCTCCATGTTCCAGCGGTGCGCTTCCTCGCAGATGCGGCGATACCGGGCGGCAAAGAACTTCCGCCACAGCGCCGGCGAGATCATCAGGGCTGACTGTGTTCCCCAGTCGTCGGTGATGAACCAGGCGTCCACCTTGCCGAGTTGTCCCCAGCGGCGCGCCATTTCGACCATGTAGTCGGTGAGCGCGCCAATCAGCCGGTCGGTTTCGGCCGGGTACTCGTAGAAATCGGCAAAGGTGTTCTCCATGCCGCGGAGACAATGAAACCGCTCGAAGAGCGCCAGGTGCGTCATGCCGATGAAGTACTTCGAGTCGCCGTGCCGCCGCAGCGACGGCAGGACGGCATCCATGCGGCCGGGAACACGCGGGTCCGGCAGGCTCTTCGCGAGATAGTCATCCAGTTTGGACCAGTCCGAAAGTGGCTCGGCGGCGGGTGTCGCCCCAACGCCGGCGGCCGCGTGGTGCCACTCGGTTCCCCACTCATCGGTCCAACGAGCGTCTTCGGTCAAGACCTGGATGGGTTTGATCCGGCGCGGGGCATTCTCGGGTTGCCAGCCGATGGAAATCTCATAGGCTTGCGTCGCCACCACGTCGTCCGGGTATTGGCAGAACAGGTCCGCCAGCGCGTCGCCGTGCCGGAGGATCACGTCGAGGGACAGCCGCTTGAGCCGGACCGGGCATCGGTCGGCGCCCTGACGCCGGAGGGCCTTGCGGACCCAGGTTTTGGTGGGCGCCTTGGCGGCCATGGCCGCATCCAGGCGTTCGTTGAATCGCGCAATGGCTTGCTCACGTTCGGCGAGCGTCATCTTCGTGGTCATGTTCTGTTCCTTGGTTATCTGGCTTCTTCCTTGGTTTGTCCTTCCGTTCGCGTGACCTGGACCGCCGATCCCGCTTCACCGTTCTACAACCGGATGGGATAGCGGCCATAGTCGCGAATGGCCTCGCACATGGCCAGCACGTTCTCCGGCGGCACATCCGGCTGGAGGCAGTGTACGGCCGCGCCAATGTAACCGCCGCCGGGCGCCAAGTCCCTGATCCGCCGGCGCACTTCGGCCCGCACATCGTCGGGCGTGCCGCGCGGCAATACGTGGTGCGTATCAATCCCGCCGCAGAAGGTCAGATGCCGGCCGAACTCGCGTTTCAACCGCGCCGTATCGGCCAGGCCGGCGGTTGACACCTGCACCGGGTTGAGCACGTCGAACCCGGCTTCGATCAGATCGGGGATCAGCGTATAGACATCGCCACAGGAGTGGAAGAAGATCCGGGCCTTGGTGCGAGCCTTGATCGCCGCGCACAGTTCCGCGTGATAGGGTTTGATCATCTCCCGGTACATCGCCGGCGACAGAAAGGGGGCCGACTGCATACCGAGATCGTCGCTGACCGTGATCAGGTCAACGTAAGGCCCGACCGCCTGCAGATAGGTCTTGGCCCAGCCCAGCATCAGGTCCGTGACCTTCCGCAGGAGCGCGTGGGCGAACTCCGGATCGGTGGCCAGGTCCATGAGCCACTGGTCCATCCCGCGCAGGAAGAAGCCCACGTCATAGATCGCCAGGTAGCCGAGGGCGACGATCGCGTAGGGTGTATCCTGATGAAGCCGCCGCGCCTCCTCGGCAAGTCCGTTGACCCGGTCGGGGTGCGACAGATCCGGCCACGGATACTTCGCGAGGTCATCCGCGGTGGCGTTGCGCAAGGGATGGCCGGTCATCAGGTAGTAAAGGGAGCCGGGTTCCCGTTCCCAGGTCACTCCCCAGTCGTCCACGACCTTGTCCGCGGAAATCTCGCGCCGCAACACGGCCGGGCCGGGCTTGGGGCACAACGGCCGGCCATCGCTGCCGAACCGTTCCATGATGTCTTCGTCGAGTTGGGCGTATTGGTAGATCTTGCTGAGCAGCCGCGTTTCGCGCCGGATGCCCAGATGAGCCTTGAGCCTGTCGTAGGCCGGCCCCAGCATGGTGGTGGGCGAGGAGGTGCCGAGGAACAGCGGCACCCGATCCGGCTCCTCGTGGTTGAGCGCCATCAACACCCGTTCCCGAGAAGTCATGACCGCCTCCCCGCGCCTGCGTCGGCTTCGATCAGCGCCTGAATCACGGCCTGGCGCGCCTCATCCGCCGGTTCCAGGGGCGAGACCGGCAGGCCCGAGCCGATCCCGAGGGTGGACACGGCGTACTTGATGCCGGTCAACCAGCAGGGGCCGGACATGACCAGCGCCTCCTTCAGTTGCATCGCCCGCTTCATCTGGCGGGCGACGGCGGCTTTGTCCCCCGCGCGGCCCGCCTTGTACAAGCGGAGATAGGTTGCCGGATCGTAATTGGCGCAGACCGGCACGATCCCGACGGCGCCGGCCAAGAGCGCCTTGCCGCTGGCCGCCTCGTCGCCGGCCAGCACGGACAACCCCACGTCCGCGCCGCGCCGGATCAACTCCAGCAGATAGGGAAGGTCGCCCGAACTCTCCTTGCAATGGCGGATCCACCCGCGTTGCGCCATCTCGCAGAAAGTGTCCACCGCGATGGTGGAGGCCGTGCAGCCCGGGATGTTGTAGGCCACCATCTCGACCTCGCCCAACGCCTCGCGGGCCGCGCCGAACAGGCGCAGATGTTCCGACGCGGTCTTGACGGCAATGTAGTACGACGGCGTGACGACAACGTAGCGGTATCCGGTCTCGCGCAGCGTTTTCGCCTTGGCGCAGATTCGTGCCGTCGAGGTGTCAATCGCGCCACCCAACAACGGGATCTTGTCGCCGACCGTCTCTTGGGCGATTTCGATCATCCGCCGCCATTCGCGGTCCGCCAACAGCGGCCCTTCGCCGGCCGAGCCGCCGACAAAGATGCCATGCACGCCGGCATCCATAAGCCGACGCAGAACCTTCCGGAACGCCTTCGCGTCCACCTTGTCATTCTTGTCCACCGGCGTGATGGCCGGGACGACGACTCCATGCAGAGTGTTCTTCATTTGTCAGGGTCTCCTGGTTGTTCTTGTTTCCGGGTCACACGCCTACGATTTGATGGGGTAAACCCCGTGCTCAAAGACGCACCGCCGCATGGCCTCGTAGTTCTCCATCGGGGCGTTGAGCGGGACGCAGGGGCTCACGCCGACGGCGTAACCGCCGCCCGGCGCCAGATCCTTGATGCGCTGACGGACCTGCGCCCGGACCTGTTCCGCCGTGCCCAGACCCAGAAGGTTCGGATCAATGTTGCCGATCAATGCCAGGTCTTTTCCATGGCGGCGTTTGACCTCGTTGATGTCCATCGCCTTGGGTTCGATGGGATGGAGCGCATCCACGCCCAGGGCGATGAGGTCCGGGATCACATCCCAAAGTTTGCCATCGGTGTGGTACATGAACGGCATCCCAGCCTTGTGGGCGATTCCGGCCAGTTCCTCCATGTGCGGGAACAGGTACTTCCGGTACACCTCCGGCGAAACCATGAACGACTCAGTGTATGCCAGATCGTCGCCGTACCAGACCGCGATCAGGCCGGGTTGCTTGATGACACGCTTGAGCACCGCGATCTGAATCGCCGAAATCCGGCGGAACAACTCGGCAATGAGGTCGGGATCTTCGCTCAGGGCCATGCAGAAGCGCTCGAACCCGAGCAGCATCCAGGCGCGGGTGAAGATGCCGCCGACACCGGAGATCAGGCCCATGCCGGACGGCAGGCATTGCGCCGTCTCGGTCAACGGTTGGTAGTACGCCTCACAAGCGGGATCCGGCCACTGGTACCCGTCCAGGTCGGCCATGGTCGCGATCACGCCGGTCTCGGTCATCGGCACACTCTTCTCTTCGCGTTCCTCGGTCTGTCCATACTTCGGCTGGCCGGTGGTCATGTTGCCGGGCATGGTGTGCGGGAACTCGTACGCCGGCCGCAGGTAGATGTAGTCGTACCCGGCGCGGTACCAGAACTCGACATCGTCCGCGACGCTGCGCACCGGGCGGCCGAGCAGTTTCGCCTTGATCGGCGGGTCCACGCCGAGTTCGGCGATCGGCACCCGGTCGGGTTCCTCGTGTCGTAGCGTGGTCAATAGTCGCCGATAGTCCGGCGCCGGCATCCAGGTTGGGCGGTTCATCATCGTGTTTCCTTTCTGTTTTCGAGACTTGGGACGACGACCTCAGCAGACTGGTTGTTGCCAAGGTTGGGGTTGTTGTTCATGACGTTTCACTCGCCGCCCGGCAGGTTGTTCTTCTTCAGGTAGGGATAGGCCTCCAGCAGACAGACGGCGGCGCGCGGGGCGGAATAGAACGACCAGCCGTACCCCGACTTGTTCACCCAATCGCCCATCAGCCGGTTGGCCATCCGCAGCGCCTTGGCCAGATAGAGCGGATTCCCCGTCATTTCGTGGGCCTTGACGTAGGCCTGAACCACGCCGCCGGCCGTGAACGCCACATCCGCGCGATCGCGGGACTGTTCCAGGACGACTCCGTCGGCCTCCCAGCGAATGAACCAGTCCTCGATCCAGCGGACGATCTCTTCACCCATGGCCGTGTACTCCGCGTTCTTATCCCTGGCCGCGCGGTTGAACAGGCACATGGCGATCTCGGACGCCGCCAGCGCCCCCTGGCTCGTACGAGGACCGGGATTGGCATCCCAATAGTGAGCGCGGAGATCCAGGGGTTTGACCTGATTCTCCAGGACCCACTGGAACGTCCGGTCGGCGGTCTGCTCGTAGTCGCGAACGCCGTACTGGCTGGACAACCGGTCCAGGAACCAGATGGTCAGCGCGGGCGGATAGTCGCCTCCCCGCCGTTCGCCGGTGACCGGGTTGACGTGGTAGGGCCATGTGCCCGAGGGGAGTTGGGTGTCGCGCCAGGCCGCCGCCAGCCGCTTGGCCGCCTCCAGGTACTTGGCGTCCTTGGTGACATCGTACACATCGAGATACATCAGTCCCGGATCGCCGGAACGGCAATCCCACATCATCGAGTACCCCTTTGCGCTCTGCGCGTGCATGTCGGTCAGCCATTCCTCGTAGGTCTTCTCGCCGGCCAGGTACGCTTTCCAATGCGTCCCGCAGTTTCGCACCATGTTCGCGTGATGCGCATACTTCCAGTCCGCGGGGTTGGCCGTGTTGATGATCGTGTCGGCCGCGTTACGCGCCGTCTTCACGGCCATCGCCACCTCGTCCGGATCCTTGCTTTCCCTGGCCAGGAACGTCATCGAATCCCCGACCCAGATCCCGCCGGCCACGAAGACCGACTCGATCCCCTGAAACTTCGCCAGCGCCGGCCCGCGCGGGCCCTCGATGGGCAAGCGATGGTCCCGGTAGAACGTGTATTGCATCCCCGTTCCCTCGGCCGCCGAGAGGCGGATGGCCTGAAGACTCGCCTCGCGCAAGGTGGTTTTGGGTTGCTCCAAGGGCCCTTGGAAAGGTTGGGCCTTGCGGAATTCGAGCATTTCCGCCGTGCCGATCTTCGCCTTGCCAACGGGTTTGCCGCCAGGGGCGTCCAGTCCCTCGACCGTCAGCCGCAAACAGGTGTTGCCGGTCTTTTCCGGCCGATTGGGCGAATACCCGGTGCCAGGCATGAGGCAGACGGGCAGTTCCGTCCACACCGGCGCCAGCGCAGCCCATGGTTCCGGCGCTTCGAATACCCAGGTCTTGTCACCCAGGGCCTTCTTGCCCGACCGGAAGACCGCCTCGTGTTCCTTGCCGTCATCCACGGACACCATGCCGGTGCCGTGAATCGGGGCCATCGCTCCGTAGAGTCTGATGCGTGTACCGGAGAAACGTATCCGCATGGTGTCGCCCGCCGTGTTCGAATAGGAAATGTCGCCTTCGAGGCATTTCTCGGCGGAGTGGGCGACCCCACTTCCGTGCGTCCATTTGCCCACATACTCGAACTGATTCGTGTCCGCGCCGATGGTTGCATCGTTTACTCGCACAGTGTTGGTGGCACGTTGGCCGCTCGGCGTGTCGATCTCCACGTAGTCGGGCACGCTATACCCATCGGTGACCCGCAGTTTGAGTGTGTGCAGGCCAGCGGGCAGGACAGGACTCTCGTACACCATGACCCTGTACTCGCGGTCGTCACCCCAGTGCGTCACAGTGAACCGGTAATGTTTGGCCCCAGGCACGGCGCCGAAATCGAAATTCGGCGCGTACATGTGCCCCTGGTTGTGCCCGCCACGCACATTCAGGAAGGGGAACTTGCCCGGGATTCCCGGGCGAACGGGGCGGGTGTATTCCGCCAAGGCCTGGGCATTCAACTTATCCCAGTCGAACTTGGACCAGTCGGGTTGAACGTTGCGGGTTTCAGTGTTTGACGTTGCCGCCGGCTCCGCCGCCCAGGTCTTCAGCGTCAAACCCAGTGCGACGAGCACTGCGGCTAACACTGTCTTTATGATTGCGTTCATCTTCTTCTCCTTGCGGTTGTTGCCGCGGTTGGGGTTGATGTTCATGGCGTCTCCTCGTTTCTGGTTTGTGTCGTGGACTGCGATGTTGGTCTGCATGTTCCTGCCTCTTGTCTTGCTTGTGGGTCACTGTCCGTCCTGGGCGGTGGCGAGCTTCTTGACTTCCTCGGCGTTCAACGCCCGGGCGTAAATCCGGAAATCATCGAGCGCACCGGCAAAGAATCGGCCGCCGCTAAAGCCGCTGCCCAAGCGGAAGCCCAGTCTTGGGTTGGGCGTCAGCGGGTTCTTGCCCTCGCCCCGGGCGGCTTCCTTGCCATCCAGGTAGATCACGACCTCCTTGCCGTCGCAGACGATGGCCACATGCTGCCAGGTGTTCGCCGTGAGTTGCACGGGACCGGCCCCACCCCCCACGGGTTGCGAACCGTATGCGAAGTGGAACTTGTTGGCGGTAGCGCCTTCCTGCTGCATGACCAGACCAAGGGTCGAACCTTCATGGTTGCCGAAGATGTTGGCCAAGTCGCCTTGCGTCGCGTCGGGGTTGACCCAGAAGGCGAAGGTGCAGGGGAGTTTGAGGTCGTTCAGGATGGTCTCGGTCTGGACATACTGCCCCTTGCCGTCGAAGCGCAGCGCCCCACCCACCTTGCCGGGCACACGGGTCGCGTCACCGACGATGTTGGCGGAAATGTTGCCCCACGCGTCGGCGACATCCACGTCATCCAGTGTCCAGCGGGCGAAACAGTCCCCAGGCGGGACCCGCAGCACCGTCGCCGCCGAGACCGATGGATCGCCGGCCGTGGCGACCGTCACCGTGAATTCCCCCGCGGTGCCATCGCTGGTGAAGATCCCCTGCGGAGTGATCGTGCCGCCGCCGGAAACTGACCAGCGAAGTTCCGTGTCGAGGGGTTCGCCAAACTGATCCCTTACGCCAGCCATGCAACGGAGCGTCCCCTTGGACCGGCAGTGACCTGCCGTGGGATGGATGATGGTAATGACCTTGGGAACGAGTGTGCCCAGTCGCAGGCGAACCGGCAATACGATGGTCTCAGGGATGTCGGATCGGGAGACGATGACTTTCGAGGCATGGATGCCCGAAGGCAACCCATTGGGATCCACCGACACGGCAAAGGTCTGGCCGTTGCCTGCGCCCGTTCCCGCCGTGATCTTCACCCAGGGATCGGCAGCGCTGATGGTGAATGGTTTGTCGGCCCCGGATCCACGATGGGTGATCGCAACCTGTTGCGGGATGGACCCGTCAGAGGGATTGGCCAGGGCAAAGGATAGGGTTTCCAGTTGGGCGGAAAGACCGGGCCAATCCTGAAGGTCGTGTTTCTTCAGGAACTGATGCATCTCCAGCAGGTTGATGGCCCAACGGGGCGCCGAATAATCGCCCCAGACGTAATTCCCGGCATGGGCCACATCCAGCGCCCGTGCCAGCGACATTGCCTTGGCCAGGTAGAGCGGGTTCCCGGTGGCCTCGAACGCTCTGGCGAATGCCTGGGCCACGCCGCCGCCGCTGAACCCGATTCGTGCCATGAAGGCCGTCTGTTCCGAGACTCGTCCGCCGCCGCTTTCTTCCCACCAGATGAATGCGTTCTCGACGCGCCTCAGGTACTCTTCGCCCAGGGCCATGTGCTTCGGGTCCTTCTCGGCGCGGTTGAACAGGCACATGGCGATCTCGGCACCTGCCAGCGAACCCTGGCTGCCGCCGGGGCGCTGCGGCCCAATGTCCCAGAAGTGAGACCGGTGGTCGAAGGTCTTCACCTGGTTCTCCATGATCCACTGGAACGCCCGGTCGGCGGCCGGCACGAAGTCCCGGATCCCGTATTGCGTGGCCAGACGATCGAAGAACAATACAGTCAGAGCCGGCGGATACTCGCCGGATGAGGGGTCCCCCGTCTTCGCGTTGACGTAATAGGGCCAGCCGCCCGGCGGAAGTTGCGTGTCGGCGTACGCCTTGGCCAGACGTTTGGCCGCATCCAAATACTTCTGGTCTTTGGTCAGATCGTAAACGTTGAGATAGGCAAACCCGGGCTCGCAGACCATGCAGTCCTGCATCATCTCGTAGCGCGCGGCGCTGCGGGCGTGCATGTCGGCCAGCCACTGGTCGAACGTCTTCTCGCCGGACAGATATCCCGTCCAGTGCGGCCCCAGGTCTCGAAGCATGTTGGCATAGGAACCGTACTTCCAATCAGCCGGATTGGCGCAGGCGATGACCGTGTCCATGGCGTTTCGCGCCGTCCTCAGCGCGATGGCCTTCTCCTGCGGATCCTGGGTCTCCTCGGCCAATAGTGACGCGGACGAGGCAATCCATATTCCGCCAGCCACAAAGACCGGCTCCAACTTGGCGAATCTCTTGGCCAGTTCCGCGTCGCGCTTGCCTTCGATGGGCAAGCGATGATCTTTGTAGAACGTGTACTGCAGTTTCATTCCATCGGCCATCGAACGCCGGATGGCTTCCATCGCATTCTCACGCCGACTGAGTTTGGTCTTGGCGAACGGGTCCGTCCATTGCTGGCGCTTGCGGAAGAAACTCACCTGCGACGCGCCGGGGACCGGTTTGCCGCCCTTGGCGTCCAGTCCATCGACGGTCACCCGCAACCACGTGCTGTTAGTGCAGATCGGCAGGTCATTCCACACCGGAAGTAGAGAGGCCGACGGCTCCGCGGACTCGAACACCCAGTACTTCCCGCCCGCCAGGTTCTTGCGGTCATTGTCCCAGTGCGTGATGGTGAACCGGTACTTTTGGGCCCCCTCGACGGCCTGGAACGCGAACCTCGGGGCGCAAAACTGACTCTTCGCGTGGATGCCGGGAGGAAGCGGTTTGGCATACTCTGCCACCGCCCCCGCACCCAGTTTCACCCAGTCGAACTTCGACCAGTCGGGTTTCGTATTGCGGGTCTCAGCGGTTGGTGTTGCCGCTGGTTCGGCCGCCTGCGCCGTCAAGACCAGGCCCAGTGCGATCAACATTGTTACGAACGTGACCCTGGGAATAGTGTTCATCTGTTTTTCCTTTCCTCATTCGATGAGACTTCCAACCGTGCATGGCCCGCCGCGGGCCCGCGTCAGTTTCCCAGGCCAAAGACCTGGAACTCCCAGAGCGAGGAGTTCCCGTAACCGCCCGGGTTGCAGCCGA
>CAZTAJ010000093.1:0-17122 GCA_964611575.1 uncultured Verrucomicrobiota bacterium
GAACAACCGGAAATCATGACGGCGCACCGGGCAGGTGAGCGTGCCATCCTTCCAGGCAAACACGCCATCCGGATCCTTCGCCCGCCGTTCCGCCGTGGGCAGGTCCACCGCCTTCTCCTCGAGGGTCAGGGACTCCACAGACACATTCGGGGCCTTCATCTTCTCGTCATAATCCGGCGCCGTCGGGGCGACGAGCGTCGTCACATCTTCGGGGAAGTACGTCAGGAGTTGCGGATCGGCGTCGGTCAGTTTCAAGGTCGCGGCCGATCCCGCCCCGAAGCCCATGGCCTGCCGGTCCAGTTTCACCGCGACTTCCTGGCGGTTAGAGCTGACGTTGACCAGCATCACGAGGCATTTGCCCGGCCGTTGCCAGGCGCAGACCTTCACATCCGCCCGCTCCGGCGTGGCCAACCCATGGCTGTCCCAATAGGGCACGAAGACCGTGTCCGGCTCTCCGAAGCCAAAGTCCGTCTTCACCTTCGCGTCGAAACCCCAGGCAATATCGTGCAGCGCGAGGTTGGCGGTATAGGCCCGCTGCTGCCGGAATGTCCAGGCAGGCCAGTTGTCGGTCTTCAAGGAATTGCCGCACCAGCCCAGCCAGGTGGTGACCAATCCCCACTTTGCGCTGTTCATGAAGCGCATCCGGTCCAGCGGCCAGTGATCGATGAAGTCGGTCTGACCGGCCGGAGTGGAGTAGAAATCCTCGCCGTCGAGGATGAGATCGAAGAACGCGTGGTACGGCACGAAGAAGGTGTGCGTGGTGTGGGCGGTAATGTGCGGCCACACACCCTGGGCCCAGCTAATCTGGCGCATGCGCTTGAACCGTTCGCGCGGACCCAGGAACTGGAATCCGGGCTGGACATGGCCATCGGGCAGGGTGTAGGCCGTCGGCCCGCCGGCCTTGGCGGACCGCGCGCCCCAGCAATCGTCGATGTAGGCGCCCTGAACGAACTTGTCGGTCTTCTCGATCCAGTCGTTCCACGCCCAGGAGCAGAAGTCGACGAACTCCGGGGTGTAGTACTGATAATCCAGCGCCCAGGTTTCCGCCCACTCGCGGGTGTGCGTCAGCGACGGCGGAATCCCATTCCACTGCATATCCCAGTAGAGTCCCGGCACGGTCAGCGTCTGCGGCGGCGGGTTGGTAACGCCCGCCTTGGCCAGCGCCGCCAGCCGCCCCAGGTGCAACCCTTTCATGCCGGCAGCCCCTGCGCCCAAGCCCTCGCCGTCGATCCGGCGCTTGACCGCTTCCCAACTGTCCTCCGGGTACAGACTGAAGGTGGCCGGCCCGTCCCGGCCTTTCAGGTTGTTCCCGCAGAAGGTGTCGGAATAGACGTTCGAGTAGCCCGGGTACTGACGCCAGAGTTTGTCGAGCGATTTGACGGGTGTCGGCTGCAGCCCGAACGCGATGCGGCGGGGCGTGTCGATCTTGAGCGGCGCCGTCACCAGGCGCAGCACCAGGGTCACGGCCTTCTCGCTGCGCTCCACGGAGACCGCGGGCGTCTCGTCGCTCTGCGTCCACCCACGATCGTTCTCGGCAAACCAGGCGAGGCCGCGCCGGTTGCCGGTGAGCAGGAGGTAGGGAATGAACGAACCGCGCATCGTCGACGCCTTGGCCAGCACATTGGTGTCGTTGCTGCGGAAGAGCACGCCAGGCGTTGTGGGCAGCGCGCCGATATGGACCACTTTGGGATCCCGGAAACCGCGCTCGCTGCCGCTCCACCAGTGCATCAGTTCCGCGCTGTCCGGCTTGAGCGGCACGCGCAGGGTGAGAGAGTCGAGGACCGCCGCCCCTGACACCTCCACGGTGAACCACATCATGCCGTCAAACTCGGTATACGACTCGATGCCGATATCCAGACCCCCGCCCGCCAGATGACCCCGCGCATCGGCGCGAACCTGACTGGACGCCTTCACGTCCGCCTTGCCCGCCGCCGCCAGCGGCAACGGTTTCCCCTCGCTCGCGGCCTCGAGCGTCACGGGGCCCGCGAGCACATCCTCGCCAACCGCCACGATCCGCTCCGGGAGGCCGGACGGTCCCAGGGTGATCTGGCGCTCGGCAACCTGAATGACGTTGCCCGCCACCTGTAACGCCGGCCAGTCGGGCATGACCTTGTCCGAGACGCCCAGGCGGTTCTGCCACCAGGGCGGCGCCGTGCGGGTGAAAGACTGCTCGGCGTTGCCGAGGGACCGGCCGGCGGCATCGCGGATGTCCGCCTGGACCCGGTAAGTCGCGAAGTCCAGCGGCGGGGTCTGCACCTCGACGCGGCCCTGTTTGCGTTCGTCGAGTTTGATGACCCCCGTGCCGACCGGGGACGCCGCGCCGGCCCGGGTCAACTGGACTGCCGCCTCGACCGCGTTGGTGTAGGCCGCCATCAATGGCACCGTGTCCACGATGACCCGACCGCTCACCCCATTGTAGGTCATGGCCATGTCCATGGCCGGGAGCGGCGCCGGCGCCTCGCGGGGATCATAGAAACGCGCCAGGTTGGCGATCTCGCTGGGCGCCAGCGCCCGCCGGTAGACACGGAAATCGTCGATCGCGCTCCGCGGCGCCGGCTGTTTGAGCTGGTCCCAGTAAGTGCGCGTCCCGAAGCGGATAGCCTGGGGTTTGGCATTCAGCCACCAGTCCGGCTGCGGGGGCTGACGGGGATCATGCCCCGGATAGATCGGCAACTGCAGCGTCCAGGAGCCGCCGGGATCGCGGCGCCGGCCATTTACGTAGTAGGTGAACGCCGTGCCTTCCCAGGTCATGACGATATGCGTCCAGCGGCCAGGCTCAAAATCGACGGGATTGTCGACGCCCTCATCCATGTGCAAGACGATGTTGAACTCCACGAGCGGCCCCGTGCGCCGGAAGTTCCGGTCGTAGGATCCTTCCATGTACTCGCCATCGATCTGGAAGAGGCCGAACGTCGTCGGCGGGACCGCGTCATACCGATTGTCACGCGTGTGGTTGTCCCAGTTCAACGGCTGCAGCCAGAACGCAAGGCTGCCCCGTGCAGGATTGAGGTTGCCCTCGCCCTTGTAGACGGGCGACAGCGACTCCTCCCCGATCATCAGGGCGGCGCCTTCCACGCCGGATGGGAACATCAAGCGCACCTTGGCCGGCGTCAGCGACTCGTCCGCCTTGGACACGATATAGTCGGGACTCTGCGTGTTCGGGGCGCAGCGGTCGGCCTTCAGATCCTTGTTGAAGCCGGCGCGGAACAACAGGTCGGCGGCATCGCGAAAGAACGGCTGGCCCGGCGTGTCGGCAATCTTGCGGTCCGGCTGCGGCCAGGTGAGTTCATTGGCCAGAAGCTCCCGGAAGCTTTTCGAGAAACGGATCTCGTCCACCGTTCCCTTGAATCCCTCCTTGCCGGCGGGATCGTTGCCGATCAGGAAACTGCCGAGCGCGCACTCGGGCCCGATCGAGTCCTTCGACTGGTGCTGCCAGACGTTGCGCCCGTTCACCGACAGCCGGACGGTGTTACTGCGGGGCCAGGCCAGCCCCCACGACAGCGCCAGGTGAACCCACTGCCCGGCGGCGCACTTGAAATCAGCGACCGGCATCGCGGCCCCGCGCCAGACCACCTGCAACGCGCCGTCTGGCCGCACGACGAGCCGCACCGGCTGGGTACCGACTTTGGGATTCTTTGTATAGAAACAGGCGAGGGTCGCCTCGCGGGCGGGCAGCTCATCCAGTTTCAGCCAGAATTCGAGCGTCCGGTCGTCAATCCGGCCGGCATCCCCCGCCACCAGCATGCCGTCCCCGCCGCCGAAGTGCAGACCGCCCCCGAACCGGCCCTCCCCCGCCAGCGTTGCATCGCCCCGCAGGGCTCCGGCGGCACCCACGGGATTCTCATTGCGCACACCGGTTGACGATGTGGCGTCGTCCTTGATCAATGCTTGGTCGCCGGTCAGGGCAAGGACATCCAGGTCCTCGGTCGCCGGCGTCGCCGCCCGCTCGTCAAGGTGATAGAGCGCGACGGTCGCCTCATCGAACGCGTAGGGTTCCCAGAACAGCGCACGGGACAGGATAGGATAGGCGGCCGGGAGCCGGACCGCTCCGGCCAGGAGCAACCCCAGGATCGCCGCCGCACGTCGGGTGGATATCTTTGTCAAACATCGCATGTTGCTTGCTCCCTTCCCTCGAATACAGGACAGGCCCGATGGCATCGGTCGGCGAAACGAATAATCTAGGCTATGGCCCAACTCCTGTCACGTCCGGATCGAACCACTGCTCGCGGGTCGGCGCGAGATAGGGCGGCACCCCTTTGAGATCGACCGTCAGCACCAATGAGGGAAAGCGCGGGTTGGCCGCACCGGTTTCAAAGCGCGTGGCGCTGCCGAAATCGGCTCGCAGATGCCAGAGGGCGCCATCCAACCCCGGCGGCACGTCGACCGTGCACTCGCCGCGGTTGCCGTAGACCGCCGCCAGTTTCCGGTCGGGAGCATTGACGCTGAACTCCACGATGTCGGTCGGCGAGGCGGCGGCAAAACGAGCTTGAAACCGTGTCGTCCCGACCGGCACCTGGAAATACCAGTGACGCGCGGTTCCGATCTCGAACAGGAACCTCTTCCAACCATCGCCGGCAGGGGCGCCCACCAGCACGGCCGGCGTGGCCGGATAGGTGTAAGCCCAGAAATGCTCGGCGCCTGTCACCTCCAGATGCGCCACGCCGGCGCCCGTCACCAGGTTGGTCTGCCAGCGCTCGCCTCCGTGCAAATGCAGCAGCGGCACCCGGCGGTCAAGCAGGACGCCGCCCGCGGCGCCGGTGACTTTAACGACCGCGTGCTCGTGCCGCTCGTCGGGCAACCCCTTCCAGCGGCCTTTCTCGTCCTTCCCCTCTTCCGGAAACATGTGGCGCGGCAAGTAGGTGCCAACGACGAGTTTCAGCGGTCGGTTGTCGGGGTTCCAGAGCGCGATGTGCGTCGGACAACGCAGTTCACAGCCATCCAGATCGCCCAGGGCCGGACAGGGCGTCCAGTTTTGGATGACCCCGCCACTGCCCGGCGTGCGGTCGGACTGCACGAACTCCGTCTCGTCATAGAGGGGAATGACCGGGGTCTTGCCGGAATCGGCGTCGAACCACACCTCGGGACGCTGCGCCAGGAAGGGCGGCACGCCTTCGAGGATGAGGTTGACGTCGGAATACGTGTGCGAGTCGCCCATGCGGACTTCCAGGCCCCAGAAACGGCCCGCACTGCCATTCTCGACGATGATCTCCGCCTCCTGGATGGCGAAAGATTCCTTGCCGATGCGAAAGGACTTGGGCGCATCGGGATTGGCCTGTCCCCAGAGCACGGCCATGCGCTGGCCGCGCGGCGAAAAGACGGTCAGGCCATGATCCTCACGGTGCGAGCGACCCCGCACATTGAGCGCCTTGATGCGGAAACGTTCGGTCCCCGGCGGCACCCAGAAGCACCACGTGCGCGGAACGAAGGGGTTGAAACAGAATGTGGGCGCCAGGTCATACGTCTCCCTGGGCCGCACGCTGACCACCGCATGGTCCAGCGTCGATTCCAGATACCAGAAGTTCAGCCCGTTGCGCGCATCGACATCGATGCGCCACGTCCCGGGTTTGCCGGCCGGAACGGGCACCGTGGCCTGGTCCACAACCTCGACCGTCTGGGTGAACGCCGTCGTGCCGTCGGGAGCCCGGACCTGGACCGCGAAGTCCGAGCGGTTCCAGCCGCCGCCGATCCACCACGGAAAACGGTGGAGAGTGAACGACCAGGCGCGGCCATCAGGATTGAGCACGCTGATGTCAGGCTGCAGCGTCAGGTAGTGGCCGGCATCGCCCAGTTGTGCCGCCCCGGCATGAACGGCCGCCAGCGTCAACAGCGTGGCCCAAACATGACGGACGGCAGACCGAGCCATGGGGAGATCCTTCCTCAGTCTGGTCACTTCGTCCCCGCCGTGCGGGTCTGGGGCTCGGGCAGATAGCCAAGAGACTTCAGAAACGCTTCGGTCTCGGCCAGCGCCCGGTCAATGGCGGCGTGACGGCCGTAGCCCGGGATCACAAAGGCATGCGATATCTCCGGCAGCCGCACGAAATCGGCCCGATTGCCGGCGTCGCGCATGGCCTGGACAAAGCGTTCGCTCCACCGGATCGGCGTACAGGCATCAAGCTCACCATGGATCACCAGCGTGGGAGGTGCGCCGGCCACGACATGATGCGCGGGGGAGAGCGCCCGCCGTTCGTCTTCTGTATATCCGTTCATCCCCCACCCGTCTTTCGAGGCGGTGTCGATAACGGGATTCCAGAGAATGAGGGCGTTGGCTCGGGCGGCAGGCGCGGCGATCAGCCCGGCGCAGGCGGCGAGGTGCCCGCCCGCCGAATCCCCGGCCACGGCAATGCGTTGCGGATCGATACCCCACGCGGCGGCATGTTCGCGCACCCAGGCCACCGCCGATTGCGTGTCGGCCACGCAGTCGGTCACACGGACACCGGGGGTGGAAGTCAGGCGGTAACTCATGTTGACGGCGACCAGTCCCTTGCCGGCGAACCAGCGGGCATGGGGCGCCAGAAGTTCGGGCGTGCCCGAGCCCCAACCGCCGCCATGGATCAGCACGATCGCCGGCCGCAGTTCGCCGGCCGGCGGGGCGACGGCGGGCTTGTAGATATCGAGGGTGCGGCCCGGAACGTATTCCACCGAAACCGGTTTCAGGTCAGGCGCCGCCGCCAGCACACTTCCCGGTTCGAAATCGCGATCGGGATCGATGACCAGGAAGCGGGCGTGGAAGAAACAGCCGCCGCGGTTACCCCACGGCTTGGCGGGGTCGCGATGGTTGTCGAGCGACCACACCATGGCGGCGGCGTGCAGCTTCCCGTCGCTCCCCACCACCAGGCTGTGGATCTCCGAAACCCGTCGCCCGCCGTCCGTGACGATCGGTCCGAGATCGGTGACCACGCCGGTGTCGATATGATAGCGCATCAGGTGCGCCATGGGCCGCCAGATCGGATACGAACAGTAGAACAGCTCGCGCCCGCGGCGCGCGAGGCCGTGGCTGGCGAAACGCGGTTGCTCGGCGCTGGGGCGGAACCCGAACGGGGCAAGGCCCTCCACGCGGGCTTTGTCGCTACGGCGAGCGGGAGGACGGAAACGGAAAAGGTATTCGTCATTGCCCGACACCCCGTACCACCACTTCGTCTTGGGGTCCCACTCCATCGCCGCCCACACGGTGGTCATCCAGGCCTGGGATGCTTTCTCGCCGGGTTTCGGCGGAGTCGGCTGGGAGGCGGCGGGATCGTGCGGCAGGCGCGTTGGCAGCAGTTCGATCCGGTTCTCATCCGCCCGGTAGCGCCAGATCCGGCGATCCCAGTCGCACCCGTAAACGTTGCCCTGCGCATCGGCGATCAGCGTGCGGGTCTGCATCGGGTTCTCCTGGCAGGATCCGAGATTGGTGACCGTCCCCGTGGCCAGGTCGTAGTAGCACAAGGTCTGGTTGCCTTGAGAGATGCCGTACAGGCGTTTCTTCACCGGCTCGTACAGCATCGTCAACAACCCGCCGCGCGAATCGGGGAACAATCCGAGATTGGTGCAGGCGCCGGTCTTCAGGTCGTAACGAAGGAAGTGCCCGCCCGCATACGGCTTGTCGAGCGTCATGTGGGCGGGGGTGGTCGAGCCATAGAGCGCCCCGTCGGCTTCGAACAACTGTGAGTGGATTTTGCCTTGAGCATTCCATTTGCCGATGCTATCGGCCTGGCCACACCATTCGGCCACATCCTTGAGATGCTCGACTTTCGCCTTGGCCGGGTCGAAGCGGTAGAACTGCGCGCTGTTGCTGGGGGAATGGCTGGAGAAACTGAAATAGGTCCGGCCGTCCGACGCCGCAATGATGCCGTTCCACTGGCCGTCGACAAAGTCCTTCGGAACCGCGAAGGAGGAGGCCCGCACGTGGCGGGCGCAGTATTCGGACGTCGTGAAGGGCGCCATGAATTTCAACGCCTGTTCCGTGGCGGCACAGGCCACGAACGACGGGGCCAGCGCGCCGCCGCAGATCAGCATGGTTTTCATAAAGCATCTCGAGCGCATCGTCATGGTCTCCTTCACGATCGGTAACAGGTGGCTAGGCCTGTCCATCCTGCCTGAGTTCGCACACTTCCCCATCCGGCCCGCGGAAGTACACGACCCACACCCCCGGCCGGAACTCCACCGGCTCGCTGATGAACCGGACACCCTGGGCGCTCAGCCGCCGATGGTCGTCGCGCACATCGGTGGATCGAAACCCCGCATGGATGAACCCGTGGTCCGCCTGCCGATGATCGACGGGAATGGGCCGTCCGCGGGGCGTCACGTACTGGAACAGCTCCAGCATGATTCCGCCCAGGCGCAGATGGGCGATGCGCGCCCGCGCGTCCGGCATGCCGGTGATCGTCCCCAGCTTGGGGTCCTCACGCGGTTCAATGATCCGGATCACCTCCAGCCCCAGTAAATCGCGGTAGAACGCCAGCGAGCGGTCCAGATCGGCCACGCTGAGGGCCGGGTGTTCGACTTGTACAATCATCGGGTGATCCTCGTGTCGATCATTGGCAATACTTGGCCCCAGGCAGGCTGCCGTCCATGACGTAACCGCCGTCCACATACAGCACGGTGCCCGTGATGTAGCGGGCCTCCTCCGACGCCAGGAAGAGAATGCTCGACGCAATCCAATCCGCCTCGGCAATCTCCTTGAGCGAGATGCGCTCGAACAACGCCTTCTTGACGGCTTCCGTATACATGGGAACCGTCAGTTCGGTGTACGTGGCCCCCGGCGCAATGGTGTTGCAGTTGATCTTGTAGCGCGCGACTTCGGTTGCGAGTGTTCGGGTGAAGGATTCCATCCCGCCTTTCGCGGCCGTGTAGGGGCCGTACGAGGGTTCCGACAGCGTCCCGTGGATGGACGACACATTGACGATCCGGCCGCCGCGCCCCTGTTTGATCATTTGGTTGACGGCGGCGCGGCATCCGAAGAAGCAGCCGTCCAGGTCCACCGCCAGCATGTCCGCCCACTCCGCGTCCGTCACATCCTTCAACTCCTTGGGGGGCGCAACCTTCCCCGCATTGTTGACCCACACATCAATGCCGCCGAATGCCTTGATCGTGGCCGCGGCCAGCGCATCCACTTCCTTCGACTTCGCCACATTCAAGCCATACGCCAGCGCCGATCCGCCGTTGGCCTTGATCTTGGCCACGGCCTCCTCAGCTCCCTTGCCGTTGCGATTGTAGGTGGCCACGACTTTCGCGCCTTGCCGGGCGAACATGATCGCCGCCGCCTTGCCGATGCCCGAACTCGCCCCCGTCACCACCACCACTTTGTTATCGAAACGTAACATGCGAACCTCCCCATTGGTTTTGGCAATCTGCTCACGCCTATGTACCACACCCGCGTCTGCCCCGGCACCCTTTGATAAACCCAAACCGAAAACGGAAGGGGAACCCTTCCAACAGTGCTCTAGTCCTGACCGCGAAGATAGCCTTGAACCTCGTCGTGATCCCCGGCAAAAACGAAGGTGAGAACCCCTTTTTCAGCCACGAAGATCAGCCGCCACGACAAACCGGTCCGGCATTCGTAGAGCCTCTTTCCCAGTTTGCGGATTGAAATCCCGGCATGCGCGTGCGAATTCCCGAACCCGTCCCTCACAAGTCCCAGGGTGGCCGACACCTCATCTTCGCGCCCCGATTCCCTCACGAGCCTCTTGAACCGTTTGGTCAGTTCAACGGAAATCATGCTTCCCCCCGGTGCATGGGGTGACTTCCCCGCGAGCGCGGGCGGACTTGAGGTCCTGGCCAATGCGTTTTTCAGCCGACGCCATTTCGCGCTCGTTCAATCCGTACTCCTGAAGCGCGTAGTCGGAGGAGTAAACCTCCACGGGCCGCAGGGCAACCACTTTCCCCTCAAACAGGAACCCGACGTCATCCCCTTCCACCGCTTTCTTAAGCCAATAGCCAAGCCGCCCTCTGCCTTCGGTGATTGTGAGAGTCTTCATACGCTCATTATGGAGTACACGTTGCATTGACGCAACGACTAAGTGTTTCCCGAATGGACGAGCCGCCAGGGTCGGGACGCATCACTATGGGTTCAACACCACCTTGATCGCATCGCCCGTGCGATTCCGCATGATCTCGATGCCTTCCACGAACTTCGCGAGCGGCAGCCGGTGTGTGATCAGCGGTTTGGCCGTGATCCGGCCGCGTTCATGCAGACTGATCGCCTCATCCCAGACGCTCGGCCCGCCCAGCGAGCCCAGGATGGTGACGTTATTGATGACCAGCGGGTCGAAATCCACCGCACATTTCTGCCCGGCAAACAGCCCCGTCATGGCAACCCGCGCCCGCGGCGCTAGGATGGCGGCGATATCGTCCCAAACCGAGGCCTTGCCGACCGCCTCGATGACGACATCCACCCCATGGCCCCCGGTGATCTGCTTCACCTTTTCGACCAGGTTCTCCGTGCGGACATTGACCGTGGCGTCGGCGCCCAGTTGGCTGCCCAACTTCAGTCGTTCGTCACGGGTGCCGATGAGGATCACCTGGCGCGCGCCATACGCCTTCGCCGTCTGGATCGCGAACAGGCCGATGGGACCGGGTCCCATGACCGCCACGATATCCTCGGGACAGACCTTTGCGAGTTTGGTGGCATAGAGCGCCACGCCCGTGGGCTCGATGAAAGCCGCCTCATCGAAGGGCAGGCCGTTGCACTTGTGCAGGAAATACTTGGGGAAGGCGATGTACTCGGCGAAGGAGCCATCGCGGTTCAGAAGTCCGGTCTCCGTGCGGAACTGGCACTGGTTATACCAGCCGCGAATGCAATTCGGGCACGCGCGGCAGCCCACCGAGCATTCGCCGGTCACGCGGTCGCCGACGGCGAACTCCTTCACATTGGCGCCGAGTTGCACCACGTCGCCGGCCCATTCGTGACCGGGAATGAACGGCAGGGACGTCATGCCGCTCGTGATGTAGAACATGGTGCCGTCGTACACCTCCAGGTCGGTCCCGCACAGACCCGCCGCCCGCACCCGCACCCGCACATCGTCGGGCCCCGGCACCGGCATCGCCACATCCTCGTACCGCACATCCCGCGCGCCATACACCCGGATTGCTTTCATGGAACCCCAATACCCGACCGGCTACCCGGAGTCAACTGCATCCGCGGCATGCAGAACATTCTGCGGCGGGGCCTCTCCATGCGGCAGACGGCGCAACGCCTGGCAGCCTGTCGAAAAAGTGATCCTCGTCTGTTTCTCGGCTCACCGGCCAACTGTAATTATCCGGCACGGGCGGCAGTTTGCCAAAGCCGGCTAGATCCTGAACTTGGCGGGATATTTCGCGTAAGCCCTGGCTGTCTCGAATTCGACAACACCCGACGCCACCAATCTGAGCAGAGCGTCATCCATGAGGTGCATGCCAAGCTCGCGACCGGATTGGAGATAGCTCTGAATCTGCTCGCTCTGCCCCTGGCGGATCAGGTTTCGAATAGCGGGGGTGCAAACCAGCATTTCGGTCGCAACCGCCATGCCGTTTCCATCCTTGCGCGGTAGAAGAACCTGGCCGATCACGGCCTGAAGGCACTCGGATAGTTGATTGCGAACCTGGGTTTGCTGGCTTGCGGGATAGACATCGACGATGCGGTTGATGCAGTCCACCGTGCTGGGCGTGTGCAGCGAAGTCAGGACCAGATGCCCGGTCTCCGCGGCGGTGATCGACATTGAAATGGAATCCAGATCGCGCATCTCGCCAATCAGGATGACGTTCGGGTCCTGCCGCAGGACGTGCTTCAAGGCATTCGCGAAGGAGTGTGTATCCATGCCCACTTCGCGCTGCTTGACGACGCTGCTCTGGCTCGAATGCACGTACTCGATGGGGTCCTCGATGCTGATGATCACGCAACTGCGCTGCTTGTTGATCAGGTCCACAATCGCCGCCAAGGTGCTGCTCTTTCCGGATCCCGCGGGACCCGTCACAACGATCAAGCCTTTCCGCAGGCGCGCCAGTTCATCGATCACCGGAGGCAATCCCAGTTCCGCGATGCTTCGAATCTTTGTCGAAATGACACGCAAAGCGGCCTCGATGTTGCCCATTTCCATATGGACATTGACGCGGAAACGAATGCCTTCGGGCAGACCGTACGAGAAATCCAGTTCCAGATCCCTGCCGAACTGCTCCCGTTGCCGGTCAGACATCATCTTCATGATCATGCGCTCGATCTCACCCGGTCGCAGAGGCGCCATGTCCATGGGGGTCAATTTCCCGTCAATTCGGCAAATCGGCGGACGATGGCTGACAAGGTGGACATCGGAAGCCTTCTGCTCCACGGCTTGTCGCAGGATGTGATCCACATCTACCCCCTGCACATAATCCTCGATGATCCTCTCGTTGCTTTCAGAGATGACCACAAAGGTGATGCCCACCCGGTAGCTCTTGCCTTCCTCAATCTCCTGCAAGCGGGTGACACGAGCATCGGTCTTCAGGCTCTGCGGCACGGTCGGGAGATCAATCAGGAGTTCAAGTTTGGAGCCGATCGGCAGGCAAGTCGCGGCAACGAACGCCAGACCGTTTGCGCTGATATCCGTGGTTTCCGCCGTCTGCTCGACAGAGTCGACCTGGTCGCAGACGCGGTACCGAACGGTAAATCGCGATGGCACGCGCTTGCAGGCGCGACGATCCGTGTTTGAATTCGGTACAGGCGACACTCCGCACCTACTCCCATCCACCAGGCAACCCCGCCAGTGCGAGGCAGACTCCGTACGCGGAACCGCCCGGCACAAACAGTTGCTCTTTTATCAGCACAATAAATGCAGGGGACCCGTGCAGTCAACTGCGTTTGAGAAAGGGTATGGTGCTGCAGCGGCCTATCGTTCCAGGTAGTGCTTACCGTAGATGGCATCCTCAATACAGGCGATGAGCTCCCTTTCGACCCATGGCTTCCCCAACACCGGGATCCTGAACTCCTCGAGGATCTTCCGCTTATCCCCGTCGACCTCGGCTCCCGTGATCATGATGATCGGCAAGTGACGCAGGGCATGATCCGCCTTGATCCGGGCAACAAGCTCCGCCCCATCCATCCCCGGCATGATCGAGTCCACGATCAGCAAGTCGGGTTTGGATTCGGCCAGAAGGTTCAGGGCCTGCTCCGCGTTCTCGCAGGTCAATACCGCATAACCGTACGTCTCAAGGTGTTTTTCCAACAACATCCGGATAGGTTTGCTGTCGTCGACGACCAGAACGGTGGGCGCGGCGGCGAGCGGCATCCGGATCACGGCCTGGGTGCCCCTGGCTTTGCCCGGCGGCGGACTCAACAGCTCGATCTCTCCTCCTTGGCATTGGAGGATTTCCTTGCACAGCGCCAAGCCCAGGCCCGTCCCGCTGACAAACTCCCCGACCCTGTAGTACCGCTCCGTCAACCGCGCCAGGTGTTCCGGTGGAACCCCGATTCCGTCGTCCGTGATGGTCATCTCGATCCAGGCGCCCCCGCGGGTGAGGGTTACACCGATGTCCACATGACCGTTCGGGGGTGCGTAATGGACGGCATTCTTGATCACGCTGGCCATGATACGCTCCAACTTGAGCGGATCCGCATCGACGAACCCCAATACCTCACCGTCGGTGACGGAGAGGGCGACGTCCTTCGCCTTGGCCTCGGTGCAAAGAGCCCCCGCCGCCCGACGGACCCAGGCGTGGAACGGCAGCTTCATGCGGTGGAGCACCAGCTTCTGTCCATCGATGCGGCTGACATCAAGGATGTTGGCAACGGTACTCTTAAGGCGGGCACACTCCTGCGCAAACAATACCAGGTAAGGCTGCAGTTTGTCGGGAAGAGGCCCCAGCATGCCTTTCAGGAGGTTGGTGATCGCGCAGGACATGGAGGCCAGCGGCGTCCGGAGTTCGTGCGACACATTTTCAATGAACTCCGATCGCCTCCGATCGTACTCCTCGAGTCGCCGGGTGGCCTCCTGCAGCACGTCGTTCGCGCTCGACAACTCCCGGGTCCGATCCCGGACCTTCTCCTCCAGTTCGTCCTGGTGCCGGCGGAGCGCCTCCCGGGCCAGCAGGAGTTCACGGTTGTTCCGGACCGCGCATTCGTACGTGGAAAGGAGCAACCTGACGATCTGCTCACGCGAGGCGCCGATCCGGCAACGCCGGCCATCGACGACGATTTCCAGAGGAGGACTGTCGGCCGGTTCTTCACGTGCGGGCGCAGCGGCGAGCAGTTTCCGGACGGCGGCCAGAAGTTGCGCCAGATCCGCCGATTTGATGAGGTATCGTTCCGCCCTTGCCTGCAACCCCTGGATGACGCTGGTGGGTGTGTCCAATGCGGTCAAGAGAATGAACGGGATGTGGCGCAGGGCCTCATCCGACTTGACCGCCGCGCACAATTCATAGCCGCCCATAATGGGCATCCCGACATCGCTGATGATGAGTTGCGGCGGGGATTTCCTTACAATCTCGAGAGCCGCCGCACCGTTTCTTGCGTGACAGACCCCATAGCCCGCTTCCTCCAGGGCATGGCGAACCTGCAGCGCCTGGGTGGGGCTGTCTTCCACCAGCAGAATGGTTGCCCGCATGGCATTCATCATGATGCATGGAACTTGTACACCGTTAGTGTCGCACGAAGCGTCAGCGGATGCCATCTTGAAAAATCAGGTTTTCCCTGATGGTAGGGTATTTGGGAAACACCTAAGATGAGACCAGCGGGATGAAACTGGAGCAAGGGCGGATGTGACGATGATACGGTCCTTCCTACTGTTCTCTTTGGGAGAAACACGGTGCGCACTGGATGTGGCCGCCGTTGAGCGGGTGTTGCCCGCGGCGGAGGTGACGCCCCTCCCGGATGCCCCCGCGACCGTTTTGGGGCTGATCAATGTCGCCGGCGAGCTCATGCCGGTGATCAACGCGCGCCGGCACTTCCATCTTCCGCCTCGGGACATGGAACTGACCGATCGCCTGATTGTAACGCGCAGGGACGGCAGGCCTCTGGCACTGCTTGTGGATGCGGTTGAGGGCGTTGCGGAGTTATCGGAGCAGGCCGTGACCCGCATGGTGCCCGGAGACCCAGGCTCCACGTCCACAGTCGCCATAATGCCGGGCAGCATCGTCCTGATCCCAAACATCGCGGCGTTGGTTTCCGCCGTTGCGCCGGCAGAAGAATCAGAATGCTGATGCACACCGAGCACACACCTTCTCCCCGCGCCACGAGTGCCGCCGGGTTGGCCCGACTTGCCGCCTTGGTCGTCGCGCGGATGGGACTGCACTTCCCGGCCAGCCGGCAGAAGGACCTCCTGCGTGCCGCCGAGGCGCTCGCCCGGGCCGAGGGATGGAATGACACCGAGGCGTACCTTCAGTCTTTGGTGCCCGCGCCTTTGACTGACCGGCAGATCGAGATCCTGACGGCGCACCTGACCGTGGCTGAAACCTACTTCTTCCGGGAAATGAAAAGCCTGGATGCGTTCCGGGATCATGTCATCCCTGAACTGCTCCGGCAGCGCACCGGTATCGATCAACGGCTGCGGATCTGGAGTGCCGGTTGCAGCACGGGGGAGGAAGCCTATTCGATTGCGATCCTTCTGGGCGAGTTGATCCCCGCCAGGCAGGCCTGGGACGTTCACATTCTCGCCACCGATGTCAATCCACAGGCACTTGAGAAGGCGCGATGCGGAGTCTACACGGAATGGTCGTTCCGAGCGATGCCAGACAACTTTCGGGAGCGGCACTTCCAGCCGCATGGCGCCAAGACGTTCATGGTCGGGGCCCCCTTCAAGGACAGGGTTTCGTTCAACTGCCTCAACCTTGCCACGGATACCTACCCTTCGTTGCAGAACGAGACCAATGCCATGGATGCGATCTTCTGCCGAAACGTGCTGATGTATTTTGTGCCCGAACGGGTTCAGGCAGTCATCGCGGCTTTTCATCACTGCCTGGTTCCAGGGGGTTGGTTGATCGTAGCGCCGAGCGAGAGTTCATTGATGCAGGGCTCCGGGTTTGAGTCTGTCGCCTTCGAGGGGGCAACCCTCTACCGGAAGGCCAGGTCTGGAATGGCGGCAGCCGCGGCCTGGAAACCGGTCCCGCAGACAAGCGTCGCGCCGGCGGGTAACCCCGGAACCGGTTCCCTTCAGGCAGTTCCATTCACACCTCCCCCCCACGCAGACGGAGATGCCGCAGCGGCGGCCGTCATCCGGCCGTCGAACCCCTACGACGACGCGCTGACCGCTTACCACGCAGGCCGGTATGATGAGGCCGCCGCCGCCTTGCAGACACTGTTTGGCGCAGGGGAATCCCGGGGGCGCGAGCCGGCCACGGCAGGCAAAGTCCTCGCGCTCATGGCGCGTGTCAAAGCGAACCAGGGCAGACTCGATCAGGCGGCGGACTGGGCGCAACAAGCAATCGCCGCTGACAAGGTCAATCCCGGCTTCTACTATTTGCTGGCCACCATCCTTGAGGAGCAGCATCGGCCGTCGGATGCCGTGCAGGCGCTCCAGCGAGCCCTATACCTCGATTCCACGTTCGTCCTGGCCCACTACACGCTGGGCACCCTCACCCTCCGGGAGCATGGACGCAAAGCCGCGCACCGGCATTTCCTGAATGCCGCATCGCTGTTGGCGCGCTTGCCGCAGGACGAAGTTCTACCGGAGTCCGAGGGCTTGTCGGCCAGCCGGTTACTCGCGATCATCGACACGATGACGGACCCGGAGGCGCCCACGCCATGAACGCGACCGCCTCAATAACCCGGCAGCAGATCCTGAGGAACCGGGCGAAGGTTCTGGCGGCCAAATCCTGGAGGGCGGAGGACGAACGCCCGAGCCTCAAGATTGTGGAAATCAGACTGGCCAACGAGACGTACGCCATTGAATCCGCGTATGTACGCGAAGTGCTTCCCCTGAAGGAGGTGACGCCCCTCCCCTGCACCCCCGCCTACGTACTGGGACTCATCAACGTGCGCGGGCAGATCGTGTCGGTCATCGACCTGCGGGTCTTCTTTGAACTACCGCGGGAATCCGCGACCAGGGCGACCAAAGTCGTCCTGTTGCGCTCGAACGATATGGAACTCGGCGTCGTTGCGGACGTGGTGGTGGAGGCCCGGTCCATTCCACGGGATGATATCCACCCCCCCCTGCCCACCCTGACGGGGATTCGCGAGGCATACCTGCGAGGGATCGCG
>CAZTAJ010000094.1:0-16912 GCA_964611575.1 uncultured Verrucomicrobiota bacterium
CCGCTCCCGCCATATGCGTGACCAGGAATGCATTGACCGCCGTCCCGTTCATGGCCAGCGCGCTGCCGGCGTTGAAGCCGAACCAGCCGAACCACAGCAGGCCCGCGCCGAACACGGCCAGGGGCAGGTTATGCGGCGGCGAGATGGAATGCGGATAGCCCTGCCGCCGGCCCAGGTAGACCGCGGCCGCCAGCGCGGCCATGCCGGCGTTGATGTGCACCACAATGCCGCCCGCGAAATCCACCGCCCCCGCCCCGCCCAACGCTCCGAGAAAACCGCCCCGGCCCCACACCCAGTGACAGACCGGATCATACACGAAGGTCGACCACAACAGGCAGAAGAGGCAGAACGCCGAAAACCGGATCCGCTCGGCAAAAGCCCCGATGATCAACCCGGGCGTAATGACCGCGAACATCATCTGAAAGATCGCGAACGTGGCATGCGGGATGTGCGGCGCATAGGCGGAGGGGGCCATCCCCACCCCCTTGAACCAGGCCCAGTCGAGCTTCCCGATGATTCCCGCCACATCAGGCCCAAAGGCAAGGCTGTATCCGAACACAATCCACTGCACCGTCATCAGGCACATCACCATGAAGCACTGCATCAGGATCGACAGCACATTCTTCTTCCGCACCAGACCGCCGTAGAAGAGCGCCAGACCCGGCGTCATCAACATCACCAGCGCCGCGCTCACCATCACCCACACCGTATCCGCGCGGTCAAAGGTCGGCGCCGCCGCCACCACCGCCGCAACCGGAATCGGCGCCGTTTCATCGGCCAATGCACGGCCCCCCCACGCGGCACCGAACAAAAGCGCGGCAAGGAGAACACACTTAGACATCATGTACCCTTTCAGTTGGCCAACCGTTGTACCGACATGCATCTCAGTGCGAGTCCGTTATGCAAGTTGGGTGCCAAGCGGCCACGCGCAGGGATCCATGAATCACAACACATTAGGCATGAGTGCCTTATGATGGTTGACTGCGTGTTGCGCGTGCGCGATGACCGCTACAAGCATGTCGGTCCGCCTTCCGGAGTGACACATTATTGTAGGGGCCCCGGCGGCGGACATCCCATCGTCCGGCATGGCGGCGCAAGGCGCCGGCGGGCTGGCGTTTAACGGCGCCCGAGGAGGAGTACAGCAAGTCCGGCGAGCACCCCGATGAGGCAGACGCCCTTCTTGCGGCGGTTGACATCGCCGAACAGCAGGGCGCCCACCCCGAACGAGAGCACCACATTGGAGCGCCGCACAGTGGACACCACCGCAATCAAAGCGTCCGGGTCCTGCAGCGCCCGCATGTACACAAAGTCGGACAGGATAAGGAAGATCCCCGTCAGCGCGATGCTCCAACGCCATTGAAACGGGGTCGTTCGCCCGCGTGACCGGGCCCACACAGCCAACAGGGGCGTCATGACCACCACCAGGTAGACCGCAAACCACGGCTGGACCAGCGAAGCGGGATACAGATGGAGCAGATACTTGTCGTAGAGCGCGCACACCGCGCCCATCACCGTGCCTCCCACGACGAACCCTATCCACCGATTCCTCTCAAACCGGATGCCTTCCTGACGGCCCACGAAGGAGAAGGACAGATAGGAGGCCAGCGTCAGGCCCATCCCGGCGAACTGCATGCCGGTCGGACGTTCTCCCATGAATGCCACCGCCCCCAGCAGCGTCCACAACGGCGCCGAGGCGCGAATGGGACTGGCGATGGAAATCGGCAGATGCTTCATGGCGAAATACACCAGCACCCAACTCGTCGCCACCAGCACCGCCTTGAGCAGGAACCGTCCGTGTGCCATCACGTCGGCCGGGGGCACCAGCAGCGGGATTCCCTCCAGTACGGAAGGGGCTGTCAGCGAAATGACCAGGAATGGCGCCCACAGCAGACTGCCGCAGAGGGTGGACAGGAAGAGCACCGGGATCACGGCGTTGTGCTGCAACGCATGTTTGCGCAGGATGTCGTAAATCCCCAGCAATACCGCCGACGCCAACGCGCCATACACCCACATCAGTGGTCCCTCTCCCCTGCCGTCCGCGGGCGAGCCCCGCACAAACACAAGCGCGGTACTCTACCGTCCCTCGCCGCGAAAGCAAGCGTCACCGGACCAGCTTGAGCTTGTTCCTGGCGGCTTTGCCCTCGGCGGATTTCGGGGCCGTCTTGACCAGGTGTTCGAGCAACGCCACGCCCAGCGTCTTCTCGTCGCCGGTTGATTCGGCGAAGTGAAACCCCACATAAAAGCAGTCGGCGGCGTCAAGCGTCTTGTCCTTCCTGAGCCGGTCCGCCAGCTTGAAGTCCGGAACCCGCAACAGCGCCTGAAGCCCCCGCAGGGCGTGATCCTCCGCCCGGACCGGCAACGTCATATCCTTCGGCGAGGCCTTGAGATTGCACACACACAGCGCGTATCGGGTCTCATCGTCGAACCGTTCCGTGTTGATGAGCCGGCGCAGGCAGTCGACCGCTTCCGTCCACCGCTTCGCCTTTTTGTGGGCCAGTCCGGCTTCGCGGACGACCGTATCGGCGGCCACGGCATCCGCGTTTCGCAACGCATAGAGCAGCGCCTCCGCCCTGGGGCGGCCGGCCCGCAGTTCCTTGTCCGCCAGCGCGGCGAGTCGCTTGGACAGGCGGGCGTCCAGCGCCTCGCTGTGCGGCTTCAGTATCTTGGCCAGGCGCCAGGCCGCCTCCGCTTCCGTTTCCGCCAGCAGCGCATCCGCCAGCAGTTTCGTGGCGCCCTTGTGCCCTGCGAGGGCGCTTGCCGCCACCTCCCGAACATCGGTATCGGCATCCCCCAGCAGCGCCAGCAATTGCCGGTTGGACGCCGTCTCATCGTCCAACGCCAGCCGCCTTACGGCAAAACGACGGACCAGCGCGTTCGGGTTGCGGAACAGGGGCGCCGTATCGAGCTTGTTCGCGGGAACCCGCGCCAGGATGTCCAGCACGTGGCGCACCAGCCCTTCATCCGGTTCGGACAAGTACGGGATGAGCTGGCGCGCGGCGGCGGCAGCGCCCGCGCCGTCGAGTTCAATGTTCCTCAGGCCGATCAGGGCGTGGCGGCGCACGTAGAGCGAATGACCGGGCGTGGCATGGGCCAGCAGGGTTGCGCGCGCCGCCGGTTCCCCGATGGCGCCAAGCAGCAGGAGGCCTGACGTCATCACCCGCTCCTGTCCCTTCACGCGCGCATCGGCCATGAACGCGGTCAACTGCGCATGTAACGCGGCCCTTGTGCGGGCCGGCACGTCCGCCATGTGCCGGCGGACGGCTTCACAGACGGCTTTCACGAACTCGAAATCCGGATCGAACAACAGGTTCAGAAGCACGTCGAAGGCTGGCCTGGCGTGGATGCGGGCCAGCAGATCCACCAGGACGAGCCGCTCGGCGGGCCGCGCGGCCGCCAGTCGCTTCCGGATCTCCGGCACCATCCGCTCGCCGGCCCGCGCGACCATCGCCACGGCGCGCAGTTTGAGATCCATGGCCTCCCCGTCAAGCAACGGCATGACGTACGGCACGGCCGCCGCCGGCGAGCCCATCGCCTCAAAGGCATCGAGAATGTGCCCGATGAGCACGGAATTGGCGTCCGTCAACGCCTTGCCCAGCGCCTCAACCGCGGCCGCCTCCTTGGGCGCAAGCTCGGCGAAGACAATGGCGGCCGCGTGCCGCCGCATCGGATCCGGGGATTCCAGCAACCCGCAAATCGCACGTAACGTCGCATCCATATTGAAACGCTACCAAAGGCACCCTTCCAACGCAATGCCCGCCTGAACGGGGCGTGCTATTCTCACTATGGCGCTGACCAGCTCGGACGGTTGTGTATTTCTTGTAGGGCCGCCGCTTGTCGGCGCGCCGGAAGATACTGAACAAAAGCCCGGTAAAGACGGCACGCCGACAAGCGGCGGCCCTACAGGGATGAAACGCACCAGGCAAGGTCGCTCATAATGAGAACGGCTGGAGAGGGGCCGGGGAGACCCTTCGATGAGAAACGGATCTCAAAAAAAGGTAACGCCATCGTAGACGCCCCATCTCAGCAGCGGTATAATGCGGACGTGGGGAGAGACAAGGTTCAGCCAGGCCAAGGCCGGCTTCCGGCCAGGTTGATAAAACCAAACTGAGCTGTCCCTTCGCTAGCGCGGGCTGGAGTGCTCCCCAGCAGGACAGAGCGGCACGAAGCGAGGTGGAGATCGCACGTGCCGCTCCTTCTTTCAGACCCCGCCTACCTGGGCTTCGGCGGGGGCACGCTGGCCACACTGGCGGCGTGGTTATGGCACGCCGCCAGCACCTGAGTCCGCTCACCCGTCCTACTCGGAGGACTGATCGGACTCTTTTTCGGCTTCCTTCGTGGCCTTCTCGGCTTCCGCTTGGGCGGCTTTCATTTGCGCCTCAAGCGCCTTGGACATCGCCGCCGCCGTCTTGTTCATCTGGGCGGCGAGTTCCTCGTTCTGGGCGCCCAATTGTTGAATACTGCTACTGGCATGGCGCAGAGCCATTTCGCCGCGCACGTGGATCAGAGCGAAAATGCCTGTGATGATCCCGAACACGATCCATGCTGTCTTGGCTGCTATCTTGTGGACTTCCACACTGGCAGTCACAATCAGGTAGAGACCCCATGCCAGCCCCACAAGCGTTCCGACGTAGGGAACAATTCCCGCGAGCAGGGTGATCGGCATAATGGCACAAGAATAAGCCCCGCAACGATAGGCCACCTCGTAGTTCTCGTTGGAACCCATGATCTTCCAGATCACGAACAGGATGGCGGCGCCAATAAAGCTGCCGATCAACGCCCCGACCGGGCCCAAGATCACATAGCTAAGGCTCGTCCATCGCATCCCGCCTGAAGACATAACAAAACCGATCACCGCCATCACAATCCCGGCGATTGCCCCAAGAACCACCGCAAACACCAGAGGATCCCCCAACCCGCCCACTTTCGGCATGGTCCGGTAGAATTCAACCGGGTTCGTAATGACCATCTTTGCGTTACTGACGATGCCATCAATCACCGACTTCGATTTCTGCGCACTATCATTGCCGTCCATGGTGTACCTCCTGCCAAGGCGTGTTGACCTTGGTCATCGGTGATGCTAGCCGTTTGCCTTACCGTGAACAATCCAAAACCCGGTCTATTTGGCGCGATCCGCGCATGGCCGTTCCGTCGGGACAGCCTCATGGGAGTGCCAGCGTATCGAGCGTTGACGGTGAGCCGCTCGTGTGAGACAACCGGATCGGATCCGAACTTCGTTCAAGGGAGACCGACATGCGAACTTCAGTCCTTTGCACGGTGGCCGTTCTGGCGGCGGTTTTGTCCGTTAAGGCGGCCGACTATTATGTCGACAACGTTGACGGCAGGGATACCTATGACGGCCGGAGCAAGACTGTGCTCTCCGCGACGAATGGGCCGTTGGCCACCATCACGAAGGCCCTCAACGCCGCCGGCCCCGGTGACACGGTTCATCTCAATCCGACTCGCCAACTCTACCGCCAGATGGCCGACTTCTATGGTCTCAAAGGCGGCGAACCGGGCAAACCCCTGGTGCTGGACGGGCACGACGCCACACTTTCCGGCGCCGATGTGTGCCCACCCGACGGCTGGAAGGAATGGAAGGCAGGCGTCCTCCAACGCGAGGATATCGCGAGCTATGGCTTCATGCTCATCGACGGCGCCATGGTGTTCGAGACGCTGTCTTTCAATGTCCTCAAGCCGGGCGAATTCTGCTACATGGGACCTCTGCTGAATTTCTGCGCGCCCGACGTCAGGAAGCTTGCGGAACAGGACATCGAGGTCGGCCAGCCGGATGGCAGCACCGTTAAACTGGACCCGGCCAAGTGGCACCAAACGCATAGCCGGATCCCCGCCGTGCGCCGCTATCCCGGCCTCAAAGCGCCGACCTGGATCAAGCTTAACGGCACCAACGTCCCGCTACTGACGGCCAAGGAGCGCCTGACACCCGGAAACTGGTGCCAGGAGGCCAAAAGCCTGTACTTCTTCCCGCCGACCGGCAAGAAACCTTCCAACCTGGCCATCGAATGTGTGGTCCGGGGGAACGGGGTCCAGATGAGCGGCGATACCGCGCATGTCGTTGTCACCAACCTCAACGTCCAGAATGTCTACAACGATGGGTTCAACATTCACGGCCACGTCACGCACGCCGAGTTTTACGACTGCAACGCGCATGATTGCGGGGATGAGGGATTCAGCGCGCATGACAACTGCGAAACCGTGCTCGACGGCGCGGTGTACGTCAACTGCGACAACGGCATCGCCAACGTCAACGAGCGGGGATTCGCGATCACCCGGAATGTCATCCTCCAGGCCGCCCGCTCCGTCGGATACCTGCTGCAGGGCGCAGCGCGGTACGAGCTCGAAAATGCCATCCTGATCGACAACCCCAACCAGTTCAGCGGCAATGGACGGGCGGAGAATGTCCTGATCATCCGCACGCCCGCCGCCCGATGCGCGTCCAGCAGCGCCATCGGCTGTGGCGGCGAAACCGCGTTGAAGCGCATCACCTGCGTCGGCAATCAGGCGCTATTCCGTACGGGCGAGAAGTCCAACATCAAGATTGAGCAGTGTCTGTTTGGCGCCAGCCAGGGCGTCCTGCATGTGCGAGCGGATGACCCCATGGCCATCCTGCACCTCAACGGGGTCATCGGCGCCGAGGATCTCAAAATGGAATGGAGCAGCCAATATCCCTGGAAGTCCCTGCCGCTCCGTGAATGGCTTGCCAAAGCGACCGAGGCGGGCATTGCCACCAACTGCGCCACCCAAGACCTGACCTCGCTGGATGCGCTGCGGGAAGGACGGAAGCCCGAGTCCCTGCCCGCCGGCGCGGGCTGCGATATCACCCTCATCGACCGCTACGTCAACTACCTGCGGCAAAGCGCACAGAAGTGATTCCCTCCGAAGGATACCCATGACACCAAAATCCAAATCGTCACCTCCCGCACAGGCCCAACACCCTGAGGCCCGGTTCGCGGCCATGGCTCCCGCCGAGATCCGCGCGTTTGAAATCGAGGTCATGGAAACCATCGCGGACCTCGCGCTCATCCCGCCCCACCTCAACACGTCCCCACTCCCCCGCTACGATTACGATCAGCTCGATTACGGCATGACCATCAGCATCGAGCGCTCGCCCGGCGGACGCCTGTGGGCCTGCTGGGTCGCGGGTGAAGACGGGCCCCGGGCCTTCTTTGTGCTCGCCACAAGCGACGATGACGGCGAAACCTGGTCCAAGCCCCGTCTGGTCATCGACGCCCAATCGGCCGCCCTGCCCCTGTACCGCAGCGTACTGGTCGGCAACCTGTGGACCGATCCAACCGGAACACTGTGGCTGTTCTTCAACCAGTCGATGATGCAGTTCGACGGCCGTTCCGGCGTCTGGGCGGTCACCTGCAGGAACCCGGATGCCCCCACACCTGAGTGGTCCGTGCCCCGCCGCCTCTGGCACGGCTTCACCCTGAACAAACCCATCATCCTCTCCACCGGCGAATGGATCCTCCCCATCTCTCTCAACCGCAGCGGCGGCTACGGCCCCTTTCAGGGCGCGTTCAAGGATCTGGACCCCCTGCGCGGCGCCAACGTCTTCGCCTCGACCGACCAGGGGAAAACCTGGACACGGCGCGGACTCGTGGCTTTCCCCAATCCGTGCTGGGATGAACACATGTTCATCGAGCGCAGGGACGGCTCACTCTGGATGCTGGCGCGCACCTCCAAGGGCCTCATGCAATCCATTTCCCGCGATCATGGCAGAACGTGGACCGAACCCTCGGAGCCGCACGGCATCCGTCAGCCCGTCGCCCGTTTTCACATCCGCAGACTCGCCTCGGGCCGCCTCCTGCTGATCAAGCATGGCGACACGGCCGACACGCACGAGGGCAAGCGCAACAAGCTCAAGGCGTTTCTCTCGGAGGATGACGGCCTGACCTGGAATGGCGGGCTCATGCTGGACGAACGCGACGGCATCTCCTATCCCGACGGGTCCCAGGCGCCCGACGGCACCCTCTACATTTCCTACGATCGGAACCGCTCAACCGACGGCAACATCCTGCTCGCGCGCTTCACCGAGGCAGACGTACTCGCCGGAAAGCTCACCAGCCCCCGATCGAAACTGAAGATGCTCATCAGTCGTCCCCTGAAGAACCGCAACACCTGAGAAAGCGCTGCCATGAAGAAACCACACTCGCCCGCCGCCGCCGACTGGAATACCCAGGCGTCGGAGGATGCCCGACAGGACCGTTTCGTGCTAGCCTACGACGGCATCAAACCCGACAGCATGGTGTGCGACACCACCATACGCGTGCTTGCAGACGGCACCTGGATCCTCCTCATCCTCGCCGGCGATTCCGTTGAACCTTCGCCGCAAAACTACATCGGGGTCTCTTTCAGTTCCGACGAGGGCAGGACCTGGAGCGCCTTGAAGCCGTTCGATTGCGGCCTGCCGCGTTCCGGCGAAACGGTCGGTCAGGGAGCGACTGAACTGATCGTCCGCGACCGGGAGCTGCTCCTCTTCTTTGCCACCCACGGGAACGACTTTACGTGGGCGAAACAATGGAAGTCGTGGTTGATACGCGGCACCCCGGATGCCAAAACCTGGGGGAAACCCGAACTCCTTCCCGGTCGCCTGGGACATTACTGCTTCATCCGCAGCCATATCGTCGCCCGCGACGGACGGTTGATCGTGCCCTTCCAGCATTACCTCCGTTCGCCCAAGGACGACACGACCTCCTATGCGGAAGACCGGATCCTCTGCGATCCGCGCCTGGGCGTACTGATCAGCGAGGATGACGGCCGGACCTGGCGCGAGCACGGCAATATCCGTCTTACCGACGATCCGCTCTACTTCGGCTGGGCCGAGCCCAGCATTGTCGAGCTCAAGAACGGCACGATTGTCATGGTCATTCGCGCCGACCGTCTCGGCGGCGTGCTGTACGCGGCCGAATCCAAGGATGGCGGCAGAACCTGGCCCGAACAGGCGGTCAAGACCGACATCCCGAATCCGGGCGCCAAGGCCACGCTCTACTCGCTCGGGGGCGACACCGTGGCCCTCGTCCACAACCCCAACCCGACTCACCGCAGCCCGCTCGCGCTCTGGATCAGTTTCGACGGCATGCAAACCTGGCCCTACCGCCGCACCCTCGTCGCCGAGTCGGTGGACGGCCCCAAAGGTTGCCTCAACTACCCCGAGGGGTTCGTGAGCCGGGACAAACAGTGGCTGCACATCGCCTTCGACAACAACCGCCACCAGGCGTGCGTCATTGCCGCGAAACTTCCGCCGCTGCCGCCGGCCTGACACGCCGAGAACGCATACATCCATGCCTGCGCCTTCCCAAGACCGACACGACATCTACTACTGGAAGTGTGACCGTGCGGCGGCGTTCCACGGCACCGAAGCCACCCCAGCCGACAACCCGGCTTTCCAAGCGCAGCTCCTGCATGCGCTGGAGATACGCTTTCCCGGCACGCCCGTTACGCTCCGCCCCGCCGGCGGGCAGGGCAACCATCGCACGTTCCGATTGACACTCGGCGGACAGGAAGCCTTTGTCCGCACCGAGGACGGCCCGGAGCGCGACAACTACTTCAATGCCGAGGCGGTGGTTACATCCGAACTGCGGGCACGCGGCATCCCCGCCCCGCGGATCCTTGCCCACGACTGCGATCGCACCGCAACTCCTTTCGCCTGGCAGGCGCTCGACTACGTCCCCTTCCCCGACCTGAACCAGCACTTCAAGCAGGGCACGCTGTCGCTGGAAACAACCGCCGGACAGATTGGTGAGGCCGTTGCACGCTGGCAGGATATTCGCCCCGCCGGTTTCGGTCCCTTCAGCGCTTCGGCGGCGCATGACCGATCCACGTTGACGGGTTTGCACACCTCATACGAACGCTATTTCAACCTGAATCTGACCCGGCATGTCGCCTTCCTCGTCGAACATGGCTTCTTCGACGGGCGCCAGGCTGCCACGGTGCTTGATACGATCGCCCGACATCGGCCCCTGCTGCAATTGGATCAGGGCTGTCTCGTTCACAAGGATCTCGCCCTCTGGAACATCCTCGGCAGCCCCCGGCAGATCGTTGCGTATATCGACTGGGACGACGCCATCTCCGGCGACCCCATGGACGATCTCTCGCTGCTGGGTTGCTTCTACGACGCCGCGGTGATTGGGAAGGCCCTGGCCGGCTATGCCCGCATGCGTCCCCTGCCGGGCGACGCGACCCCGCGCTTCTGGCTGCACCTGCTGCGCAACATGCTGGTCAAAGCCGTCATCCGCGTCGGTGCCGGCTATTTCCGCCGCACCGACAGTTTCTTCCTCATTGGCGCAGGCGCCACCGGGGCCGACCTCGAATCCATGACCCGCGCCCGGATTGAAATCGCCCTGCGTGGGCTGAACGAAAACCGCGAGATTTCCGATCTGTAAGCCCAAACGCAGCGCTTAGATATCGTGAATTCAGGAGTCAGGAATCAGAATACGGAACCCTTGCGGGCCAGGAGAACAGGCGATAGACTCGCCCGAAAGAGAGTGCCTATGAACACCACCGCCGTCACCCATCTTCGCGACAGGAGCTTCCATCTCGGAACCTGGCTCTCCAGCGGATCGCCCGTCATTGCCGAGCTGGCCGGCCTGTGCGGCTTCGACTGGCTGTTGTTCGACCTGGAGCACGGCTGCGGGAATGAATCCGGTCTCTTGCAGAACCTCCAGGCCCTGCGGGGCAGCCGCTCCGCCGCCATCGTGCGCGTCGGCGCACCGCACCCGGATCTGATCCAACGGGTGCTCGACTGGGGCGCGGACGGGGTGATGATCCCGCATGTGGACACAGCCGAAATCGCGCAAGCCTGTGTCCGGGCGGTGCGTTTTCCGCCGCACGGCCGACGCGGCTACTCACGCTCTGTCCGCGCGTGCGACTATGGTTTAAATGTGCCCGATGTGCCGCTCCAGCCCCTCGTCTTCGCCCAGATTGAAAGCGAAGAGGCCGTGGTCAACGTGCAGGCAATCGCCGCGGTCGAGGGGGTGGACGTGCTCTTCGTCGGCCCCGCGGACTTGGCCTTCGATCTGAAGGCTTCCGGCTCCAAACGATCTTACGAATCTTGTCTGGCCACCGTGGCCGCCGCCGCACGCACGGCGGGCAAGCAAGCCGGCATTCTGTGCCGCAACGAGAACGACGTCGCCTCGTTGACGGAGCAAGGGTTCACGGTCCAGGCCGTCGACTCCGACCTCGCTATTCTGCGCCAACGCTACGGGGACTTGCTGAAACGTTACGCCACCGGCTGACACACCCGCCCCGAACGATGCCAGCCACTCACTCTACGATCAGCAGCCGGAAGTCATAGCCGGGAAGTTCGAAGCGTCCTTTCTGGTAGTCGCCCCAGGCGCCCCAGAAGTGGTGCAATTCGCGGCCGGTCTCGCCATCGAGGACGCGGCCAATCTTGCGGCCGACCAGCGCCGGCAGGAGCTTCACATCAGCGCTCACCGGCTCCTTATTGGCGTTCAGCAGAACCACGGCGGCACGGTTTGTACCCTGATAAATCGAGGCAAATACTCCGGGCGTTTTCACTTGCGCCAGTTTGCCGCTGCGCCAGTAGCCGGTGAAGGGACAAGCCTCTTTTTCGGCAAAGAAGCCCACCCACTCGTCGAGCTTCCTGACCGTGAAGGCCGATTCCCATTTCGAGTAGCCGCTGCCGCCGATGTCGTGCAGCAGCGCCAGCCCCAGGTCGATGCGGCTGCGCATCCGCAGGCGCTGCGCCGGATAGGGCTCCTTGTCCGGCTCGATGCCCCACTCGTTGGAGCCAAGCCGATGGACAATCCCGCGGCGCAGGCGGAAGTGGGCGCGGAACTGGTCGATGGACATCTGGTCGAGGATCGAGTCGCCCATCACATAGAAGCCGTTCTCGCAGTGCCAGCTCGCCTGGTTCCAGCTCCAGTCCGCCCCCTGGTTGTTGAGCCACGACTGGTTCTTGCCGAGTTTCTGCCCGATGACATTCAGGCGTTTGGTCACCTGGCGACGAGTGAAGACGCTGAACTTCTCGTAGAACGCTTTGCGCTCCGGATCGTAATCGGTGATCAGAAAGCTTGAGGCGTTGTCCCACCAGACGCCGGTAACCGGGGTCTCGCGCAGCAGCTTCTCGTGATACCAGATAAAGCAGTCGACCTTGCTCTGCGTCCAGTTGTAGCCGTACTCGGTAAACTCGCGGCGACGCTGGATCTGGTAGGTGCCTGACAGGTTCCATTGTCGCTCGTGCTCGGGCGCCGGGCTGTTGTCGGGTTGGGGCACCCTCCACTCACCGAAATAGGCGTCGAATTCCGGCAGATCGAGGCTGCCGTTGCTGTTCGACCCGTAAAGCGTAATCGAACCGCCTTCCTTGATGGCGGCCGCACCGTCCTTGGCGAATCTCTCGAAATGGTACATCTGGCGGCCGCTGACACGCACGGGCACGTTGGTGCGCAGGTTGCGGTTGTTCAGCAAGTCGCTCAGCGCAGCGGTTTCTTCGTCGGTGATGTAGTAGCCGTCCGAACTGCGGCCCCACCAGCGCCAGCCGAAGATCAGCCCGAGCGAGGTCGGCTGCTGGTAGTTCCACGCTTTCTTGCGTTCGTCCTTGGCGGCCTTCACCGGATCGACCAGCAGCGCGAAACGGATCTTGCGCGGGCGGTCGAGCGTCACCGGTGCGGCGAAGAAGTTGATACGCAGCTCGACGCCCTTGTCCGTCCGCACGTATTCGACGGAACTGCGCTCGGGACCGTGCTGCCAGTCGCGGCATTCTTCGGCGAACCACCAGACACCCTTGTCCCCGTTGCCGGCATAGGCGATCGGCGCAAAACTGCCCCAATATTCGCGCTGCGTGGGCATGGGCAACATCCGGTTGGAACCCCATACCACGCCGGTTCCCGAGGGGATGGCATTCTTCCAGATTTCCGCGCTGTCGGACAGGCGGTGCACATACATCGTATCCGCCCCCGGCCAGAGCGGAATGACCAGCGTCAGGCGATCCAGGCGGGCGCCGGGAGAGGCCGGGGAGAGGGTCATCCCGAACTCAAGCCAGCCGTCCTGTTCGACGCGGCCGAGCAACTCGACCTGGGCATCACCAAGACGCCCGCCGGCCATGAACGGCGCCATCAGCGGACGGACGTCAACGAAACCGAAGTTCGGCGCCGTCACGGCGAGCAGGGCGTCGCCGGACTGACCCTCGAGGCGGATGGGAGCGGTCAGGATTTCCTCGCTCCCGCCGTCGCCGCCGGCCAGGATGCTGTCCGGCAATCCATAGGGGCCCAGTCGGTACGTGCGCAACACCGGGCTGACACTGCGCTTGTCGGGATCGACCGCAAGCGGTTGGTACGGGTCCACGAGAATCTCGTCCAGCCCCAGCCGGTTGCCTTCCCACGGATAGCGTTTCACGGGGAAGGAGGTTGTCTTCTCGCTGACCGTCTTGCCGTCGGCGGAGAACAGGCGCAGGATCGCCTTGTACTCGCCTTCCGGCAGTTTGCCGAACTCGAATTGGAGGGCGTACAGGCGATCCTTCTGCGAGCCCTCGCCTGAGGCGACCGCCTTGCCGGCGGCATCGACGATCTCGACCCGGCATTTCACGGTGTCCGTGAGTTCCTTGGCAATGCCGAACAGGTCCAGGTCGGCCGTGCTCTGCGCGACGCCGAAACTGGGCCAGTAGCGGAAGTCCCAGTTGTAGGCGCCCGGCTCGCCCTGGCGCTCCATCCAGGGCACGATGAACTCTTTGTAGCGTTTCTCGTTCATCGGGCCGAAGTTGAGTCGGTTGTCGTAGATCGGCTGGTCGCGGACTTCGCCGCTGCGCGGGTCGGTCGTTTTCGCCTGCGCGGAGAGGATGAGCTGGTATTGGACGCTGTCCTGGGTCAGTTCGAGCGGATCGTCCACCTTGAGCGTGGTCTTCTTCCCCTTGTTCAGCGTCGCCTTGAGGGTCCTGGCGTAAATGGACGTGCCGTCCGGGGCCAGCGCCTGGACCTTGATTTCCGCCGGCTGCTTGTCCTCGGATCCGATCATTTCGAAATCGAGCTGCATCTTGCCTTCGCGGATCTTCCCGCGTTTGGGGAAGCGGAAGACCGGCGCCTCGGGATCGAAGCGGAATTCGAAGAACTGTCCAAAGCCCATCCACCCCGCCTGCCGGATGCCTGCGAAGTAGGCGCCGATCGAGTGGTCGGCCCTCACCAGTTGCATGAACAGGCTGCGGTGGTCGAGGCTCTTCACGTTGATGGCGGCCAGGGCGATCTTCATTTCGAGTTGCCAATGCCCCTCAACCACGTGGCACTTGTAGTCGCCGCCGATGCTCCAGATCTTCTCCGTGCCGGGGGTGCCATTGAAGAAGTGTTCGTCGCTGAAGAAGCCCTTGGCGTTGCCGATCACCTTGTAGAACCCCCACCCTTCGCGCACCGCGTCGGTGCGGCTGTGGGGCGAGAAGGTCACCTCGACATGATCATCCCAAAGCAGATTCTGGTCGTCGAAGGCCTTGGCCTGCGCCCGCGGCCAGGTGCCGGGCCGCAACGGATTGTCCATGGCGATGTAAAGAAACTGGTCGTCGTATCCGATGTACCAGGTGACGTCCTGCTTCTCGATCACCAGACAGCCCTCGCTGCCCGGAGCGCAGTTGATGTGGCCGGTGAGGGCGGTGGCGCCGTCCCATTCGCCGGGCGCGAGTTTGCCGTCAACAACCGGCGCCCTGGCCAGCCGGGTCACGGTGATCGAGGGAGGCGCCGCGGCGGTGGGCGCGGCAAACGCGCCGCCCGATAGCGCCAACAGGGCGGCAACTGAAATGGCCGTTAACGTTCTGATTCTGTTTGTCATAATGTTTCTCTTCATTGTCTTCCAGACCAATGCCACAGCCCGACACCGGCGGGGAGGCGGGTTGTCTTTCCCGTCGCCAGATTGGTGTAAGTCCGCGTCGGCGCCTGCACCGGCCAGGCGCCGGCGCCGGCGCCCGCCGTGAACGCGGCCACCAGCCCCTCGCTTCCATCGCAGGCGTCAAACGCCGCCACATCCCACTGATCGGGTTCGATGGGAATAGGCGACAACTGCCTGAAATCCTGCACCAGCAGGTGGCGATGGCGTTTATAGACCTCCACCCAGTGGCGGCACCGCGCGGTTGCGGCGGAACTCAGGCTCGCGATGTCGCCGTCAAAAGCCAGCTTGCCCATCATGCGGCTGGTCACAGCCATGTCCAGGTCCGCCGGATCGCCCGCGCCCTTCCAGATGGCAACGGAGGAGTTGGGGCAGTTGCCCGGCAGGAATCGGGCGCTGCGGAGTTGCATCCAGCGGCAGATGTGCGGATTGCGGGTGTGATCGCTGAACCAATGCGTGTGGCTGCGGGCCAGGGTGCCGAGGTCAATACGCCGGCCGCCGCTGGCGCAGTTTTCAATCATCCACTGCGGGTAACGCCGGCGCAGTTCGTCGTAAACCCGGTACAGACCCGCAACATAGGCGAACTGGATCTTGCCCGTCGGATCGGCGGCCTGCCAGTAGGGCGCCGGACAGATGTTGTAGTCGTACCGGCTCCAGCGCAGATCGAGCCGTTCGATCCAGCCCGCGAGCAGCGCGATCACCCAATCCTGTGCGTCGCGCCGGGCGAGGTTGAGGTGAAACTCGTCGCCGCCCCGCGGGTCAGCCCAGAACAGCTCAGGATGCTCCCGCTGCGCCCACGTTCCGCGAAAGGCGCGTTCCGGCTCGAACCAGAGCCCGAAATCCATGCCTTTCGCCCGGACATAGTCGGCGAGGGGCGCCAGGCCATTCGGGTATTTGCGCGAGGCAACGGCATTCCAGTTGCCGACATCGCCGGCAAAATCTCCAAACCAGCCGGCGTCGTGGACCCACATTTCGACCCCGATGTCGGCCGCGCGGTCGACCTGGGGGCGCAGCACACTTTCGCCGACCCCGTTATCGATGCCGAACCAGTGGTCATAGCTCACCCGCGGCAGGGGGCGTTGGCCAAGGTAGTCGGGTTGGTGCCGCTGCCAGAGATAGCGGCGGAGGTGGTTGCCCCCCGCCGTCTCATCCCCGGTAAACGCACCCACATGCAACGCCGGAAAGGCCAGTTCCTCACCAGGCTCCAGCCGCAGCCTGCGCACCGGGATCCCCGCATCGCAACGGAAGAGCTTTTCGCTCCGGCGCAGGACGGCGCACAGGTACCATTCGCCCGACCATTCCATGCCGTACCAGAAGCCCCGGCGTTCGCCGTTCTTCTCCCGGTTGACGAGGAGAATGGGCAGGTAGGCGTTGCTCGACTGGCCTCCGGCGTCGCTCCTGATGGCGTGATGGGCATCATCCAGAAAATGGCGCCGGACAATTTCGTAGGCAGGCGTCGGATAGAGGTCCACCGCCACGCCGCCGCCGCAACTCGTAAGCGACCACCCGGCGTCGGCGTCGTCGAAGTCCAGGCGCACCTGGAAATAGCTCAATTCGCGCGCCACCTTGCCATGGTTGTGCACCGTGGCCCGGTAGATACCGACGCCAAACTCCGGAACCTGCTCGACCGTGCATTCAAACGCAAGGCCACCCTCCCGCTCGCGATACCGCCAGCATCCGGTGTGTCCGGCGATGCGAGGGGTCCCCTCCTCCACAAAGGCCAATTCACGACCGTCGGTATCCAGCAGCGTCAGCCCCGGAATCGGTCGGACGGCCAGCGGTTCGGTATGTTCGTTAAACAGCCAGGTCATCGGATTTGGATTCATGTCAATTCAACTCTCTTTCTTTAAGCCTTTTCAGAACCTGTTCAGAAGAAGGCACGTTCTTTCGCGGACCATCTGGAGACGGCGGTCTCCGCCGTTCTCCTTCCGGCCGGGACGGCCGGCTCCAACAAAACTTCCGTACAGCCACCGTACGAGGTGGCGGTCATCGCGAATTACATGCTCCCCTCAGTCATGCACTGCACAATCGCTGTTCTCGGCCGACCCAATTCGGTCCGCCACTCGAC
>CAZTAJ010000095.1:0-16903 GCA_964611575.1 uncultured Verrucomicrobiota bacterium
GTCCCTGGCTCCGACGCCGCTGGGGACAGCGGCCGCTACATCGTGCTCCGCGCCTTTTCGTTCCATGTAGTGCCGCCGTCCCCGGCGGCAACCGTCCCTGGCTCCGACGCCGCTGGGGACAGCGGCCGCTACATCGTGCTCCGCGCCTCTTCGTTCCATGTAGTGCCGCCGTCCCCGGCGGCAACCGTCCCTGGCTCCGACGCCGCTGGGGACAGCGGCCGCTACATCGTGCTCCGCGCCTTTTCGTTCCATGTAGTGCCGCCGTCCCCGGCGGCCGCCACACCCGAAACCCCGTTCTCTTCATCCCACGACTGGTGGCGGGCCGACCTCGTAGTCCCGCCATGACGCCGGGTCGCCCGATCGGCCATCCTCAGCCGCCCGCGCCAGGTTGTACATCTCGCGGGCGGAGACATAATGGAGCCTCCACACCGCGCCGTCGTTGAACCCGCCCTGCAGCGCCTCGTGGAGCCCCCGCATGGCCGGCCCCAGGATCACCGCCCGATTCGCCGCCACGCAGCCGTGCGTGTGAACCTTGACGAACACCCAGTCGGGCTGCCCGCCCACGCCGATGCACGCCTCCGCCCAGAGCCGCAGGCGATCCGCCGTCGGCGGGTTGACGCCCGTAATCTCCGCATTCTCGAGGCGCGGCAGGATTCCCCACTTCCGCCATGTCCAGTTCAGAGCCAACGGCCCCTGGATGAGCATGAGGGAGGCGGGGAAGGTGATAGGTGGCAGGTGGCAGGTGGGAGGGCGCTCTTGTTTCAGGTCTGTGGTCTGTGGTCTGCCGTCTGCCGTCTTCGTCTGCCTCCCACCTCCCACCTCGCACCTCTCGCCTCCCGCCTCCCACCTCTCGCCTCCCACCTTCACCCGCACGCCCCGGTCTGCCCCGCGCGGGCGACCGGGCCTGTCCGTGGCGCGATAGATCGCGTTCACCATGCGGGTCTGCGTGGGCGATGGCGCAGAAGGGAAGGTGAAGTCGGCGTAGCAGCCCGTGGCTGCCAGGATCCCCAATTCCTCGTTCACCCCGCACCAGTCGCCATCCGGCCGGGAGTTTCCCAGCGCCCAGTTGCCGTGGATGAAGCCATAGCGCACAGCGCCCGGTGCACACCCCTTCATTCCCTTTGCGCTCTTCGCGTCCTTCTGTTTAGGTCTTTCCCTTCCCAGGAGTCCGTGCTGCATATGGAGAACGTCGCGAAACGTTTCCAGTTTCTCCCGCAAGCCGTCCGCCGTGTCGTGACGATGGTGCAGATGGATCTCCACTTCGCCGAACCCATCCCGGCACAAACCGGACAGACGGTCGAGAATCGCCGGATCGTATTCTTCCTGGGGATAGAAGAAGGTGTGACGGGCGGCCCGACCGTCCGCGTCGCGGAAACCGCGGACCGACTCGGGATAGGCGATGCTCCACGCCGCGACATCCGCGCGGGCCTCCGTCACATCGACGCCCCCGCACAGGGGCTCGAAATGATCCGCCACACAGAAGAACAGGTCGCGGGGGCGCGCGGACGAACGCGGCCGGCGCAGGACTGAGCCCAGGTAACCGGGCAGCCATTTGTCGATTGCTTTGAACATGGGTAACTGCTCAGGATGCAGGGTTCAGGGTTCAGGCATACGTGTCCATTGATCGCGATGGGCAAAGGGCATGAGACAAGTCCATCCTGAACCCTGACACCCTGAACCCCGGCAGGAGCCCCGCCTATGGCTCCCTCTCCGTTCTCGCCCAGGCGCCCGACAGATTGCCGCGGCAGTACCGGATGAAGCCCGCGAACAGGGCCGCCTGCATGGCGAGAAAGTAGTACACGAACTGAAAGGGTTTGAGCCACCACGATGTGGCCCGCCCGAAAAGGCACCCCATCAGCCCGCAGGCCAGGATCAGGACGGCCGCCGCCGCTGGCAGGACTCGCGCTGCCGTGACGCCCACCAACGCCCACGCCGCTGCCGCCGCCATGGCTGCCAGCATCAGGTGCGGAGTGAACCACCGCAGCACTTTGTGGGACCAGAAGGCGCAGGCAAACCATCCGAACCGCGACGACAGGCAACGCCGGCAGAGTCCCAGCGCCTGAAAACTGCCGGCCCCGATGCGCACCCGTCGAGCCCATTCCTGTTCAACCCGGGACGGCATGTCTTCCCAGGCGCACGCCCGCGGTTCGTACACGAACCGCCAGCCCTGTTCGCGCACCTTCATGCCGATCACGAAATCGTCGACGATGGTATTGTCAGGCAGGGCCTGCCAGAAGCCGTCGCGCCGGACCGCATAGATGGCGCCGTTCGCCCCCAGGCAGGAATCCAACCGGCTTTCGGCTGTCTTGAGCAGGGTCTCGATGGACCAGTACCCCCCTTCCTGTGTGGCTCCATCGGCGCTGCGCCGGAATACCAGGCGCCCGCATACCCCGCCCACGCGCGCATCCGCGAGCGGCGCCGTCAACCGGCGCAACGCATCCGGCGCAAAGTGCGTATTGGCATCGGTAAACACGATCACCGGCTCACCCACGCGCCACACCAGTTGCTTGAGCATGGCCGTCTTGCCGCGGTTCTGTTCGGTGGCCGTCACCTCCACATTGGTGTGCGTCGCCGCCCACTGGCGCGCCAACGACACCGTCGCATCGGAGCCGCCATCCACGCCGACGTACACGCGCAGACGGTCCGCCGGATAGTCGAGACCCGCGAGGTTCGCCAGCCGCTCCACAATCACGCGTTCCTCGTTGTGGGCCGAAACGACCACCGCCACGCCCGGCAGATCGGCCGGCGGCCAGACGACATCCCGCCGACGGCGCGCCACCCGCCACATGACCAGCGGGTACAGCAGCCACGTGTAGGCAAGAACCGATGCCGTGAAGATGATGAGTGCGGGAAGCATGGAATTCACGGGAGTGGGTTCAGGGTTCGGGGTTCAGGGTTTCGTCCTACCTGAACCCCGTCTCCTGAGCCCTTCCCAACCTCCACCATCCGCGCCGGCACGCCCACGGCCGTGGCGCCGTCGGGCACGTCGGTGATCACGACCGCATTCGCCCCGATTTTCGCGGCATCGCCGACACGCACCCCCCCGATAACCTTGGCGCCGGCGCCCACAAACACTCCATTCCCCAGTACGGGGGCCAGCCCCTTTTCCGCGCCGAGGGTCACCTGGTGTTCGACCACCACATGACGCCCCCCGCGCACGGCGGCGTTGATCACCACGCCCTGGCTGTGAACGAGCACGAATTCCGGCCCGAAATCCGCGCCCCGCCCGATGATGCAGCCGCCGAACACCACGTTCCATTTGTTGAACACCATGGCCAGGGGCCCCAAACCGGAACGGTGCGAGGCCTGCATGAGACGGTAGACAATCATGGCCTGAGTGCCATCCGTGAAACGCGCCTTCAGCAGGGAGCGCCACCCCGTGTCGCCATAGAGCCACTGCGCCTTGGCGCGAATATCGGATCCGATTAGCGCGAATAGGTTCATGAATCCACCTTGTCTGTTTGTCTCGTCCTGTCGCGCGGCTCAGCAAACGGCTTCCTCTGTAGACGCGGGCGCTGACCGCGTCCCATCCAACTGCACCGCGCTCATCGCGCGCGGCTACAGCGCATCTCTGTAGACGCGGGCGCCGGTCCCTTGAACAATACCCATTATTTTGTCCACTTTGGCTTCCCAGGTTTCATGCCGCATGCACTCACTGAGCGCCCGGCGCGCGGCAAAGTCAAGCGGAGCGTCCAGGAATCGACGCACCCCCGCTTCAAATTCGCCCGGGGTCCCCGCCACGATCGCCGCCCCTCCCACGTGTGTCTGCCTGATACAGGCCACGACCTCAGGCAGGGCGGTCGATACCACCGGGCAGCCCCCCGACAGCATTTCCCTGAGCTTGATGGGGTTTACCGCACGAGTGAGATCGTTCACGACAAAGGGGATGATCCCCACCGTGAAATTCGCCAGGTAGGCCGGCAGATCGACAAACGGCCGCGGCCCCAGCACATGGATGTTGGACACCCCCTTCAACGCCGAGACATCGACGTCCGCTTTGCCGATCAACACCAGATGCGCCTGCGGCAAAGCCCGCGCCAGTCTCAGCAGCAATGCCTGATCCACCCATTCCGACAGGAGCCCGAAGAAGCCGATGATCGGCCCGGCCGGCAAGTCCGAAGAAGGTGGCAGGTGGCAGGCGCCGGCAAAGTGCGCGTGGTCAACGCCATGGGTGACCAGGTAGGTCCTGGGATTCCACCTCAGGCATCGTTGCCGGAGCTCGTCAGCCGAGGCGATGACGCAGTCCGCATATTCACAACACCGCCGGTCCATCTCGGCCATGATCGCCGAATCATACATGGCAAAGGCATCCCACCGGTCGACACAATGGTAGACGACAGAAACAGGTGGAAGGTGGGAGGTGGGAGGTGGGAGATGCGAGGCAGTTGGACAAGAACGTTGTTCCCCCACGTGGGCGTTGGGTGTTGGCTGTTGGATGTTGGGCGTTCCCCTTTTCCCTCCCACCTCCCACCTTCCACCGTCCCCGCCCCCCCACCGCCGCATGACCTCGGCCAGCACGGGCACATAGTTGATCAGCACCGGATCTTTGAACCCCAGCAGCGCGCACCACAGGCGGGCCGACCACGCGCCGATGACGCCGTTCAACTGCCGGACCGCCTCGTGCTTCGGCATCGGGATGAAGAGGGGGGAGAGGACCCAGAGCGAGAGGGAACGGGTTAATGGTTCATGGTTGATGGGGAATGCGGAACACCTGCCCATGTCCTCCACTTGCGCGTTGGATGTTGAACGTTGGATGTTGGATGTTGGATGTTTGCTGGGCTGCCGTCTGCCGTCTGCCGTCTGTTGTCTGTAGTCTGCCGTCTGCCCACCTCCCACCTGCCGCCTCCCACCTCCCACCTTTCTCGCGCCCTTCAACGCGGCCAGCACTTTGCGCACCATCCGCAGCCGGTCACTGCCCGATCCCACGCTTGGGGCGCGCATGCCGGCGCCTTCAATCCACAGCACACGATGCCCGCGCCGGGCCAGTTCCAGCGCGATCCGGTGCTTACTGGTCGGGTTGTCGGTTCCGGCACCCCACGCATTGGCGACTATTACGAAGTCCATGGCATCACCCTGCACCGCACCATCACGCCCAGCAACACCCTCACGTCCAGCCTGACCACGGGAACGAATCCCGCATGGGTCAGCCCGCTGCGCGAGGCGGCGTTCTCCGGCGCCGCTTCCGCGTAACTGATTCCGCCGTCCGCGTGCACATCCCGCGCCATCCGTCGCAGCATGGCCTGGTAGACGCCCTGTCCTCGCGCCGCCTCGGCAACGTGGAACCCGCCCAGGTAGACGGCGGCGCGGGGCAATGCCAGCCGACGCAGCAGGTAGCTGTCGCGGAAACGCCAGCCGACACCCACGGGAACCGCATGGAGTCGCACGAGATAGCAGACCGCGCCTGCATCGAAATAGCGCACATCGTCCCCCGCGCCGATCGTCCGCAAGGCGGATTCGTGCGCCGGGCGATCGGCAGGGATTACCCGGTCAATCGAGAGGCCCGGGGGATCGTTGCCGGCCGCGGGCTCTCCGCACCGGAAGAGGACGGTGGCGGCCTCACACCAGATCCGGCCTCTCAGGTAGCGCCATGCCGCTGCGCCCTCCCCGCCGCGCAGCAGGCAGCCCACGGTTCGCAGCCCGGTCAGGACACGATTCACGGCTGGCCTGCCTTTCCTCGCGCCATCATCCGGCGCAGATTCCGCACATAGCGGTGGTCCCGGCAACGCCGTCCAAAAGCGTTCAGGTCCCGCGCTGCGCCCGCCATGGCCAGCAGCCAGGCGACAGGCCGGCACGACCGCACCACGGCGAACGCCTGGACCTCCACGCGATGGTTGGAGAGCAACCGCTTGTACTCCCCCTCCCCCTCGCCGAAGTCCACACACGTGGGCGTATCCGCATGATAGAGGCGTTCGATCAACCGGTGCAACAGCAGCGTCCCGGGCGAATGACGCGCAAAACGCGGATCATATCCGATGTGTTCATAGACCAACACCCCCATCCCCTGGTAACACAAAGCGAAGGCCACCGGCCCGGCCCCGGTGACGAGCGCAAAACTGCGCAGCCAACCCCGCCGGGCGATGTCCTGCATGGACGCCACCGAAAAGCGGTGCCCGAGGCGCTCCGCCTGCCACGTCCGATTCATCATCGACTCGATGGACGCCTCCAGGGGCGTGATGTCCTCCGGGGTTCTGATCTCGACGACGCGGACGTCGCCCCCGGCCTCTCGCGCCAGGGCTCGTTCGCGGCGATCGATCTTGCGGATCGTCTCCTCAGACCGCAAGGTCCGAAACCCCTCGAGCGTGGGCGGAAGAATGAGCCGGTAATGCGGCATCCGGACCCCGCCCTCGACCAGGCGCAAGCCATGCGCTCCTGCCACGCTCTGCTGGAGCAACTTGCTGCGGGGCCCGCATTCCAACCGGTCGAACAGGATCGCATCGGCATCCGGGTATGCCGCGAACACCTGTCTCAAGGCCGCCAGCAGGTCGGCCGGCGCAGCGCCATGCTCGACCAAGTCACCCCCGCACACCCGGATGACCTTGACGGTCCGGCGCAGCAGCACGCGTCCACCCGGATTGACCTCCACCGTCCACGTCGACGCCAGCAGAGGAATGACGGCACAGAGTGGCCCGGCCAGGCTCCCGATCGTCACAAGCCGGGCGCCGGGATCCATCTGTTCCGCCATCATCGCGTACCAGGCCGGACTCGCCGTGATGCCGCGGTACGGGTCCTGGGTCGCCTGCGCGCGATTCCAGAACTCCAGCACCGGGGCCGGCACCCCGGCGACGGGATGCAACGACACGCAGGAGCGGTTCGGCAGGGCGGGTTCAGCCATGCGAAAACCTCCTGCCCCACCGGGCGCGTACGCGATCCAGGCCCTGCTCCGCGAAACGGCCCAGGGTCAACGGCACACTCATGGGCACATCCGGAGGAGGCGTCACCACCGGCGCAATCTCACGGAGGCAGGCGCTGACCGGCCGCACGTGGAAGTCACGATGCGCCCGCAGAAAAGCCAGACACCGCTCCCATCGGCGCCGGTTCTTGCGTATGGGGACAAGCCGGCCCCCCTCGGTGCGGAAGAACTCGCCCGGATGCGTGAGCACCGTCACACAACGGTAACCGGCCGCGTCCAGCCGGCAGAACGCATCACCCAGTTCGGCGGAACTCACCGCGCTGATCTCCAGGTGGCGATACCGTCCATCGATGCCGGGAAAGGCGCTGAGCAGACTGGTCACCGGCAGGTCGATGCTCCCGTCCAGCGCCGACAGGTCATTTTGCACGGGAAAGGCGTCGTTCACTTTTGACCGCGTCGAGCACTTCGTGTCCCGGTCGCGGTTGGACCCGAGGCGCAACCCCACCTCGCGCATGGCTTCCAGCGTGCACGCGTCGGCCGCAAAATCGCCGGCCCGGAAGGCACACACCGACGGCGCCCCGCAACGGGCCAGGATCTCAAGCCCGAGCCCCAGGAGCCGGGCCTGGGTGGCGCGGTCATGACGCCACAGAATGTCGTCCGAATCTGAAAACGCGTCCACCTGCGCGACCACCGGATGCAGGTGCAACTGGACCTCATGCCCCTGTGCCTGAAGCGTGTCGCAAATGCGGCGCACCGGCTCATCGCCCCACCGGGTGGCGCCCAGCGCCTCCACAAAGCCGGTGACCGGCACCCCGTACTCACGGCAGGTGTCCAGGAGGTAGGAAAGCCCCAGCCCGTGCCCCCAGACCTCGCGGTCGTAATCGCCGAGGTAACTCTCGACATCAATCGTTAGAAAGACGTTCATGGCTCTGTCGTTGACCACCCACCCTTAGTCGCCCACCCTTAGTCGTTCACCCTTAGTCGCCCACCCTTAGTCGTTCACCCTTAGTCGCCCACCCTTAGTCGCACTCACTTACTCAACGAAGTGTGACCGACTAGGGGTAACCGGCTGAAGCGCGCATGGACGCTTCCTCTGTAGACGCGGTCGTCAACCGCGTTCTGCCTGTCAAGGCGAGGGCCGCAAAGGGAATCAGGACCGGATCGAGTTCGAACGCAAACCTCGCACACCCCCAGAACAGCACCACGGTCAGCGCATTGGCCAGAACCATCGCCACCAGCACAACCCGAAAGGCCGGGTCCAGACGCCGCCACCACAGACACAAACCGATGCCGGACAGCATGTAGAGCGCCAGCCGGCACCCCGCCACGGCGGCGGATTTTGCACTGGGCTTCCAGGGCACCGGGACATACGCCCTGATCAGTTTGCCCAACACCAGGCGCGGCATGGCGGCGGCGTGCTGACGGACCCAGGCGACCCCGCGGTTGAAGTAATACACGTCCACCTCATGTTCGCTCATCGTGCGGGAGAGTTCGTACATGGTCGGTTCGCCCGGAATGGAATTCGGAAAGATCCAGTAACCCCAGTATTCCAGCGTGTCCGCCACTACGCTGTTGTTGCCGCCGTAGAACGTCTGGCCGCGCAAGGTGGACAGAACCGGGAAATGGCCGCACACATGATAGTTGCGCCCCGCCCACAGCAAGGGAGGGAGGAGGAAGAGCAAGATCAAAACGACGGCCATCAATCCCTTGTGCAGGTTCGTTGCCGACAGACCGTGGGCAGCCCGCGGCGCACCCGTTGTGGGGCTGGTGTCCCCACCAGCCTCTGCGTCTGTCCAGGCGGATGAGACATCCGCCCCACAAGAAGGCGAACCGGGAGCCGTACATGATCGGGCTGTCGTCCTCGACCGCCCGTAACAGACCGCCTGCCACGCCAACACCGCCCCTGCGAACACGATCCATGCCACGAAATTCGGGCGCACCAGTGCCGCCGCCCCGAGCGTCAAGACCCCGACCGGCCGGCGCCAATCGCGGTTCAGCAACAGCAGGGTTCCCGCCAGCGCCATGACGATGAACAGGATTTCGGACGTGCCCTCATAGGCCTCGTAAAGCGCCACCGGGTACAACGCGTAGGCCAGTCCGGAACATACGGCGGTCAGCCGACGTCGGAACAGAACCCAGGCCAGCCCCGCGACCAACCCCGCCGCGAGGGTGTTCAAGAGGCCCGCCATCACGCGCATCATCGCATCCGGGTTGGCGCCCGGCAGCGCGCGAAGCCCGAGCGATACCACCCACGGCCACCCCGGCGCCCGGCTCATCGTCGGCGCCGCAGGCCAGAAACCTTCCTGCAACACGTACCCATGTCCCTGGGCAAGACTCTTGGCGATGCAGAGAAAGTAGAAGGAATCGCTTTGCATGGGGCGGTTGAGCCCCAACCCGATCGCAACTCCCAGATTGAGAACCAAGGCCACGGCAAGAACCAAAGTCAATACCCGACGCTCAACGAAAAGCGAACCGGACTTGGGTGTCTGACCCTCTCCGTCTTCGGCTACACGGTCGTTCTTCATCCCCACCTCCCACCTCCCACCTACCACCTGACACCTTCAGCCCTCGGACTGCCCCCCATCAACTCCAGAATCCGCCGTGCCTGACGCTCCCACGAAAATCGGGTTCCGTGGCGGGCCGCCATGGAGGGCCGGTCTGCGGACAGCGAAAGCAGATCGCCCATCGCCCGCGCCAGTGCCTGCGGATCCTCAGGCAGACACCAGCGCGCCAGCGGCTCGTCTTCGACAAGTTCACGGCAGGCCCCCACATCGGTGACCACCACCGGCAACCCGGAAACGAGCGCCTCGATCACCACATTGGGCATGCCTTCGCTCCGGCTCGTCAGGCAGAGTACATCCGCCACATTCATCCATCGCGCGACCTCCGCGTGCGACCGACTACCCAGGAACAGGACCGAATCCCCCAGCCCCAACCGGCGCGCCTCACGTTCCAGGCCGCGACGCATGGGGCCGTCGCCGATGAGTACGGAGACAATAGGCTGAAGGCTGAAGGCTGAAGACTGAAGGAGCAAGAGGCTTTTCAGGAACACATCGGGGCCTTTGACCGGCACCAGGTTGCCGACGAAGAGAATGAGCCTGCGGCGGCCTTCCATCACCTCCCGCATGATCGCGGCGTGAGGGCACGCCGTCTCCATGTGCTTGCGCGCCTCGTCTTCGCTTGCTGGAGCCGGGGTGCCCTCACCCCGCTGACTGACGCGAGCGAGTCCAGGCCCCGACCCCAAAACCCTGGCCTGAGAAACCCCGGATGAACGCCCAACATCCAACGCCCAACGCCCAACGCCCAAGGGGTGCCGCACGGCGCTCTCCCCGTTGGGGGTTGGTTGTTGGACGTTGGTTGTTGGATGTTTCGGATTCAATTCCTTTGAACAACCTAAGCTTCGCTCAGAGGCCGGACTGAACCCTGAACCCTGAACTCCGAACCCTGAACCCAGTTCCGCCCCCGCTTCCCGTTTCGTCCGATACCGGAACAGGGCGCCATCCACACCGTTCGGAACCACGTGGACCTTGGCGCGATGGATCCCGGCCTTGATCAGGGTCTCGGCCAGCGGACGGGATACACAGATAAAGCCCTGCACGTCATCGGCGACGCGCAGCAGCGCCCGCAGCCGGCGCGGGTGACGCAGGTGAAAGATGTCGCTGCCCTGAACCATGATCCAGCATGGGGCCGCCAGATCCCTGGCCAGCCGTGCCGCCGCCACTCCATCCGGATACAGCCAGGTGGCGAATACCGCGCGGGTGCCGTTGAAGTCGGATATCCGTCGCCTCAGGCTCCGGTAGTAGGTCCACCCCATCCAATCCCGGCCCAGGCGGGGCAGGTAAAAGACCGGACAGTAGAGAGTGGGAAGAAGGGAAAGGTGGGAGGTGGATGGTGGAAGGTCGAGGGTAGGTTCATTGGAGATCAGTTTCATTGGAGACTGGGTTCCGCCGAACGTTTGATCTGCGGTCCGCGGTCCACCTCCCGCCTCCCGCCTCTCACCTGGCTCCGTCCACTGCCTGATCCCCTTCCAGCGCCACACACGCCACTCGGGTACCAGGCAGAGGTTGAGGACAGACGAGCAGGTGGGAGGTGGGAGGTGGGAGGTGGCGGGATACGGCTTCCACACTTGAACGTTGGGTGTTGTTTGTTGGGCGTGCCCCACTTCTTCCTGGTCTGCGGTCTCTGGGCTGTGGTCTGTGGTCTGAGGTCTGAGGTCTGTGGTCTGTATAGCCAACTCCCGGAACAACTGCGCATTGAACAGTCCGCGTTGCGGCTGATCCGGACGGGGAAACAGGTTGGAAACCGTAAGCAGCATAAGTGTCACATTCCAGACTACCAGATAGGTGGGGCTGGTGTCCCTACCAGCCTCGTTCCTGAAGTGTGGGGCTGGTGTCCCCACCAGCCTCGCGGCTGTTCAGGCGGATGAGACATCCGCCCCACACCAAGGGTCACAGAAATACCTCGCACAGAGTTCCGTGTGGGGCGGGTGTCCTCGACCGCCTGCGGCTGATCAAACCCTGTCAATGACCGTAAGCTCGCCTTGGAACGGCCACTCCTCTGCACACTCCACCAACCCTGCTCTCACCGGGTTCTGGCTCACATACTCCCATTTCTCCCGATAACTCTCGGAATGACGGATGATGTGATCAAAGAACCCGGGCTGCCAGAGTCCCGACGAATCGTATTGCCCCGCAAGGGCATCCGAGATGCCTCGCTTGAGGCCACGGATCCAGATTCCCAAACGAAACCCCATCGGGCCCCTCAAGAAGAGATGAATATGGTCCGGCATGATGACATATCGGCCGACGGCGACAGATGCCGCCGAAAGGGCTTTGCCCGCATATTGGGCGAATGCCGCATGGCTGGCGGGAGCCGCCAAAACACGTTGCCGCGCAGCCGTACAGAACGTCACGAAATATAGTGGCGGCGAGTAGTGCGCGAACACGTCTCCCAACCTGTGTGGCCTGGGAATGAACGGAGCCATGGTCGTCTCCTCTTCAGGCGGATGGGACATCCGCCCCACATGTTTATCTCCTCGAAGTGTGGGGCTGGTGTCCTCACCAGCCTCTGCGGCTGTTCAGGCGGATGTGGACATCCGCCCCACACTTTACTTCTTCCCGCACGCGCAATCATCGCCACATCCGTGACGCCGACCGGTCCCCGCCAGGCGGCAATACAGGTTCTCGTACCCGTCCAACGTCGCTTGCAAGGAATAGTGTGCCTCAACCCGACCACGGGCTCGTTCCGCCATGGATTGCAGCCGCCCGCGATCGGCCAGGGCCGCCCCGAGCACACCCGGCCACAGCGCCTCATCCTCCGGCAGCAGGATACCACAGGCTCCGTTCTCAATCACTTCACGGTTGGCACCGACATCCGTCACCGCCACCGGCACGCCGGCGGCCATGGCTTCCAGCAATCCCATCGACAGTCCCTCGCTCCGCGACGACAACACGAACAGATCCATGGCCTTTAGGAGCGGTTGTGGATCGGCCTGGAACCCGGCGAATCGTACGCGATCGGCAATTCCCAGCGATCGAGCAAGTTCTTCCAAGGCACCCCGTTCCGGCCCATCGCCCACGAGAAGGAGGGAGACCGCAGACAATAGACCGTTAGCAGTGAGGAGTGGGCTGTTGGGTTCCAAGGCAGGCCCTTGTTCGTGAACCCATTTAGCTTGAACAGAAGGTCGCGAAGATCGCAAAGCACAGTGCGGCGAAGACGCCGCACTCGTGACTGCGTTGTTCATTCCTGGCGCAGCCGCCTTCGGCTGCGCTCTTCCCTTGGCGTTCTCTGCGTCCTTCTGTTCATATTCCCCGTATTCTCTGTCCGCCGGCCACCGGCCACCGATCATCGTCTCCCCCATCCCCGCAACCGCTCTTATCAATCGATCGTATCCCTTAACAAATGCCAATCGCCCCACCGAGCCGATCACCCATGACTTTCCCCTCTGCCCTCTGCCCTCTGCCCTCTGCCCTCCGCCCTCTGTCCTCTGTCCTCCGCCCCCCCCCCCCTCCCCCCCCCCCCCCCCCCCCCCCCCCCCCCCCGCCACCCCATTCACCACCACGCGGATCCCGCTTTTCGGGATCCAGAGACTGCGGCTCATGGAGCTTGCGGTGGCGGCGGATACCGTCACCAGTTCATCGGTCAGCAAGGCCAGGAGACGGGCGCGCAACCGATCCCTGATGCGCTGGTTGTGCGTGTTCACGCCATGTTGCGTGTACACCGTCCGCACGCCCGTACCCCAAGCGGCCAGGACCGCATATTGCCACGCCGCCAGATTGTGGGCGTGAAGGAGGACGGGAGGTCGGAGGTGGGAGGTGGAAGGTGGGAGGTGGGAGGGCTCAGGGTTGAGGGAGAACGCACACTCGCGCTGGGCCTTTCCCTGGGCGCCCTCCGCCCTCTGTCCTCTGGCCTCTGTCCTCTGCCCTCTGCCGTCTGTGGTCTGCAGTCCGCTGTCTGTGGTCTGTAGTTTGCTGTCTGTAGTCTGCCTTCCGTCCTCTGACCTCCCACCTCCCACCTCCCACCTTTCCCCTCCCCGCATCCACGCGCGCAGCCACGCGACCGCTTCCCGGTCCCAGGGACTCCGCGAGCGATCGGCATGGAGGCACATGACGGGGTCACCCTCCACCTGCGACGCAAGGTCGCCCGGTTCATCGAGACAGACGATGGTGGTGGAGCCCGGCCAACGCCGGTTGCGGGCGTTGGTCCAATCGACCACGAGCCGCTCCAATCCGCCGTGCGCCAGCGAGACGACCACGTGCGCCACGCGTGGAGCGGACAACGACGGATTATTGGACCCGTTCATTGGCTTGCAGATTCCTCCCCGCATCCCGGGTAGGGCGGGGGCGTCCTCGCCCCGCCGGCGCAGAGGCGCGGCAAGGATGCCGCTGCCCTACCTTCAGTGTCGGTTGTACTTGGCATGGTTGTGCCTATCGGCGATCCACGGTTGCCATGACCGTCAGGTTATCGCCCCACCCCAACTGTTCCGCCACACGCCAGGATTGCCGGGCAATCCGACGCCACACAGAGGGTCCGGACGCTGCCCCCCCGGATCGGCCGGAACGATCGGCGTCCGTCCGGCTTGCCGTCAGGATCGCCGTGGCTGAGTCCGTCGTTCCCCCGATGCCCAGACCCGCCGTCGAAACCTCGCACCCGCCAAATCCGTTGCGTCGCAGCAAAGCTCCGAGACTGCCGGCCGAGAAGCCGTACAGATGAATGGGAAAGGCGCGATAGCGGTCGTCGTCATGCCGCCAACGCTGTGGCAAGAGCGGGAAGAAAATGGCCCTCGCCGACCGCAGGTTAGGAACCTCGATACAAATTTTGCCTCCTGAGCTAAGCAGGGCCTTGACCCCTGTCAACAAACCATCCAGATCCGCGACATGCTCCAGGACATGATAGAGCGTGACGAGGTCGAAGGGGCGCGTCTCGCCCAGCGCGGCCAGGTCGGCAAAGACGGGGAAGCCGCGAGCCGCCGCGACCCGGCGACCATGCTGCGAGGGTTCCACGCCCACGCATTCGCAGCCTGCCGCCCGACAGGCTTCCAGCAGCAAGCCATTGCCGCACCCGATGTCCAACACGCGACACCCAGCCAACAGCGGTTGAAGCCGCGCCACACGAAGTTGTGCGACCGTCACACGGCATGCATCGTCCGTCTCCGTGTGGGCGGCGTAACCGGGTTGGTTGTAGAATTCCTCCAAAACGCGGGCAGACGGCCGCGGATTGACGAACTCCAGCCCGCATCGGCGGCACCGCACCAACCCGCTCACCGCCCCACGCCCGGTGAAGAACGTCCCGCCGATCTGCAGGCGGGGCAGAGGCCGGCTGGACCAGGCCGCCCCCCGGCAGGCGGGGCACTGCGAAAGACAGTCCAGCGAATCATGCGCAAGCTTGTTCATCGATCCCTCACAAATTGAATCAATCCACCGGCGTCCCATGGGGACACCGAGGCTGAAGCAGTTTAGACTGTAGGCTGTAGGTCAATACGAACAAACGCGGCAACAATGAATCGTAGATGCCTTTGAGCGCGAAGGTACTGGATTTCCTACAGTCTACAGCCTATAGCCTACAGTCTCGCGTCCCATGGGACGCCAGTGTCCCGCCTTCATAAAGCGCCGTTACCGTTTCCACCTGCCGGTCGAGCGTAAACCATGACGCCCATCGGTGTTTCCCGGCGAGGCCATAGGCCAGACGCCGATCACGATCACGCAGCAATTCCGTGAGCCGCGACGCCAGCGTCGCCACATTCCCCACCGGCACCACCCACCCCGTCACGCCATCAGCAATAATCTCCGACGCCGCTCCCGCGTCGGTCGCGACGCAGGGCCGCCCGAGCGCCATGGCTTCCAGGAGCGCGTAGGGACAAGCCTCCGCCGCCGAGGACAGGCAGACGATGTCGACCTCGGCCACCAGGTCGCTCACATCATCCCTTCGGCCCATGAAGGTCACTCGATCCCCGATCCCGAGCCGGGCCGCCTGCTCCCGCAAACGCTGTTCCTCAGGACCAGTGCCAACCAGGACCAGGCCCGATGGACGCTTCAGGTTCCGGATTGCCGCCGCAAAGGCATCCAGCGTCACGTCCACGCGCTTGCGGGGAATCAGACTGCTTACATTCGCCACGAGAAGCGCATCGGGACTCACGCCCAGCGCCGATCGGAGCCATCCCGCAGACCGCCGGAGCACCGGCCCCGGCGTGCCATTCAGGATCACCCGGCATTGCGAATCAGGGACCCCGCGCGACCGCAATGCCGCGCGTCCTCCTTCATAGAGCACCACCACGGCCTCAACGGCGAAGGACAGCGCCCGGATTCGCGAGGTATGCCGTTGCGCAAACGTCCGCGGCATCGCCACCTGCTGATGCTGATGCCAGAACCAGCGGATGCGGTGACCGGGGGTCATCCCGGACATGGCGGCCAGGGCAATCGTCGGCAGTTCGTTGCCAAAATGGACGGCCACCACGTCGGGCCGCCATCCGCGAATGAAACGCCACGCGGGAAGAACGATGGCCCAGGGATTCGGGGTGCCGTCGGCACGATTCCATACGGGAACCACCGTCCACGTCACCCCGGCATCCGCCCACTCCTCCGCCACAGCGGCAATGGGCGGGCCGGCCACCACGACTGCCAGTTCGTGCCCGCGATTCCGCCACACACGGCCCAGCGCCGTGACGAAGGACTCGAAGGCCCCCCGCTTGCCAGGAACCAGATTACAAAGTAACAGCGCCCTCATGACAGAGTACGGACCACACGGGCGGGGTTGCCGGCCACGACGGTGCCGGGGGGCACATCGGCCGTCACCACAGCCCCCGCGCCCACCACGGCGTTCTCACCGATGGTGACGCCCTTCAGGATGATCGCCTGGGCCGCGATCCAGACGCCATCGCCAATCGTCACGGCGGCGATCCCGTCCGGCCCCGACGGTTCGCCTCGCCGTCGCCGCGCCGGGTCGAGCGGGTGACCGTCGTTGTCATGCACGCGCACTTCAGGGCCGAACAGGCAATCGTTGCCAATCCGGATCGACCGGGCCGCCGCGAACGTACACCCGTTGCCAATGAACACATTGCGGCCCACCACAATCTCCGGCCGCGTGTCGACGTGGCTCATGAAATAGAAGCAACTGCGCCCGGAAAGGCGCACATCATCGCCCAGCACCAGGCGCCCCCGGCCCCGCATATAGGGGAGCCGTTCCGCGCGAAGCCCGGTTCCCACCGATTCGCAGACCGACCTCAGCACCGGCTCGACCCAGATGAGTTTCCAGAGCAGCGGTCCCGCCTCATTGACGGCCACACCCAGTCGGTAGAATCCGCGGATCAACGGTCGCAGAAGACGCGGCACAGGCAAACCGGCGCGAAGCATTCGACCGGCCAAACGTTTCCAGAGAGGCTTGGGAGTATTCATGGGGAAGGAAGGGAACGACTAAGGGTTGACGACGAAGGGTGGGGAAGCGACTAAAGGGTGGATCGACTAAGGGTTGGGGAAGCGACTAAGGGTGGATCGACTAAGGGTTGGGGAAGCGACTAAAGGGTGGATCGACTAAGGGTTGGGGAAGCGACTAAGGGTG
>CAZTAJ010000096.1:0-16859 GCA_964611575.1 uncultured Verrucomicrobiota bacterium
GACGCGAAGACACGCCGCAGAGCGGCGTGCCTACAACGACTCGCAGATGCGCCCTCTTCTTTCTTCCAAGCCCCCGTGGATTGACATCGGCGCGCGTGATGCCGTAGCCTAATCGGCTTTTGGAGACGGCATCCATGGAAACAAAGCGATTGAAGACCGATCTGTGCGTCATCGGCGGCGGCATGGCCGGAGTCTGCGCCGCGCTTGCCGCGGCCCGCCAGGGCGTCCGCGTGGTGCTGGTGCAGAACCGTTCCGTGCTGGGCGGCAATGCGTCGAGCGAGATCAAGATGCATATCGCGGGGGCCGACTTCTGCCGGCCCGGCGCCCGGGAAAGCGGCTTGATCGAGGAACTGCGCCTGGAGGACGCCGTGCGCAACCCGCAGCGGGCCTATCCGCTGTGGGATCTCCTGCTTTACGAGAAGGTCAAGGCGGCGGGGGTCACGTTGCTGCTGGATACTGAATTCACTTCGGCCGTGGTAGAGGGGGGCCGGATTGTGTCGGTGCGCGCGCTGCGCAATTCGACCGAAGACGAGTTCGAGATCGCCGCCACCTATTTCGCCGATTGTTCGGGGGATGGCCGGCTCGGGGCGGAAGCCGGCGCCGATTTCCGGGTGGGGCGCGAAGCTCGCGCCGAGTACGGTGAGGCGCTCGCGCCGGAGCAGGCCGACCGGATGACGCTGGGCAACAGCATTCTCTTCACCGCCAGGAAGCACGACCACCCCATGCCGTTCATCGCGCCGGACTGGGTGCGGCGTTTTCAGAAGCATGAGTTCAAGCGTCGGTCCCTCGCGGGTTCGGAAAGTTTCGAGTACGGCTACTGGTTTGCCGAGTGGGGCGGGCACCTGGATACGATCAAGGATGGCGAGTCGATCCGGCATGAGCTCCTGCGCATCGCGCTCGGCATCTGGGATTATGTGAAGAACGGGGGGGATTGTCCGGCCAGCGCCAACTGGGCGCTGGACTGGGTGGGGGCCGTGCCCGGCAAACGCGAGAGCCGCCGCTTGCTGGGCGCCCATGTCCTGACGCAGGACGACCTGATGGCCGGACGCGCGTTCCCGGACCAGGTGGCCTTCGGCGGCTGGCCGATCGACCTGCATCCGCCCCAGGGCATGGATGCCATCGATGAGCCGCCCTGCGTGCATCACAAACTGCCGCACCTCTATTCCATTCCGTTGCGCAGCCTTTCGTCGCGCAACATCGGGAACCTCTTCTTCGCCGGACGCAACATCAGCGCGAGTCACGTGGCCTTCGGCTCCACACGGGTGATGGCGACCTGCGCGGTCATGGGGCAGGGGGTGGGCACGGCCGCCGCCATCGGCATCCGGCGCCGGCTCACGACCGTGGCGCCGCTGGCCGAGTCGCCGTACATCGGGGAGATTCAGCAGGCCCTGCTGCGGGACGATGCGACGTTGCTCGGCGTGCCGAGTGCCGATGCCGGCGACCTGGCCCGGTCGGCGCGGGTGACCGCCTCATCCGCCCAGCCCGGCCACGAAGCGGAGCAGGTGCTCGACGGCAGCACCCGTTCTCTCAAGCCGGAATGGGGCCCCTGGAGCGACGGCGCCTCACATCAGTGGCGCGGGCGGGGGGTGGAAGAGTGGTTGGAGTTGCACTGGGAGAAACCCGTCAGTCTTGCCGAAGTGCACCTGACCTTCGATACCGGGTTCGAGCGCTCGTTGATGCTGACGCCGAGCGATACCATCACCGAGAAATGGGTGCTTCGTCGGCCGCAGCCGGAAACCGTCAAGGCCTACCGGCTCCTGGTGGACGGGCGGGAGGTGTGCCGTGAGGAGAACAACTGGCTGCGCAAGCGTGTCCATCGTCTCAGCCAGCCGGTTACGGGGAAGACCCTGCGCCTGGAGGTACTCGCGACCCATGGTGTCGCCGAGGCGCGGGTGTTTGAAATCCGGTGCTATGGGAGGATGTGAAGAGTGACGGGTGAAGAGTGACGGGTGAAGAGTGACGGGTGAAGAGTGACGAGTGACGAGTGAAGCGTGACGAGTGAGACGTGAAGAGTAAATGATTATGAGCAGTGTACAGAATATCCATCTGGTCCATTCGAAGTTCAATGTCGGCATCGTGGGGCTGGCTCCGGCCGCCATCCTGGCCGACGGCCAGTCCACCGATACGCCCTACGGGGTGAGCGTCGACGTGACGACGCCTGAAGCCGGTTGTTGCGTGGCGCAGGCGACGATCACCAACCGGGGTTCTGCGTCACTCCGGTTGCAGGGAATTCGCTGGCGCTTTGACCCCGAGGAGAAGAATGGACCGGCCTTGAGTTTCCCGGTTGCGCTGCAACCCCAGGTGTTTGCCACCGAAAATCTGCGCGGCGACTACTTCGGCACGGGCACGGTGGAAGGCGATCGCTTTGCATATCCGCTGACCAATCAACCCGTCGAGTACGGCCAGGCGGAGGACCACGTCTTTCCCGGCGTCTTTGTGGCCGCGGCGGAGGCGGCGGTCGGGCTGCTGATCGCCCAGGCGAGCCAGCGGCGTTTCCACGCCCTTTACCGGTTCCGGGGCCGGATGGAACGACAGGAACGCTGGCTCTTCGAGATCGAGGAGCGCGTTAGCGGGATCACCACCTTGGAGTTGGCGCCCGGCGAGAGCCTGTGCGGGGAGAAACTCTTCTTCCATGTGACCGACACCAACGACCCGCAGCGGGCGACGGCCGCCTATTTCAGGCGGCTGCACGCCACCGGGGCCTTTGCGCGCCGGGCCCACAACCCGTTGCCGACCCAGCGCATCTATTGCACATGGAACTACGATTTCATGGCCGACATCGACGAGCAGAAAGTGCTTGGCCAGATCCCGGTCCTGAAGCAGCACTTCCCCTCCGTCAAGTTCGTGCAACTGGACGATGGCTACCAGAGTTGCCACGGGCCGGACCAGCGGGCGATGATCGACCTCTGCTACGGCGACCTGGAGAAGCCGTTCGACCCGGTGCGCTTTCCTGAGGGGCCCAAGGCGTTGGCCGACCGCATCAAGGCCGCCGGTCTGCGCCCCGCCATTTGGCTGGGGCTGTGGGCCAGCACCGGTTCGCGTATGCTCAAGGATCATCCTGACTGGGTGTTGCGCGACGACACCGGGGCGCCGCTGCTGTTCACGAAGTGGTATGGCGGAACCGCTATTCTCGACCCGTCCGTACCCGGCGTGCGCGACTATCTCGACCGGATGTGCCGGACGGTCTTTGGCGAATGGGGTTTCGAGGGGGTGAAACTCGATTTCTCCAGTTTCGCCTTCAACGGCAAACGCGTTCGCTATCGCCATCCCGGCAAGACCGCCATCGAGTTGCGCCACGAACTGGAGAGCATCTTCCGGCGTCATCTGCCGCGCGATGGCTTCTTCGGCTGGTGCGTGGTCGCCGGCACGGCCCAGCCGTTCCTGTCCCAGGCCGATTACTTCCGCAACGCCATGGACATCGGCCACGGCAACTGGGATGTCGCCCGGCGCATTGCGCTCTGGACGGCGAATACCTACCTGCTCCTGCAGGAGGCGCCCTGCCTGCCCAACATCGATTCCATCGGGTGGAGCAAGGACTTTGACGAGACAAGCTGGAACACGTGGCTGAGTTTCTGTGCCATCAGCGGCGCGGCGGTGGAAGTGTCCGGCGATCTGCGCAAGCTCCCCGAAACGCGGTTGCGCCGACTGGCGCGCACATTGGAATTGAGCGACCCGGATCGGATCGTCCGGTGCCCCGGCCTGGGGAGCGTGCGCGATCAGGCTCCGGCTGTATGGATGGCGGAAGGCGCCCGGTCCTCGTTGGTCGGCGTGTTCAACTGGCGCGAGCAGCCCGCGCTTGTCGACGTGGCGGCGGTTCTGCCGGCGCTGGCAGGTCGAAGGGCCGTGGACGCCTGGAGCGGGGCGACGGAGACCCTGCCGGCGAGTGTGACGCTTGAACCGCGGGGATCGCGGCTCTGGCTGATCTGAGCCGGAGACAACACCCGTGCCGCACAACGTGCCGCTGGCCAATTTCGCCTACCTCGTGGAATTGATGAAAAGCCACTTCGGTATCCGGTAGGGGGCCTATCAGGTGGTACTGAGCCACTGCTTGAACTGTGCGGCCACCTTGTTCCGGCGTGCGGGAAAGGGGATCCGGGCAATCATGCGATGGGCTTCCTCAACGTCGAATCCATCTGGCCGTTCTACTTCTGGGAGTTTGGCGAACAAACGGGTTCGGGTCGGGGAAAGGTAGAGAACATCCAAGAGGGCTTTTTCCGGCCGGGCGATGCGGATGCCTTTTTCGCCAAGGGTTTCAAATCCGAAGAAGAAGGCCGGCGCCACATGATGGATGGATACGACTCCCAGTGGTGTGGCATAGCGCCGGGTTCGCGCCAGGGAGACGGCATAGATCGATGAGGGAATCTGGGAGATCATGCCGTGGTGATAGAGGGCGCTTTGCAGCGACACATAGGCCGGTTGTGGGGCGGTCAGGCGCTCCGGAACGGCCATCGGATCCAGCCGTTCCGGGAAGCCCCATACGCCGCGCCGCAAAGCCAGAAGATGCCCGGCTTCCGCCAGGCGGGCGACGATCTTGCTGGCGTGGGCTTTCTCCACTCCCAGAATGACCGCCGCATCGCTTGTCTCCAAGACCGGTTGACCCAGACGCTGCAGTTGGGTCAGGGCATCCACGAGTTTCATGGGGCCGCTCCTTTCATCGCCTCCACCACGCGAAGCACCAGGTCATCCCAGGTCTGGGGGGTGTCATACTGGGCCTGATATTCCGGGGCCAGGAAGGAGAGCACCTGGCTCTTGAAGACGTCATAGGAGACAGCCAAGGCACGCTGTTGCGCCTCATGCCATTGTGGCGGCAAGGCCATTTCCCGGGTCGTGACCCCGGAGCGGAGCAAGTGATCGAGATCGAAGATATCCCGGGCCTGGGTTTGAGATCGGTGAATCAACGCATTGATTTTCTGGCGAAAAGCGGCTTCGGGAGGATAGTGGCTGGCGAGAATGGGCGTGAGTTGGTACTCGCGCATCAGCAGACTGTCAACGGGGCCAAAGACGACCGGATCGGTCATTCCCCGCCGGGAGAACTCAATCTTGGTATGCAGGGGTAACTCCGCCCCCTGTACGGCAAGGGCCAGTTTCCAGCGTTGGGTGGTTTCGGTTTGCTTGGGTGCGGAACACTGAGTGATCGTCAATCCGCGCGCCTGCAAGATCTTCGTCAAGGAGGCCCCGGTGAGTATTTGATCCACGCGATCCCGCAAGGAATCCACCGAGGTGAACTGGACATCCAGATCGATGTCCTCGGAATACCGGATACTCCGGAGGTAGAAGCGAAGGTTGCATCCGCCCTTGAGCGCATAGTGGCGTTTATCCAGTTTCCGGCCCAATTGGTCCAGGAACAGGAGGTGAAACTGTTCGATGCAGGCAATGGGATGGGCAATAGTGGTCATGACGATACAATACGCAATAAAGACGCCTGAGTCAATAATACGTATTTAGGTACCAGCAATTCGCATTATGGCCACCTCTCAACGACCGGACGGAGGTCGTCCCTCCAAGTTTGGAAACAGTTGGTTTTCGCGTATTTTGGAGGGTCGGGCTCCGTCCCGACCGCAAAGGGCGCGGCCGTAATGAGAATTGCTGGTTGTTTCGCTTTGACGCGACGGATTCGGTTTGGATATGAGGGAGCGCGACACCATTGGCCGGACGAGAAGAACGGCGGAGGACCGCCGTTTCCAGGATTGGATTCGCCCAGTTGGAGCCGGAAAGTGACGAGGAACGGCGGGGACCGTGTTGGAGCCGGCCGTCCCGGCCGGGAATTACGAAAGAACGGCGGGGACCGCCGTCTCCAGGGTTGGATTCGCCCAGTTGGAGCTGGCCGGGAACACGAGGAACGGCGGGGACCGTGTTGGAGCCGGCCGTCCCGGCCGGGAATTACGAAAGAACGGCGGGGACCGCCGTCTCCAGGAAAATGATGAATAGCGACCTTGAGATCGACGAGGGAAAGCCACACTGCCACCCGGCGCATTTCGCGCCTGTGCGACGGCACAACGAGCCCGTTATCCTGCAGGTGACCGTGTGCGTGTCAGGCCGACGCCCGATTCTCCCCTCGGAGGCCGTTCACAAGGCGCTGCTCGCGGTCTGGCAAGATGATCGGTACTGGCGCGTGGGTGAGTACGTCGTGATGCCGGATCACGTGCATCTTTTCTGCGGCCCCAGGACCTTCGAGGGATATCCGGTTCGGCGGTGGGTAGGCTACTGGAAACGCATGCTGGGGAAGATTGACCCGGCGTTGAAGCACGTGTTTCAGGAGGACTGCTGGGACACGCAGATGCGCGATCGCTCGCATTATGACGAGAAGTTGTCCTATGTGCGCCAGAATCCTGTGCGTCGGGGGTTGGTGGCGAAGTCGGAAGATTGGCCATACCAAGGCGGAATCCACGATTTGCCGTGGACGTGAGAGCGTTGGAGCCGGCCGTCCCGGCCGGGAATATACGAAAGAACGGCGGGGACCGCCGTCTCCATGCCGGACAACTGGGTGATGTCGGCTACCAGATAACTTCCACCTCGTAGCGGCTGAAATTGTCATCTGCTGAGCAAACCGGCATCTTCTCTTGAATGGCCTGGCAGATAATCAGGCGGTCGAAAGGATCGCGATGATGGAAGGGCAGGCTGACAAGGGCGGGCAGGTGGTTGGTCTCGATCGATAAAGTCCGAAATCCCTCACGGGTACGGTATTTCAAGAAGACGTCGAAGGGGTCGTCGAGATGTAATTTCCCCAAACTGCATTTGACTGCCATCTCCCACCAGGATGCCACGCTGATGTAGTTGACGGTGTCGGGCGATTCGATCACTTTTCGGGCGGTGGAACTCAGTTGATCGTCGCCGGACACAAACCAGAGCAGAGCGTGCGTGTCCACCAGCAGGTTCATGTTTCGTGCTCCGCGAAGTCGGCAAGAGGCGCGTCGAAGTCCTTCTCGATATGGACACGGTCCCGGGCACTCCCAAATACCGGATGGATGCCGCCGGATTCGGCCGGTCCCAACTGGGCCACGGGTTTGCCATGTTTGGTGACGATGAAAACTGCCCCATCATGAACCTTTTCCAGCAACGCGGAGAAATGTGTCTTGGCCTCGAATGCCCCAATCACCATCGTTTTCATGAGACTAGTCTATCAGACTGGTTTAAACTGTCAAACGTCCAGACTGAAAAGTCTAATCTTCGGGCGCAAGGCAGCAAGGCAGTTCCGTGGGTCTTCCTCTCACCCGTCGATTTGACTGGAACAATCGGTCTGAGACAGGATTTACAGGATGGGACGGGATTTGGGTTGCCGTTGCCGGCATACGCCCTTCTCTTCCGTCTGCTGCACCGAAATCCAGTATAATCCTGTCAATCCCGTCAAACGATTTCCGGGGTGGCACCCCACAGAGGTGCCTTACGCCCCTAATTGCGGCCTGCAAAACCCCTCTGGGAGACTCTGCGAACGGCAGAGGACCGCGTTGGAGCCGGCCGTCCCGGCCGGGAACTGAACGAAGAACGGCGGGGACCGCCGTCTCCAGGGGGATGCGCCCCGTCGGAGCCGGGAATTGACGAAGAACGGCGGGGACCGCCGTCTCCAGGGGGATGCGCCCCGTTGGAGCCTCGATCCCCTGGAGACGGCGGTCTCCGCCGTTTCCGAGCTCCATCAACACGGTCAATATTATACCCCCCCCACCCAAAAAAACGCAACCAAGACTGACGCATGGGCGGGGCTGGCAGGGCCTTGTTTTGGCCCGTTTGGGGACGGGCACGACGGAGCGTGCCCCTCCAGAACTCGAACTCAGGTTGTGTTCGCTCTCTTTTACCGTGGAGGGACGCGCTTCGTCGCGTCCGCAGAGCGAAAATGGGCCAAAACAAGATCCTGGTGCGGCTGCAAACAATACAGTCGCACCGAATTCAGAAGCCGGAATTCAGGAGCTATAGGCATTCGAGAAGCAGTTCCGCGACCCGCGTTGCGACCGTCTTGACGTTGGACCAGTTCTGCCACTTTGGAATGAGATTCTTGTACTCATCCAAATGCGTCTCTTCCAAATCGAAGGGGAGGGGGGTTGCGAGTTGAATTTGCAGTTGTTGTAATGCCGATTGTCCGTTGGGTTGCGGATAGATTTCGTCGAAACATTGCAGGGCCTTGACAACGGAGCTAACTTTCATGGCGTCCGCCAAGGCTACGAAATCGAGATAATCACGGGTCGCATTTCGTTTCAGGATGAGGACGCCCTTGATCCTCAGAATTTCCGCCATGGTGGGCACCGTCAATTCCTGCCCTTTACATTTCATCCGGATCGTTTCTAGCGGTTGATCCCGTATGAGTTGACGTATTCCGGTTTCGATGCCGTCGAGACTGCCAAGGATCATGACGGGGCGCCGGACGCGCGCGGTTCTCCAGCCTGCGACAGATTCGAGCGTGGCCAGGGTCTTATCGAAGCGGTGCGTCAGATCAGGCAGGACATGATCGGCATCTCTTGAAAAGCGGTGCCGGGCATGAAGGGCGGCGGCCGACCCACCCACCAGCACGGCGGATGGCAGTATTTTCTGAAGGCGAGCGGCGGATGAAAGCAGGATTTCCCATTCAGGCAACTCGTCGTCCGGCATAATGCCTCCAGAGGTGGTAGCGTTGGGCGCCAGGATCGTCTGAGTGTGCTTTGCAAACGCGCAGGATCTTAACCATAATGCCGGGATTCGACTTTGCGGAATCGCGCAACTCAGCCCAGTCCGCCCGCCCGCCTCGCTCAATGATGTCGTCAATGGCGACGGTGGTGAACTGTTTAGGGTTGATGTGCCGGTGTTCCATGTCATGAAACTAGGCAACTATTCGGCTGAAAACAAGCAGAAACCAACTTCCGGGGACGACTGCCAGGGCCTTTGTTTTGGACCGTTTGGGGACGGGTACGACGGAGCCCCTCCAGAACTCGAACTCAGGTTGTGTTCGCTCTCTTTTACAGTGGAGGGACGCGCTTCGTCGCGTCCGCAGAGCGAAAATGGGCCAAAACAAGACCCTGGCGTCGATGCTTGACGCGCGGGGTTCGACTCGGCTATGAGGGACAACGACACCCTTGGCCGGAAGAGACGAACGGCGGGAGGCGTTTCTGGAGCCGGCCGTCCCGGCCGGAACACGAAGAACGGCGGGGACCGCCGTCTCCAGGTGGGATACGCCCAGGGAATTGACGAGAAACGGCGGGGACCATGTTGGAGCCGGCCGTCCCGGCCGGGAATTGACGAAGAACGGCGGGGACCGCCGTCTCCAGGGGGATGCGCCCAGGGAATTGACGAAGAACGGCGGGGACCGCCGTCTCCATGCCGGCCAACAGCGTTCGGGCTACCGCACCGTGAAGACGGTGCCGCTGGCTGTGCGGGGGATGTTCAGGATGTAACCCGTGTTGTCGCCGGGACTGTACCTGCCGGTCGGTTGCTGCACCCATGAACCGCTGTTCTTGCAGTACAGGGCGCTGCCATTCAGGTACAGGATCGAGTTGGCGTACATCGTCAGGTTGGTCACATACAACGCCTCGGGCGCGCCCGCGTCGCCGGTATTGTTGTCGTACAGGTCGCGCAGCATCAGTTCGGCCTTGCTCACGGACCCCGTGGCGGTCTGGCCCAGCACCATTTTGCCGATCACGAAGTTGTTGGAGCCGCCACCCGCGCTGGTGCTGCTCATGCATTCCCATTGCTGGATCGCATTCGTGCCGCCGCCGATCACGCGCATCGTGGTGTTCTCCAGCCGGAAGCTGTTGGTCAGTTGGCTGCGGCAGATGAACTCGCCGCGGAATTCGATCTGACCCCCGGCGTAGCTGTCGGTCCCCTCGCCGTCGGGACTGCGATCGGTCAGATAGACGTTCGTGTTGGCGATATTGATCGTGTTAGCCACAATCGACACCTGGCTCGAATTCGGGGTGGAGGCCCGGTTGAAACCGCAGGTGACGAACTTGAGCTGGCTCGTGGGATTCGAGCAGGAGAGGAACAGATCGCCCGCCGTGGGCAAGCATTCGATCTTGCCCGGCGTCCAACTGAGGCCGCCCCAGTAGCCGCTGCCGATGTTTACGTTGAGTTCGTTTGTGCCGGCGATACTTACGTTCAGAGCATGCCCGTCGCCCGCGCCGCCCGCCTGCATGCCGCCCTGGCCCGTCAGCACCAGTTGGCCGCAGACGCTGAAATAGACGGCACCCCCGCCATCCAGTTTCAGACTGTGGGCGGTGATCTTGCCTTGATAGAGTCCGCCGGAAAAACCGTAAGCGCCATCCGGGCTGATGCCGCAATTGTTGCCGAAGGGAATATACAAGTCCACGTCCGGCATGTTGACGTCACCGGCGCCGACCTTGCTGATCACGCTGCCTTGCGTGTAATGCGTGACGCGCATCAGCGGGTGACTGCCGGCCGCGACGGTCCAGTTCTGCATCCCGTTATCGTTCCGCCCGATTACCAGGGGCGGTGCGATATTCCCGCCCAGCGGTCCCAGCATCTCGGCGGTCGTCGTCGCGCGCGCGGTGCTGGCCGCCAGGACCACGCTGGTGGCGGCGCTGAAGTCGTACTTGTTGGCGAAGTTGAAGAGGTCGCCCGTGTGATAAATAATCTCCGCGGCATTGGTGAACGCCAGGATGCTGGTCCAGGCGGTTGACCGCCAGTTGGGGGTGTTGTAACCGACGGACCGGAATTTCGACACGGTAACCTTGGAGGCGCCGACCTCCCAGAAGAGGCCGTTGAAGCCACTCGGGGAGGCGTTGCTGATGGTCAGGGTCTCCACATAGCCGTTTGCGACGTTGAGCGAATGCTGCGCGGAGGCGATCGAGTTGAGGGTGAGGGACTTGGCGTTCCAGCCGGCATCGAGGTTGAGGGTGAAGTTGCCGGAGGCGAGGGTGCGGACGACGGCCGCATCGGAGATTGTGGGAACCCCATTCAGGCCGGCGGCGTTGGTCCAGGTCGTGGCATCCGACCAGTTCTTGTTCTGCGTATTGGTGAGGGCGCAGTACCACGTCTGGTTGGTGTCGTTGCGAATGGTCACGGTGGCGTTGCTGGGGTCAGCCAGGGTAAAGAGGCCGGGGGTCAGAGTGACCATCACCGTCTTGTCGGGTTCATTTGTGTCGGCGTCGACGAAGGGGGAGACCGTGATGGTGTTCGAGGCCTGGCCGACGCCGAGGAGGAGGGTGCGGCTCAGGGACGCGTAATCCACCCCGCCGGTTGCCGTGCCGCCCACGTTGTAGTTGACCGTGAGTGGCTCATTCGTGAGCGTACTGGCGCGGCTCACCGTGAAGACGCCGGGAACGGTATTCGCTTCCCACGCATCCGGGGTCGTGGCTTGGATCGTGACCGGGGCGGTCATGAAGAAACTGGAGGAGGGGGCCCATGAGTGCCCGGACGCATTGGTGGCGTAGAAACGGTAGTAGTAGAACTTGTTCGAAGCCAGAGATGCCTGATAGGAGGGGAAGGAATTCTGACCCCAGGCGCCCTGGTTCCAGGTGTTGGTGGCCTGCCAGAGTCCCGAATTCGGCGCGCCACCGTCCCGTTCGCCCCAGTACACGGAGACGGTCGCGGGCGCGTTACCCGTGGAGAGCAGGGACCCGCGAAGCCAGGCCGCCGTCGGGGTGACGTTCGTCGCGTCCAGGTTCGCGATAACTGGTAAGTCGCTGCCGTACGTCAGGAAAGATTGGTTCGACACGACCTGCATGTACGAGGCCCAGACCCAGTTGGAGGAGCGGCCGACGCCGGAGATCTCAAGCTGGTCAATCAAGCCGTCGAAGAATTCACTTCCTGCAGAGCTGCCGATGTAGCCGTTGGCGGTGCCGGAAGTCGTCAGCGCGCCGCTGGCGTTGACGGTGGAGATCTCCACCCCGTCGCGGTACACCTTCCTGACCGAGCCGTTATAGGTCGCGGCCACGTGGTGCCAGGCGCCCGTGTAGTCGGCGGCGGAGACGCTGATATCCGTTTCGCCATAGGTGCCCCCGGGGGCTATGCCGAAGGCAAGGGTGATTCCGCTGTTTTGGAAGGAGAGCAGGTGGCGGTTCCCGCCGTCCTCCTTGCGGTAGATTTCGACGTAGGTCGTGTACGAAATGTTGCGAGGCTGGATCCAGGCGGCGATGGTGATGTCGGTCGGCCTCAGACTGGCCTTGTTGCCGCAGTTGATGGTGGCGGTACGGTCGAAATTCTGCGCGCGGCCGATGAGTCCGTTGGTCCAGCCGTTCTTGGACTGCGTGCCGGTGTTGACGTTGGTCGTGGAATCGTAGTGCGACCCGCCGCTCGCGCCGGCCGTTACCTGCTCGTTAAGGTGCCAGACGGCGACATAGTTGTTGGACCAGGTTGACCCGTTGGTGGTGTAGTTGGGTTTGGGGGCTGCCGCGCCCCAGTGAGCGTAGAAGGCCTGGTTGCTCTGGAAGGCGGGGATCTGCACCCAGACCGTGGAGGCTCCGTTCGTATTCCACTGGTCGATCTCGTAATTGATCTCGTTGAGCCGGTCCACCGAAAAGCGCAGGTCGGCGCCGTTGGCGGGCGAACTCATGGCGGAGTAATAGAAGCCCGCGCAACCGTTGCTCAAGACCACCAGCACGGGGAAATTGGTGAGGACGTCCGTCTTGTTATAGCCTGCGACGGAAATGCCCATCGACGAGGGCCAGGTGGATAGATCGGCGCGGGCGATGGAGGCGCCGAGGGTCAACGCCAAGAGTGGCGCGACGAGGATCAGTCGGTGGATTGTGGTACGCAGCATGTTATTTGTTTCCATGGATTGTTCCCCTGTTCGCATCGCTTGCACCAGTACCGCACACCGGCGGTCACCGCCGTTTCCGAGCTCCATCAACACGGTCCATATTGTACCCCCCCACCCAAGAAAAACGCAACCAAAACTGACGCAAGGGCGGGGCTGGCAGGGCCTTGTTTTGGCCCGTTTGGGGACGGGCACGACGGAGCGTGCCCCTCCAGAACTCGAACTCAGGTTGTGTTCGCTCTCTTTTACCGTGGAGGGACGCGCTTCGTCGCGTCCGCAGAGCGAAAATGGGCCAAAACAAGACCCTGGCGTCGATGCTTGACGCGCGGGGTTCGACTCGGCTATGAGGGACAACGACACCCTTGGCCGGAAGAGACGAACGGCGGAGACATTTATGGAGCCGGCCGTCCCGGCCGGGAATTACGAAAGAACGGCGGGGACCGCCGTCTCCAGGGCGGCCAAGAGCGATCGCCTGCTATCGCACGGTGAAGATACTGCCGCTGGGCATACGGGTATGTTCAGGATGTAGCCGGTATTGTCTCTAACTCTGCATGTATGGACCTATCCATATCATTTCTGGACCATTCACCGTTCATCGGCCCCCTGATCCGGCAATTACCGGACCATTATGACCGTTCCCGGCGGGGGCGGGTACGGAGAGGTCCAGGGAATGTAGTACTTGTTCCAGAGATAGGTTTCCACATCCGCGACTTCGTTGCTGCTGAGCGCACGCCCATAGATCAGAACCTCGGCAATCCGCGCATCGCTTGAATAGCCCTCGGCATAACGCCCGCCAACGCCGGAGTTGCGCGACCCGGTCTCGGAGTACGTGCCGGTGGCTGCTTGAGTGGTCACGACCCGGTTGGTATCGGTCCTGCGATAGGTCAGCGTTGTGGCCGTGCCGTAGGGGTAGGTCGCCGATAGGATGAGGTATTCGTTCAGCGGAAAGCCGCTCCCAAAGGTCGCGGCGAAGCCTGTTGCAGCCGCGAGAATGAATTGAGACGAATCGACGGTGCCTCCATTCTGGCGGATCGACCAGTCATTGCCATCGTAGCCGCTGCCGGTGCCGACGAGAAAGTCCCAGCTACCGCTGGTGTTCCTCTTGTCGCTCACGATGAAGACGCTGAGACCCGAGAAGCCGGCATAGCTCATGCCGGCCTTCACCATTCGATCCCAGCGGCCGTCCGCATTATTGAAATCCAGGACGGGCCGGTTCTGCGGCCCCATGACGCCCGACTTGAATTGGGGATAAAAGACCGGGTCCGGGCTGGCGTGATCGTTTCCGGAGCGACTGAGATCGGTCCAGGCGGACACCATGGCATTGTTGGTCAGGGTGCTGCTGGCCTTGCCGTCGGCGTTGCCGGCATCGAGCCAGAGGGCGAGGCCGTTGGTCACGGGAGGAAGCGAGATGAACGAGCCATGGAAGGTGTTGCTCTTGTTATTGTTGTCCGTGACGGTCAGCCCCACCGAGTAGGCGCCGGGACGATAGAAGGTGTGGCGGACGGTAGCCCCGCTCCCGGTGAGGCCGTCGCCGAAATCCCACGCGTAGGACGTGATGGTGCCTCCGGAAACGTGGGAGGCCGATCCGTCGAAGGCAACGGTGAGCGGGGCGATCCCGTTGGTTTTGTTCAGGGTGTATTCAGCGATTGGGGCGGCCTCCTTGAGGAAGTCGGCGTGAAGCGCGTCGATGGTTTGTTGCCGCTCGGACGGACTCAGAATGCGATTGTAAACCAGGACCTGTGACATTTCACCGTTGAAAGCCAAGTGCGCCCCGCCATACCAGTTCAAGCCGGCGCCGATGCCGAAGCGGTCATTATTGCTACCAGCCTCCAGGTTGAACTCGGCATCGCCGGCCGTCCCCGTGAAGCTCCAGCTCGACGTCAGGGTGTCGTTCAGCTTGCGCATATACATGTTGCCCTTGGTGTCGGTGCCCGATGTGTTGTTGGAGAGATCTGCGGCCAGAATCATCCAGTTGCCGACGACGGGGCCGCTGTTCGCTGTCACCCAGGCATTGTTCAGCAGGAGCTGGATGGCGTCGCTGGTGCTGACCATCCGCAGGGAGTTGTTTTCAAGGGGTCCCATGAGGGCGCCATAGAAGCTCGTGCCGTTGACTTTGACGACGGCGATCATCGTCATGCCGGCGTAGGCGTTATACGTTCCACCCGCCGTGCCGTTGACGGTCACTTGAAAGGCGCGGACATCGCTGCCGAAATCGATCGACGCCTTGCCGAGCGGGGTGGCGCCCGTCTTGAATGTCGGAGCCCCTGCGCTGCCGACGCTGACCGCGTCCCCATTGCCTGTGCCCCAAGCGCCCAGGCTGTTCGTCCACACGGTGACCGCTGCGCCATTGGCCGTTCCAGCGAGGGTATCAACGGAGTAGTTCGCGACCAGTCCATCGGTCACGATGGCAGCGCCCGCCTGCATCGTTGTCATTCCGGCCATCAGGAAGGAGTTGAGGATGATTCGTTTGATGGTTTGCATACGCAGTGCTCCATGGATTGACGGTTGTTTTTACGCTTACTTTCTAGTTTTCGATTGTCCGGCCAAAACCAATTTCGCCGCTTCCGTAAACTGAGGCCCGCCGGCTTGCACCACCTGGTGGTGCAGCGTGATCACGGGTTCCCTGGGCGTCTCGCCCCGTAGCCGTTGCAGGAGCAGATTGCCCAGGGTGCGGCCGAATTCCACGGGATCGAGTTCGATCCGATCCACCGGGAACGGCTCGAAGTAGGCGGCGCCGCGGTTGGCGTGGCTTACGATCCGCAAATCGGTGGGGACGTCGATTCCCAGTTCCGCCACCGCCCGTGTGACATCGTCCAGCATCATGTCGTCCGAGACGAACAGTCCATCCGGCTTTTCGGGACAGGCGTTCCAGATTTCCCGCAAATCCTCCCATCCTGAACCTTCCCGGTCGGCCGGGAGATCATGGCGGATCCATGCCTCGTTGATGGTGAGTCCCATGCGTTGAATCTCCTTGCAGAATCCGCCCACCAGATCGTTGCGAGTGGCCAGGGGAAGCCTTTCCTCGCCTGCCCAGGCAATCAAGGCCAGGCGGCGGCAGCCGCGCGCCACCAATTGCCGGGCTCCCATGGAACCCATGGCGGCCCAATCGGTTGACACGCCTACGTCAAAGCCGATGTCGCCTACAACCGGTGCTTTCTGGGCACGCAGCGCCTGACACCACGTGCAGTCGCCAAGGCCCGAGAGGAAGGCGGCGGCACTCACGCGGTGATCTGCGATCGCCTGGGTGAACTCGGGGCAATGGTCGCCCGCCTCAACCATGGGTCCGGCCACATCACGGTCCTCGATTTCACGGTGGTTGAAGTAGACCTGAGAGACCAGGTTGTGTTCGGTAAAGAACCGGCGCAGGGCGGAAACGGCGCCGAGGTAGAAATAGGAGGGATGGGGGCTGAACACTTCGCCGCCGCAGAAGATGGCGATGTGCTTTTGTGATAAGGGTTCTTGGTTCTTGGTTCCTGGTTCGTTGTTTGGGGTTTCGGGTTTCGGGTTTGAGGAGTCAACCGGTCCGGTTGGCAACTCTGAACCCTGAACCGTGCCTGCCCGCCGTAGCCCGGACGGCGAAGGAGGGAACCCTGAACCTTTTGCCACGAACGTGCCGCGGCCTGGGGTGCGTTCGATCAGGCCTTCGCGTTCGAGGATCAGCATGGCGTTGCGCAGGGTCACGAGGCTGACTCCGGCGCTCTTGGCCAGGACCGTCTCGGATTCCAGACGTTGGCCCGGCTGCCATTCCGTCTGGATGGAGGCACGAAGCTGCTCGGCGATCCTGTCGTGCAGGAATTGTCTCTTGACCGGCTTGATAACCATTCTTCCTCCCTAACTTCGAAAAATAGTCTCACAAACGGGCGAGATTGGCAAGAATGGTTAATTGTTCCGTTGATTAGTTGTTTCGCGTTGATGCTTGACGCGTGGGATTCGACTCAGATATAAGGGACAACGACACCAGCGGCCTGAAAAGAGGAACGGCGGTAGGCGTTTGTGGAGCCGGCCGTCCCGGCCGGAACACGAGGAACGGCGGAGACCGTGTTGGAGCCGGCCGTCCCGGCCGGAACACGAGGAACGGCGGGGACCGCCGTCTCCAGGGATGCGCCCAGGGAATCGAGGAGGAACGGTGGGGACCGTGTTGGAGCCGGCCGTCCCGGCCGGAATACGAGGAACGGCGGGGACC
>CAZTAJ010000097.1:0-4370 GCA_964611575.1 uncultured Verrucomicrobiota bacterium
CGGTCGCCGTGAGTGTTGTCATGATCAATTCCTTTCGTACGCAATACCGTACGCCTTATGAATCATTTTGTCAAAATATGTTTGGCGACTATCTCAGAGCCGGGCGCATCTACGAGTCGTTGTAGGCACGCCGCTCTGCGGCGTGTCTTCGCGTCGCGCAGCGACGCGGCTACAACAGATGCACCGAATTGCAGATGCGCCCCTCAGAGCCATGATCATGACAATTCCGATGTGTCTGCCCTGCGGCTTTTCGCTCTATCTTCCTTTGCATGACAGCCTTCGCTCGACTATGCTCTCCCCTGTCGCTGCCGGATCCGGCCGCGGCCGCATTGAACAACCCTGAGGAAACGTCATGAATGTGTCAGGCAAGCTGGTGGAGATTTTCGAAACGGTCAAGATCAAGGATACCTTTCAGAAACGCGAGTTCGTCCTCGAATATGCGACCAACCCGAAATACCCGGAGTTGGTGAAATTCGAGATGGTCCAGGACAAGTGCGCCTTGCTGGATGGCTTCAAGGTGGGCCAGGACGTGTCGGTGGAGTTCGATCTGCGCGGGCGCAAATGGACGGACAAGCAGGGGGCCGTGAAGTACTTCAACACGCTGCAGGCCTGGCGACTGAGCCAGGCGGATGCCTCAGCCGACGGCGCCGCCCCGGCTGCCGGTCCTGCCGATGTCGACACCACCGACTATGGCGCGGAAAAGAACGGCGATATGCCGTTCTGAGACGCCGCCATGTTCGTGACCTTGACCCTGAATCCCGCCGTCGACCAGTCGATCATCGTGGAGGGCGGGCTCGCAATGGGCCGTATCCACGCGATTGTCGCGGAAACCTGCACGCCGGGCGGCAAGGGTGTTAATGTGGCCAAGATGCTGGCCGCCAACGGCCTGCCGGTGACCGCCGCCGGCCTGCTCGGAAACGACCGCCTCGCGTATTTCGAATCCGTCCTCGGCCCCGTCGGGATCGTCTGCCGTTTTCTTCCCCTGCCCCATGCCACACGCGTGAACGTCATGATCACCGACGGCGCCGGGCATGAGATGAAGTTCAACCGCCCGGGGTTCCCGGACGCCCCCTTCGATGAACCGGCCTTGCTCGCCCATGCCCGCGCCCTCGCCCGCCCCGGGACGATCATCATCCTCAGCGGCTCGCTGCCGGCGCGTTTTCCCGAGGATACCTATGCGCGCCTGCTCCGCTGCTTCCATGCCGCCGGATGCCCGACCGTGCTGGACACCTCCGGCCCCGCCCTGGCCGCCGCATGGCGTGAGAAGCCTACGGTGATCAAACCCAATCGCCGGGAACTGGAAGCCGTCCTCGGCCGGTCGCTGGACTCGGAATCGGCCATGGTGACGGCCTTGCGCGAACTCGCGGAGGCCCATGAAGCGGTCGTCGTCTCCGACGGCGCGCGCGGCGCCTGGTTCGCGAGCCGGGGCCGCATCGGGTTTGCCGCCTCGCCCGACGTGGCCTGCGTGGACACGACCGGCGCGGGCGATTCCCTGCTCGGGCAGTTCTGCGCGGACTATTTCCCGCAGCGCAAGATCACCCCCGAACTCATGGCACGCGCGGTGGCCGCGGGCGCCGCGGCGGTGGAACAGCAAGGCACGCCGCCCATCGCACACCACCGGGTGCTTGACCTCGCCCATCACGTCAGGATCCGCGAAGCCGACGTCGGAGGCCGGCCGTGAACGAGGCCACGTATATCTGCCGCATCGCCGACATGACCGATGAGATTGAGACCACCTCGGAGAGCTTCTTCGATAACCGCTACACCGTGATCTCCCGTTCCGGGCTCAGCATCACGGAAGCCCATCTCGCCGAAACGATTCCCCTCCTCGACCGGCCGGAACGGCTGCTGGTTCTCGGGAATCGGACGGGGGCACTCGGGATGATGGCTGCCCGGTTCCATCCCGCCCTGGAGGTGGTGGTCTCATCGTTGGACCTGTTCCATCAGCGGGCCATCGAGCGCAACCTCCTGCGTAACCAGGCGACCCCCATCACCGCCCGGTGCGAACCGGATATCCGTGAACGCCAGCATTACGACGTCGTCTGCCTCCAATCGTCGAAAGGGGCTCTATCGGACGAATTGATCCAGGATATTCTGCAGCAGAGTCACCTGGCGCTGAAGACCGGCGGCCGCTGTTTTGTGGCCGCAGAAGAGGGGATTCCCTGGCTTTCGGATCAGATTAAGAAGTTTTTCGGGACCTGTTCCATCCTTGGCCGGCGGAAAGGCTCCACGCTGCTCAGCGGGCGCAAGACGCAGGAGTTGAAGAAGCTCAAGGTCTACCGGGCCAAATTCGCGATGACCCTCCCGCACGGGCTGCCCGTCACGCTCGCAACGGTTCCCGGCGTCTTTGCGCACCGCCGGGTGGACCCCGGTGCGCAAGCCCTGGCAGAAGTGGTCCTGACGCAACCGGAAGATGCCATCCTGGACATGGGCTGCGGCTGCGGCTGCGTCGGCATTTCGCTGGCGAAGAACCAGCCCGCCGCTAGCGTCTGCTTTGTCGATTCCTACTCCCGCGCCACGGCGATCGCCGAGGAGAACTGCCGGGCCAACGGGATCGCCCGCTGCTCCTTCGTCCTGAGCGACCAGGGGCTGCCCCCCGATCCGCGTTTCACCCTCTTTGTCGGCAATCCGCCCTATTACTCCAACAACCGGATTGCCGACCTCTTCATTCGCACCGCACACGGGGCCCTGCGCCGGGGAGGACGGGCCTACCTGGTCGCCAAGAACGCCGCGCATTATGTCGAGTACATGACCCTGCTTTTCGGCGAGGTCGAAGTCCTGCACCGGCGCGGATATGAAATTGCGAGATCGGTGAAGCCTTAGGGGAATGCACGCATGAAATGGTTTACACGCAGGGACATTGACGGGTTCTTCGGGTTGTTCATCGACAACCTCATGCAGATCATCCTCATTATCGGATTCAGCCTGTATGTGCTCGGAATGAAGAGCGAGCCGGGCTTCCTCTTCGGCACCGTGCTCCCCGGCGTGGCCGTGTCGGTCATCGTGGGAAACCTGTTCTACGGCTGGCAGGCCATCCGACTGGGACGGAAGGAAGGCCGGGACGACGTGACGGCGCTGCCCTACGGCATCAACACGGTGTCCCTCTTCGCCTACGTCTTCCTCGTGATGCTGCCAGTCTACATCGACACCGGCGACTTCAAGACCGCCTGGAAAGTGGGTCTGGCGGCCTGTTTCTACTCCGGCGTGATCGAGTTCTCCGGCGCCTTCGTGGCCCGCTACATCCGGCGGTTCATTCCCCGGGCCGCCCTGCTGTCCACCCTGGCGGGCATCGCCATCACCTTCATCGCGATGGACTTCGCCAACCGCATCTTCGCCTTCCCCCTTGTCGCCCTGCTGCCGCTCGTCATCATCTTCATGCAGTATTTCGGCAAGGTGCGTTTCGCCTTTGGCCTGCCCGGCGGCTTCCTGTCCGTGGTGGTGGGCGCGATGCTATATTGGGGCCTCGGCTACGGGAATACCCAACTACTGGCCGGGACGCTCAGCGGGTTCTCCCTGTCTTTGAATCTGCCGAAGTTCTGCGGCCCGGAACTGCTCTCCTCCCTCGGGATGGGGCTGACATACATCGGCGTCATCATCCCCATGGGGCTGTTCAACCTCATCGGGTCCCTGCAGAACCTGGAATCAGCCGAGGCGGGCGGGGACGCCTTCGACACGAAATCGTCCCTGATGGTGAACGGAATCGGCACCATGCTGGCCGCCGTGCTGGGTTCGCCCTACCCCACGACTATCTACATCGGCCATCCCGGCTGGAAATCGCTCGGGGCCCGGGCGGGCTATTCGATCCTGAACGGCATCGTCATCCAGCTTCTGGTCCTGCTGGGATTCACCGGCCTCATCATGGTGCTGATCCCCATTGAAGCCGGCGCCCCGATCGTGCTCTGGATCGGGATGATCATCTGCGTGCAGGCCTTCGACGCCGTCGAGAAACCGCACTACCCGGCGGTCATCATGGGATTGATTCCGGCCATCGGGGCCCTGGCGTGGCTGATCCTCTCCAGCGCCCTGGCCGTGGCGGGAACCGACTATTCCCGCATCACGGACTGGAGCCAGTTCGCCTACGCGCACAAGGCCGTGGGCTTCATCGCGCTGGAACGCGGCTTCATCATCTCGTCGATGCTCTGGTCGACGCTGACCGTGCTCATCATTGAGCGCCAGTTCCTGAAGGCATCCCTGATGTCCCTGGTGGCCGCCCTGTGCGCGTGGATCGGCATCATCCATACCTATCGGGTTGACAGCCACGGGCAGCTTCTGCACCGATTCCTGAATTCGCACGGGTATCAGGACCAGTGGCAGTTCCCCCTCGCGTATGCGATGCTGGCCGCGTTCTTCCTGTATTCCCACGGGAAGCA
>CAZTAJ010000097.1:4470-16737 GCA_964611575.1 uncultured Verrucomicrobiota bacterium
CCTGACTTCCACCCTACGGCAGCACCAGGGTCTGCCCGGTGCGGACGTCGTCCTTGTTCCGCAACACGTTCCGGTTGGCGTCGAGAATGGTCCGCCAGCGCGACGGATCCCCATACACGCGCGCGGCAATCTTGATCAGCGAATCGCCGGGCTCCACCCGAACGGTGCGCACGGTCGGCTGCATGCCGGCCGCCGGCGCCGCCATCCGTTCCACCGCATACCGTTCCGCGGCTTCCAGCGCGGCGGCTTGCGCCCGCAGTTTCTCGACAATCGCCTTCTGGTAGCCGAGTTGCGTGATGAGATTCGTTACCCGGATCCGGAGCAACCCGTTTTCCCGCTCAACCGCCAGCAGCCGTTCCGCCAGGTTGGAGACGCTGGGGAAGACACCGCTGATCATCTGGATCTTGGCCTGCCGGATCCGCGCCTCGATCATCGCGTGCTTCTCCGAGTCGGGCCGCAATTCCATGTAGCGCTGATAGTGGTACACCGCCTTCGCCGGATCCCGACCGGGCTTGTCCAGGAGGAAGGCCAGCGCCAGTTGCGGACGGGCCATATCCGGCATGCGGGCGATCAAGGTCTTGTAGGACGCGATCGCCCCCTCCTCGTCCCCGGCGCGTTCCTGATCCATGGCCGCCTTCATCATCGGATGCTCGCGTTCGCGGTCGTCAAGCGATTGCGTGGGAGCGGAGCAACCGGCCAGCGCCAGCGCCACGCCCGCGCCCAGCAACAGGAAGGTTCCCCTTCTCACCCCGTGCAAGGTCATGTTGCCCTCCCACCCGCCGCCCCGCCTGCCCGCAGCACCTCGCGCGCCGCCGCCAGCACCTGGTCCGCCGTCACGCCTTCGAGACACTCGGTCGCCGCATACCGGCATGACCGGCGGTGACAGGGCCGGCACGACGCATCCGCCACAATGGCCCGATGCATGTCCCCGTACGGACCCGTTCGCCGGGGATCGGTCGGCCCGAATACCGCCACCACCGGCACCCCCACGGCAGCCGCCATGTGGATCGGCCCGGAATCATTGCCGATCACCAGGTCCATGGCCGACAGCCAGCTCCCCATCTCCACCAACCCGGTTCGGCCGGCCAGAGTCATCATGCGGGGACCGGTCCCATCCGTATTGACGGACCGCTCGATTTCCGCGCAAACGGGGACATCGTCCGGCCCCCCGAAACAGTAGATCTGCGCCCCGAACTCGCGCCGCAACCCCCGCGCCACGCTGATGAACCGTTCCTCCGGCCAGTTCTTGTTCGCCCGTCGCGACACGGGCAGCAACGCCACGCGCGGGTGCGGCGCCGACACCGTCATGGGCGGAAAACGCACCGGGAACACGGGCGGCAGTGGCTTCAGCCCCAGGAATCGCACGGCGTCGAGGGCTTCCTCCACCGCATGGCGGTCCTTGTCACACGCACCCGCCACGGCGTTGTAGAGCAACCCCGCCCCTTCCCGCCGGAACGAGGGGCCCAGGATGCGCCTGGCCCGCGCCAGCCGGCAGACCAGCGCACTCTTCATCAAGCCCTGGAGATCGACCGCCAGGTCGTACTCGCGGAGGCGCAGCCGCCGCGCAAAATCGGGGAAATCCCGGATCCACCGGCGCCGCGGGAACGGAATCACATCGGCCGCGTCCTCGAAACAGCGCACGAGATCGACGTATTCCGGTTGCGTCACCCAGTCAACGTCCGCCCGCAATCCGACCTTGAGGTTGTGTACCGCCGGCAGGGCATGAAAGAGATCCCCGAGTGAACTGAGTTTGACGACAAGGATACGCATGATGGACGGCAGGGCGGTTGCGCCTACGCTTCCCGGACCTTGCGCCGCTCGTCGTCTTCCCGGCTCCTGATCCGGGCGATCGCCTCCCGATGCTCCGCCTCCGTCTTCGCGATCCGTTCAGGATCGTTGCTCTCCCGGGCCTTCTCCAGCGTCTTGGCGAACAAAATCTCGAGCTCGGCGATCTTCGCCTTGGCGCGGGTGCCGATCTCGGCCAGCGCCGCCTTCTTGTCGGCGCTCAAAGCCGACAGACCTTCGCCGCGTTGAGCCAGGCGGTCCATGGCAAGGTCAAAAGAGCTTTTCAATCCCGTCGGTTGCTTCTCGGCCATATCACACCCTCCCGCTCTCACCCGCGTCGTGGAAACGCTGTGATTCACAGACACTACACACCGATCGTCGCCAAATCAAGCCGGGCCGGCGGTGCGCTTTGAGGCATCCCGCGTCCCATCGCTCGAAAGCGAGCTTCCTGCCGATGTGTACCGTTTGCAGGAAGGCCGTTTGCGGCCGATTATTCCTACCGATGCTCCGGGATCCGCAGGAGCCGATTGGCTGGGCCCTACGGGTGCGGGGTCAGGGCGGGACACTTGGGCACGAGATACTTTTCCACCAGGATGGACGCCACCCGTTCGGCGAAACGGGACTCGGATCGCGTTCCCGCAACCTCACTAAAACGATCACCATAGCCGGCCATGCCCCCCTCCGCATCCACGACCAGGAAGGTGACCTCGGAATCCGCCACCGGCATCGCGACACCCATCATGTCCTCGGTCTGGCCGCGTTTCGCCGGATCCGTGCTCAGCAGCACCGCAACGACAACCCCCGCTCCCTTTCGCTTTGCCGCCTCGCAAGCGGCGGCGACGGACCCCTGCCCGAACAACGCGACCAGTTCATCGGCTTTGAGGTCGCCGGTCACCTCCACAGACTCCAGCCGGGATTCGCGGCAATCCCTGCCCAGGATCTCGACCAGTGCCGTGAAAGGACGCGGCGCCTGCCCGACCTCCCGCTGCGCGCAGAGCAACGCAACCCTGCGCCCCCGCCAGCGATCGTTCAGCGGCCAAGCGCGCGGCGCCCGGGGCAACGCCTTCAGCTTCGCGGTCGCCGCCGCCTTCCAGGCGGCCGATGACGAGTTCTGCGCCACGCCTTCGTAGTTCCGGCGGGCCTCCAGGAAATCCTTCTGGGCGCCGCACGTATCCCCGAGCAGGACCTGGGCATCCTCCCAATCGAACGTAGGGGCACGCAGTCGGGCATGGCTTTCGACCACAACCTGGAGATTGGTGCGGGCCGATTCGTATTCCCCGCGACTGTGTGCCGCCCGGGCCTCGGCGAGCAGGCCGGCCATGCGCCGGTCGAACTCCACCCGCTCCAGAACCTTCAACTTCTCCGGCTCGATGCGCTCAAGCAGTTTCGCCTTCTCGGCCAGCGGATAGCTCACCTGGACCCAGCAGGCGAACCCGGCCTGATTCGTTTCCGTGTGGACGGCGCCGGGGACAATCTCCGCGTTCTGGACCGGAAGGCTGGCGGCCAGGTCCGGTTGCAGGCTCTTGTCCACCCCCGACCGCGACAGCATCTCGCCCACGATCGCGGACAAGGCATTCCGGTAGGCTTCCTGCCGGGCGGCCGCCGCGTCCTTCTGTCCCGCCGAGTATCCCACCCGGTAGAGGAATACGCTGTCGTCGCTCTTGGGATGATCAATCCAGGAGGGTCTGGCCTCAGGGGCATCCGCGGCCCTGCTCCAATCCCCGAGCCCGGCGGTCAACCCGACACAGAGTCCCGCAACAAGAATGAACATCCGGCTACTGAGCATGCCGAGCTGCCTAGAACTGCGCATTGACGAAGGGGCAGAAGATCACAAAGTCGCTTTGAGTGATGAAATTGAGCACACCGATCTGAACGCCGGAGATCGTGTCGCACATATTGAAAAGGCCGATCTGAACGCCGGAGATGTCATGGCCGATATTCACTAACCCAAACTGGCAGAAACCCGACGAGGAGGACGAGGCCGAGTTATAGAGCCCGATCTGCAGGCCGCTCAAATCGTCGGCGATATTGACGCCGCCAAACTGGAACCCTTCGACCGCCCCCGTCACGTGATTGACACTCCCCAGGTCGAATCCGCGCAAATTGCTGTTCTTTCCATAGAGCAGGTTGAACCGGAATCCCGACACTTCGTAGTTGCTGCGAAAGATCTGCAACGGGGCGCAAAACGACAACTGAAGCCCCGTGGCCGGGTTACCGCCGAAACCGCCGGCGGCGCTTTTGACCGTAGGCGGGGCTTCACGCCCCAGTTCGGCCGCCTCGCCGGACATGCCCGACACCCAAACAAGAGCCGCCGCTGCCACTGCCCACACCTTGCCGATTCTGCTCATGGCAAACCTCCCTCCGAACGGTGGAAACGCCGCCTGCTTCACGATCATCGTCACGTCAACCATCACGCACAACGCCATTCCCAAGCCGTCTACCGGCCCGGCGGCCTCCGGTCACTCTTGAGCGATTCCACCAACTGGCTTTTCTCGGCCAGCGGGTAGCTGACCTGAACCCAGCCGTCATAGCCGGAAGGCGTCCTCACGGTGTACGAACACCCCGGCAGGATCTCGGCCCCGTTCAGGGGCACATCCAGGGGCCGATTGCCCGCCGCCGAACCGCGGAGTTCGAGCAGGATGGCCTGGGTGATCTGCCGGACGGCATCCTGGTAAGCCGCCTCGCGCGCCGCCGCCGCCGTCGGCGCGTCGGTCGCCGTGCCCACACGATACAGGCTGACGCTGTCATTCGGTTTCGCACACTGCGTCCAGGGCGGCGGGGGATCCCGCGGCGGGGGCTCATGACGATGATGTCGCGTGGCGCAGGAAACGGCCAGCGTTCCCGCAACCACGCTCGCCAGCACGGCAAACCTGTGTTTCATGACCGGAACCCTCCGTCCCTACCGCCTGACGTTCTTCCGGATCTTCTCCTCGTGGGACACATCGAGGAGGCCGGATTCGGTATTCGAGAGCTCCCACACGAAGCGGTACGTGATCTCCGTGCCGCCGCGGGGAAGCCGCCGTTCCAGGGAGGAGACCCGGCCGAACAGAAGCCCGTTGATCTTCGCCAGCTTGCCGATCGTCTGGAGACTCTCGACATCGATCGGGTCGCCTTTCATCCAGTTGAACTGGATGATCTTGTAGATCTCCTGGACCGCCGTCCCACCGGCCATGGCGTCCACGGCCGACATGAACCGCAGGGTATTCTCCTTGTTGAAGAGCACCTGCAGCGATTTCTGCAGTTGGTTGACGCGCACATCGTACGGGCACTCCCGCGTGTCAACCGGCCCGAGCGCGACCACGTAGCCCTTGGGAAGGCCCCGCTGGAACATTTCCCGCGCGATTCCCGCGGTCGCCAGGTCGTAGTCATGATCGTCCAGTTCGACGGTCATGACCCCTTCCTCTTCGGGCGAGGCATAGCCCGAGCGCGGCAGATTGGGGCTGCGACACCCCGACACGGCCATCGCCACCAGGACCCCGCACGCCATCACCGACGAAAACGCTTTTGTATTCATGTTGACTCTCCCCGACACCCGGCGCAACCCCCGGCGTCTGCGCTCCTACCAGCGCGTGCTCTTGAAACTGTACCGGACATCCAGAATGAAATCGCAAGCGTTCTTGCTCGGTGCCATCCCGGACAACAGTTTCTGCTCGCGCGCCCCCACCGTCAGCGGCGTCCAGATCGACATGCCGGAGCGGACCTCGATACCCTTCTCGTCCAGCCAGCGATAGCGGTATTCGATCTGGCAATCCTTCTTCAGGTTCGCCAGCGTGATCGTGGCCTGCAAGAGGCCATTGTCGCCCCTGGCGATGGCGCTTTGCACCACCCGGAACTGCCTTCCGAAGATCCGCGAGTTCTCCTTCACCTGCGTCTGCTGGTAACTCTCCACCGTGAGGCCGGCCGAGGTCACGCTCCGGCAGGAGGGCGCAAACACCGCCACACCGCCGGCAACGAGCAACACCCAAAGCGTTCTAGCGTTCATGCGATTTTCACCCTGTCAGGAGGTTGTTCCGATTCACGCGCGGACCCTAGTCGATCTTCGGCGCCGGCGGCTCGCCGCCCGACCGTTTCAGCGACGGATCCTCCAGCGTCGGGGGCTCGATCCGGCGGCACAGGTACAGGCGCTCGATGGCGCCCTCCTTCTCGATCACCACGGCCTTGCTGGTCTTCTGGTCCACTTCCGTCACCTTGATGGTCGCCATGTAGGCTTCATGATAGCCGAGGTTCTCCTTCGTCTCCGGATCGACCATCACCTCGCCTGTGGCAAACACCTTCAGCGTCTCGCCCTCCAGGATGGCTCCCTTGCCCCGGTTCAGCATAACCGTATCGCCGCTGATGCTCATGATGCGGATGGGATACGCCACGTCGACGATGTTTGCGGCCTCACGCAGCCCGGATTCCCGGAATGAATCGGATATCAGGTCCAGGGCTGCCGTGCGAACGGTCTGCGGCTCATCGGTTTCCCGGCAACGTTTGCGTTTTTCCACTTCCTTGATGTTGGAGGAAATGATCTTCCCCGTGGTCACATTCACCGTGCGAACCGCCGTGGCCACCTTGCAGCGCAGCGAAATCTGGGTTCCGCCGACATAGGGAATGGCCTTCCGTTCGGTCATGACCTGGATGTACCGGATCTCGGGAACGACCATGTAATCCGCACCCACCAGTTGACCGATCTTCACGACCTTTTCCGTATCCGCGTAATCGGACTCGCCGAAGTTCAATTCCTTGATGACGGACTTCAACTCCTCGCGTTCCAGCAGGTCGAATTTCCGCGCGTTTACCAGGGCATCCACGAGGAAACTCGTATAGCCGGGGGATTCGATGATCCCGGCATCCGTGATTCCGAAGCGTTCGTTCAGTTCGCGATCGATGCGCCGCCGCTGCTCCTGCATGATGATCGCCGGGATGACCATGACGCGCGCCTTGCGCGAAGGATCCTCCGCCACCGGCTGCCTGGATTTGACCGGAGCCTGCGCCGCGCTGCCGGCCGTTTCCCCGGCGCCGACGGTGCTGGTCGTCTTCTTTTCGGTGGACAGGATCTGGACTTCCCCGCCGGGGCCCTGTCGAATGACCGTGGCACCTTCCTTCTCCCTGACCGTCTGGGCGGAAACGCCCCACACGCCGCCCAGCAACACCAGACCCGACACTGCCATACTGACCGCTATCGTCTTCATGTGGCCCTCCTTTGGTTGCTCCCTCTCGCCCGATTCCGCCGAGACCGACCGACATCCATCAACCGACCCCGTCATGGCGGCGCCGCAGCGCCCGCCGCCTTGTCGCCCGCCTCTGGCTCCGGCTTGACGGCCGGCTTGTTCAGCAGGTCCGCCGCCGCCTGCTTGACCAGTTGCATCAGCACATTGACGTTGCCGGACGCTTCCGCCTGCCCGGCCTTCTCGATTTCGCCGGTCTCGACGTTCACCAGCTTCAGGACGACCTGGTAGGTGGTCCCGAGTTTGCTCGCCGTCCCGATCAACATCTTCTCCGCGTTCAGGATCTTGCCGAACTCGGCGGCACGCGTGCTGCTGTCGCACACCTCGCTCATCTGGAGCTTGTGTTCCGACAGGATCTTGGCCATGTCCTCCCTCGTCACCAGCCGGAACCACTGGCTCTTCAGCAGCGTGGCGTAAAGCGTGTCGGTGATGATGGGAACCGTGTTCGAACCCACCCCGCCCTGGGGCGTCAGCGGCCAGAGCGCCGCCACGGGCGCTTGATGCCCGGCTGGCGGCGCCTCAATGACAATCTCCGGCTCGGGCTTGGACTCCGAGCCGAGGACCGCCGAGACGGAGAGGGACCCCGCCGGCGCCTTCCCGCCACTGGCCTGCCTCTGGTTCCACGCCCGCAGCATGTCGGGGATGATTTTGTCCAGCGCCTTCCGGCCCGCGGCCTGGATCGCTTTCAGGCTGCCCGTGGCATCGTCGAGGGCGATGAGGCTGGCCGTGTCCGAGGCCATGGCCAGGACGCTCGCGTCGTCCGTGCCGATCGCCCGCACATTCACGGTGCCCTGGTAGGACCTCAGGTTGCTGCCCGCGATCTGGGACGCCACGCACCGGGCCTCCCCCCGCACGGTCAGGATGACGTCGGCGCCGAACTGCAGCCCCGCCGCCGTGGCGCCCTGTTCGTCGCCGGACTGGGACAGGATGGCCTGGATCTGCTTGAGATTGGACTGGACCCTGTTCGGGTCCACGGTGGGCACCTGGCGCTCCATCAGCAACTGGACCGCCGTGGCGTCGATGCCCGAGTTGGCCACCGCCGTTCCCGCGCCTTCTTCCGTGATGACCGTCATCACGCGCGGCGGCGGCACGACTTGAACCGGGCGATCGGGAACGGCCGGCGGACTCGCGCAACCCGCCAGGAGGGCCAATGCGACCGGCAGCGCGGCGCGGAGGCCAACGAGTGTGATTCGGAATGGGGTCATGGCTTTCGTCCCTAGCGCATCTGACGCCACTTCCGGTAGAGCGCCGCGACCATTTCATGTGCCACCGTCCGCACATGCTCCGCCAGGGTCGTGTTCCTGTGATCGGCGCGCTTCACCAGATCCACGCTCCACACGACCTGGCCGCTCTTGCAGTCGATCAGACGCGCCGTCATGCCGATGAGCGAGTACTCGTGCCAGCCGTGCTTAACCCTCGAGTACTCATCCACGGTGCCGACCACCACGGCGTCGGCCCCCATCATGGCGCCGATTTCCGCCGCCTTGGCCGCCGACACCCCCGCCAGCGCGAGTTCCGACTCGCTCAGGACCTGGGCCATGCGGCTGCGTTCGAGGACGTCATACCGGCCTGCCCGGAGCATTTCGGTGACGAAAATATCGGCCACGGACCCGCCCAGCAACTCCGTGGGAGCCTTGAAGGGCATGATGGCGATCTTCTTGATCTGCGGCATTCCCGGGGCCACGAAGACATTGGCCTTGGTGTCCGTGTCGAGGAAGTAGGCCTCATCCACACTGGCACAGCCCGCGACCCACACGGCCAGGCATAGGAACCCCGCCCGCACCCCGACTGCGCATCGCCCGTCATTCATCCGTCCACCGCTCCCTTCAGGGTTGTGACTGCCGCAGCGCAATCGCCTTCTCGATGCGACCGAGGAGTTCCTCGTACACCTCCGGGAACAACACTTCCACGGATTCCTCGCTTGCCGGGGCATTCACCGTCACCAACCGCCCCTTGGAGAAGAAGGAGCTGCCGATGCGTTTCGTATAGGTCATGGGCGGCAGGGCCCCGCGCCGGGACAGGATGATCCGCGCCCGGACCCGGCTGCCCCACGGCTCGATATGCGCCGTTACGTCCTCCCATCGGCTCCACTGGTCCGCGGCGGAATCGCGTTTCCCGACGATCTGCTGGCGCTTCTTCAGATCGGTAAGGCTTTCCTCCTTGGGACTCAGCGTCTCCACGCGCCGGTTGCTCTCGGCCTGAATGAGCCCGCTGGCCCGGTCGGCCTTGAGGATGTTCCAGCCGCGCTCCTGCAGCACGGCCACGGATGCGGCGAAGACCGTGTCCAGGGGAGCCGCCATCACGCGGGTCTGCATGGCGGCGCGTTCGGCCGGCGTGACGCCTCCGGCGGAGGACGGGGGGTTATTCAGGGACGTGCAACCCACGAGGGTCAAAATGAGCAAGCCAAGCAGTAGTCTAGCGGTCGTCTTCATGGGCACCCCTCCTCTGCGGCCTCACTGTATTCGCAGCGGACTTGCGTTTCAATCACTTTCAATCCATTACGCACCGGTCACCAGACCCCGCCGTCTAACGCACCTCAAGCGGCGCGCTCACCATCACGGGCTGATAACTCTCATCCTTGAATAATCTGAAATTGTATTTCCCCGTTTCATCGGGCGCCAGGATGTCCTCGTACGTGTTGTTGTCCAGGACATTGAGGTACGAATACTTGATGTAATCCTTGTCGCCCGCGTCCAGTTTGTAGAATCCGATCCACGCAAGCTTCTCCGTCGGCGGGTTTCCGATAAAGACACGGATTTTCTGTCCAGGTGCGACCACGCTCCGTTCCAGGCGCATCGAGGGTTCCGCAGGCGGCGGCGGAGCGGCCACATCACCCAGCGCGGCCGTCATCGCCGACTCCAATTCGCCTTCCTTCAGGCCGGCCGTCAATACCTGCCCTTTCCCTCCGGATGCCTTGACCGCGGCCGCCATCGCTTGGAACTGCTTCTGCGCATTCGTGTCATTCCCGACATCATAGCCCACGATGGTCAAATCGATCGGCGTCGTTGAGTCCGGCACGTTGGCCCGAGGTTCTTCGGCCATCGCCGACAGGGAAACCCCAAGAAGAACGGAGATGACTGCTTTCATGGGGCCCCTCCCCTGGGAACCGGGCCCTTTTCGATCACGGGAATGTCGTCCTTGACCGAGATTCCCCCACGTTTGACGCACTCGATATCCGTCCGTTGGCCACCGGGACCCACGGGCACATTGACGGACACGGTCCGCTGGTCGCGATAGCTGGCGGCATCCAGGAGGTCTTCCGGGTCGGTCCAACGCGGAATGACAATCCTCTCGGCCCGGATCCAATACGTGCCACTTTCCAAACCATCGATCTTGATCCGGTACTTGCCGTTGCCGTCGGTGGTGCCCTCCGCCGAGGCCCCCGTCTTGGCCACGCTGACCCGCACGCCAACCGCCGGCTTGTTGTTGTAGGTGACCACCCCAAAGAGGCATCCGCGGTCCGCCTCATCGTCATTTCTCATCCTGAATCGAATGGGCACATGGTTCGTCCATTTGTCGACAGTCCGGTTATCCTGATCCGACCATCGATTCTCGGGCATCTTGAACCAGGAACCCGCCGCACACGGGGGATTCTCCCTCGGTTTGTAGCCATCGGGAACCGTCGGTAACCGGATGGACTTGAACCACAAGGTGTAGTTGCCCGGATCCACGTTCTCGAAGTGAACCTTCCCATTGGAGCCGCTGGCCACCCTGGGAGTCGGGCCTCTCAATTCCACCTCGACCGAGTCGGGATAGGTGGGAGGAGTGCCCTCAGGGAACGGTGGCGAAAACTCAATATCGACCGTGACATTCACAACCCCCAGTTGCACCTCCTTTTTGATCTCGATCTTGCAGGTGGCGGTCAGTTCGTCTTTCTGCCTCTTGACCACAGCGGTCAGGTCGAGCACCGCGCCGATCTTCGCCTTGTCGCTGACCCTAATCTTCCCGTTCTCCACCGTGAGGCTCTTGTCCCCCGGACGCCAGCGCACGTCATCGGCGGGAACGGTCTTCTTCTCACCGTCCTGGGCCATGACCGCAACGACCTCCGGCACGTCGCGCGCATCTCCCGGCTTCATGACAAGGCGGTCGGGCGCTACCAGAATCTCGGCGATCTCATCCAGGTCGGGCGGATCCTTGGGCGGCTTCTTGGTCTTCCCGATTTGTTTGATATTGAGGCCGCCCGCCGCAGCGGCAGGATCGCCGTTGCAGGTATCCACGCCGTCCGACAGCAGAACGATCTGCCGCTTGGCGCCCCGGGCGGAAGACTTCATATAATCCCCGGCGAAGGTAATCGCCTGGGCCAGGGGAGTCCCCGACCCCACCGTCAATGCATCGATCGCCTGGCTGAAGTCTTTCTTCGCATCGTCCGTCATCGGGGTGAATTCACGCACCATGGCGATCTGGTTGCAGTCGGAGAACGTGATCAACGCCACCTCGCATGAAGGACCGATCGGCGACAGACTGCTCTTGGCCGTAGCCTTGAACCGCGCGAACTTGTCGGCCCCCTGATTCATGCTGCCGGAGGCATCAAACAGGAGAATCACCGAGGAACGGACGGCGCCGGCAGTCTTGTTCCCGGTCCCATTTGTCGGGGCGTTGGTGGTGCCCCCGGAAGGCGTATAATCCACACCCGCGGGTTTGAATACATAGCGATTATAGTAGAACTTGGTGCTGCGAAACTGGATGCCCTGGTCATCCTTGCTGATCCAGAACTGGCCGGAGCGTGGTTCCGAGCCACTGGGCCACAGCACATCGCCCGTGCAGTTCCCGGAGATGGTGCCGCCCGCTTCCCACTTTCCGGACAGGGTCCCGGTCAACTCCATGCGCGCACCCGGCAGTCGCACGTTTTCCTGGACGATCGCATTCGAATCCAACGTCCCTTTCACCTGGGTGCCGTTGATGGCCAGATGCATGCTGGCCTTGTGGAAGAAATCCACATCGACATACCCGTCGCTGTAGCTGATATCGATGGCCCGGACCGGACCCGCGGCCCAAACGAGCATCGTCATGAGGAATCGGCTCGCGCACTTGAGACTTGGCTGCATGTGTACCCCTATGCCGAGAAAGAGAATACGCCAAGACTCCGGTGATGCAAGCGCGAACGCGGTTTTCCATGGGAGCGGTTTTTCAACAAGTCTCCAGCCCTGGCCCACCTATTGAGTATTGCCTTATAGAGTGACAGTCTCGACCCCAGCGGTAGAGCCGGCTTTATGCCGGCTCTGGAGTTTGGTCTCTTGGCTCCTCATGCTGTGCAGTAGAACAAGGATGAAAC
>CAZTAJ010000098.1:0-16666 GCA_964611575.1 uncultured Verrucomicrobiota bacterium
GCGCACCGGTGCCTGAAAATAAACGAAACTCACTGCCAGTTGAGAAAGTCGGGCTGGTGAAGCGGGCACGTGCCATTGTTGCAGCCCGGAAAAGGGGTGCCACTTTCCAGTCACTGGCCGACCGGTTCGGAGTGACCCGCGCACGGATTCGCATGTTATACGTGGTCACAACAAGGCAGCAATATGTTGCCAAACTCCTTAAAAGAGGAAAGGAACAGGTGTGGGCCAAGTAACGGCCACGAGGCCAGCCCTCAAACTCGAAGATAACGTCGCGCGGAACCCATGCTCACCTCGTTTTGCGCGGCACACTGCGGGGTCGCGCTTCACGTGTGTGTCTTCCAGGCGCATCAGAACCGTAACACCGTAACAAGCGGTTGCCATCGGAACAGACCAATAGACGGCCCAAAAGCACCACAAACGCCCTCACGCCTAGGCTCCGGCGTCGAGATTGATCCCCTGTTACGGTGTTACGGTTGTCGCCACATGCCGCCGATCACCGTACCCCAGACTCATCCCGCCAGTCACTGGCGAATCAATAATCGTCGGTCCACGCGGGGCAGTCTCAAGGGGAGGGGACGGCTCATGACCGTCCAGTCATTTCGTGTCCTTCGCGCCTTTCGCCGCTCCGATCCCTCAACGCCGTTTGCTGGCGCCCTTCACCGGCGTAATCAACTCATGCGCCGGGATCCCGGTGTACTGAGAAACGGCCCACAGGTGGTCCACTGACGGAAACCGGTGCCCATGCTCCCACTCGCAAAGGATGGCCATGCTCAGTCCCGTGTCGGCGGCCATGATTCCCCTGGCGTCAATCCTTCAACCGCATGGGAAATGCCCCGAAAAGCCCCATCGTCGTTGACCCCATCGCCCCCCATGGCTACGGGACCGTGCTTGTCCCGCGATCTCCTGAATCGCCTGCATTTTTGTCTTCGGGAAGCAGCGGTACGCAGTTCCGATCGAGGCTCTCGATAGAAAATGATGAAATATCACTTGCCATCTTCATGCGTCCTGCTATATCATCTACCACTTCGCTAGAGATACTAGAGTATGTGGAACGTATGAAGATATCAACCAAAGGACGGTACGGCGTGCGGTTCCTGATGGAATTGGGGATGCATGGTGCGCAGGGGAACGTAACGCTCAAGGAGGTGGCTCAGCGTCAGTCCATCTCCGAGAAGTACCTATGGCAGATCGTGAACCCGTTGAAAGCCGCCGGCCTTATCCGTGCCACGCTGGGGTCACACGGTGGGTACACTCTGGCGAAATCCCCGGCGACGATCACACTACGGGACATCCTCGCGGTGTTGGAAGGGGATTGCACATTGGTCGCGTGCGTGAGCACACCCACCGTCTGTCCCCGCAGCAACGCCTGCGCATCGCGGGAGGTCTGGCGGGAAGTGGACGGCAAACTGGCCGCAGCCATGCAGTCCATCACACTGAGTGACATGGTCGCCAAACAAAGGTCCCTGACGGCAGATGCGCCCTTGGAATACGCCATCTGAACCGGTGAACGGCCGAATGAATGGAGGAGAAAGAATATGAGCCGTATTTATGAAGACAACTCACAGTCGATCGGAAACACGCCGCTGGTGCGGTTGAATCGCATCACACACGGGGCCAAGGCCACGGTGCTGGGCAAAGTGGAGGGCCGCAATCCCTCCTACTCGGTGAAGTGCCGTATCGGGGCAGCGATGATCTGGGATGCCGAGGAGCGTGGTGTGTTGAAGCCCGGGATCGAGATCGTGGAACCGACGAGCGGCAATACAGGCATTGCGCTGGCCTATGTCGCCGCAGCGCGGGGGTACAAACTCACGCTCACGATGCCCGAAACCATGAGCATCGAGCGCCGAAAGGTCCTGGCGGCGTTCGGCGCCAGCCTGATTCTTACCCCAGCGCATGAAGGCATGAAAGGCGCCATCACGCGCGCCGAGGATCTGGTGGCTTCCGAACCGGCGCGCTATTTCATGCCCCATCAGTTCAAGAACCCGGCCAACCCCGCGATTCACGAGAAAACCACCGGTCCCGAAATCTGGCGCGATACGGCTGGCCAGATCGACGTTCTGGTGTCGGGCGTGGGAACAGGCGGCACGATCAGTGGCATTTCGCGTTACATCAAGAAAACGCAGGGCAAGGCCATCCTGTCGGTTGCCGTCGAACCGAAGGAAAGCCCCGTCATAAGCCAGAAACTGGCCGGCCAGGAACTCAAATCCGGGCCGCACAAGATTCAAGGCATTGGCGCCGGCTTCATCCCCGATACGCTCGACCTTTCGCTCGTGGACCGTGTCGAACTGGTGGACAGTTTGGAGGCGCTGGAGTTCGCCCGCCGGCTGACCCGCGAAGAGGGCTTGCTCAGCGGGATATCCTCCGGCGCGGCGGTTGCCGTTGCGGTGAGGCTTGCGCAACAGGAGGAATTCGCCGGCAAGACCATTGTGGTGATTCTTCCGGACGCCGGGGAACGCTATCTGTCGACCGTGTTATTCGAGGAAACCAAGGTCGCCAAATGACCTCTCCCGTCCATACATCTTTCGCGCCGGGAACCGACCGACCCACTGTGGTCGCGCTTCTCTCCGGCGGCTTGGACAGTTCCATCGTCGTGAAACTGATGTTGGATCAAGGGCTTGGCGTTCTGGCCCTGAACTTCGTCAGCCCCTTCTGCACCTGCAGCCCGAAGAAGGACGGCGGTTGCCGGATGGCGGCGCGTGTGGCGCAGAGCATGGGGGTTGAACTGCGTGTGATGAATAAGGGGATGGACTACCTTATGATCGTCGAGCGGCCCCGTTTCGGTTACGGCCGGGGACTGAATCCGTGCATCGACTGCCGCATCTTCATTCTCCGCAAGGCCGCGGAGGTCATGAGGGAAACCGGCGCCGTGTGCGTGGTGACGGGTGAAGTGCTTGGGCAGCGGCCCATGTCGCAGCACCGTCAGGCACTCGACATCATCGAGAGGGAAAGCGGGCTCGCGGGCCGGCTACTGCGGCCCTTGAGCGCACACCTCCTGCCGCCAACCATTCCAGAGCAGGAAGGACTGATTCGCCGGGATCTGATGCTTGATCTGAATGGGCGCGGACGGTCCCCTCAACTTGCCATCGCGAAAGAGCGGGGGATGGAGGTGTTCGGGTGCCCTTCAGGCGGCTGCCTGCTGACCGATCCGGCCATTTCCCGGCGGTTGAAGGACGTTTTCGACCGTTGCCCCGAATGGGACGAGAGGGATGCACGGCTGACCACCCTGGGCCGGCACTTCCGGCTTCATCAGGGACTCAAGGTCATCTTGGGACGTGACGCGACGGAGAACGCCCGGCTCGAACAGATGGCGGGGCGTGAACCCCCGTTGGGGGCAACGCCCCTCTCACGGGGGCCTTTGCCGGTCATCTCCTTTACGGAGGACCGCGGTCCAACGGCCGTGCTGCGGGGACTCTACAGCGAAAAGGATCTGGTCACCGTCGGACGCCTTTTGCGTCATTTTGCGCCGAAACTGACGGCCACACACGTTCAGGTCAGCATGCGGTCCGACGGCCAGGTGAGTACGTTCGCGGCTGGCGATTCCGCAACGGCGGACGAAGTCGCCGCGTGGACGATTTGAAATCGGGAGATCCCATGAACCGAAATGCCGACAATTTGGGTTATGAGGGAACGGGCGAACCGGACGACGTGTTGCGGTGGGCGTTGGGGGAATTCCATCCGGACATCGCCTTTGCCGCCAGTTTTGAGCACACCGTGCTCCTCGATATGATGACCCGCATACGGCCCGACATCCGGGTTTTTTCTCTCGATACAGGGCGTCTGCCCGAAGAGACGTTCCAGTGCGCGGCCGAGGCCGAACGCCGCTTCAACCTGCGGGTCGAGTGGTACTTCCCCGACCGGTCGGCCGTAGAATCGCTTGTGCGTGAAAAGGGCGTGTATTCCTTTCGGGACAGTCTCGAGGCCCGGCGACTCTGCTGCCGCATCCGCAAGGTGGAACCGCTCGGTCGCGCCCTGCGGGGACTGCGTGCCTGGATCACCGGCCTGCGCCGGGACGAGACCGGGTCCCGACAGGACCTGCAGCCGGTCGCCATCGACGAAGCGCACGGAGGCATGGTCAAGATCAGCCCCCTGGCCCAGTGGACGGATCAGCAGGTGCGCGCTTACACGCGCGAGCACAACTTGCCGTACAACCGCCTCTTTGACCGCGGCTACACGTCGATCGGCTGTGCGTGCTGCACCCGCCCGATCGAGCCCGGCGAAGATCCGCGCGCCGGCCGCTGGTGGTGGGAAGCCCCCGAACACAAGGAGTGCGGACTCCACGTGAACAGTTCGACAAATAAAGGAGTGAGCGAACCATGAACGAAATTGAAATCAGCGAACCGTCAGCGTCCACGCTGGACCGCCTTGAAGCGCAAAGCGTCCACATTCTCCGGGAGGCGTACCGCGAGTTCAAGAGCCTGGTTATGTTGTGGTCGATCGGCAAGGACAGCACCGTCTTGTTGTGGCTGACTCGAAAGGCGTTCTTCGGCCACGTGCCGTTCCCGCTCCTGCACATCGACACGGCCTTCAAGATTCCAGAGATGATCCGCTATCGCGATGAGATCGTGCGCGAGTGGCACCTGAATATGATCGTGGGGCAGAACGTGCGCGCGCTGGCCGAGAAACGAACCTTCCCGGATGGGCGTTTGACCCGCCTGGAATGCTGCAAGACGTTGAAGACCGAGGCGTTGAAGTGCACGCTTTCAGGCGAGTGGCCGCGGTTGCGCTTCGATCACGCAGGAGACCGGTACGTCGAGGAGACCCATGGCGAGGCGTTTACCGGTGTCATCGTGGGCGCCCGCGCGGACGAGGAAGGCAGCCGCTCCAAGGAGCGCTACTTCTCGCCCCGCGACCGGGATAGCGATTGGAACACGGCCGACCAGCCGCCGGAGTTGTGGCGTCAGTTCAAGACCGACTTCGCTCCCGGCACGCACATTCGCGTCCATCCCCTGCTGGATTGGACTGAGTTGGATATTTGGGAATACATCGGACGTGAGGAGATCCCCATAACATCCTTGTATTTTGATCGGGGCGAGGGGCGGCGGTACCGTTCGCTGGGTTGCTATCCCTGCACCACCCCGGTTGAATCCACAGCCCGGAACGTGGCGGACGTTGTGGCCGAACTCAAGACCGGCAAATTCGCCAACGTGGCCGAGCGGTCCGGTCGGGCTCAGGACAAGGAAGACGGCGGTGGCCTTGAGACGTTGCGCCGCGGCGGATACATGTGAGCCGCGCGCCGCGACACTCGCCCTTGACACTTCTTGCGGGAGATAAAGAAACATGAAATCGATAGATGACCTCGAACAGATGAACGTGGTGGTGGTTGGGCACGTGGATCACGGCAAGAGTACCCTGATCGGCCGCCTGATGGCCGATACGCACTCGCTTCCGCAGGGGAAAGTGGAGCAGGTGCGCGCCACCTGCGCCCGGAACGCGAAACCCTTCGAATACGCCTTTCTACTCGACGCCTTGAAGGATGAGCAGTCCCAGGGAATCACGATCGACACGGCACGTTGCTTCTTCAAGACCGCGCGCCGGCGTTACATCCTCATTGACGCGCCGGGGCACATCGAGTTCCTGCGCAACATGATCACGGGCGCCGCCCGCGCCGAGGCGGCGTTTCTCCTGATTGACGCACACGAAGGCATCCAGGAGAACTCGCGCCGGCACGGCTACATCATGTCCATGCTGGGAATCAGGCAGATTTGCGTGCTCGTGAACAAGATGGATCTTGTGGGATACGACCAGCGGGTTTTCGATGCTCTGCGCGCCGAATACACTGCATTCCTGCAACGGCTCGATGTTCATCCGCTGCGGTTCATCCCGATCAGCGCGGTGAACGGATTCAATGTCGCGAATGATGGAAATGCCGAAATGCCCTGGTATGACGGTCCCACGGCGCTGGAACAACTCGACGCTCTGGAACGTCCGCCTTCGGCCCGGGATCTGCCGTTCCGCTTCCCCGTCCAGGATATTTACAAGTTCACGGAGGGCGGCGACGACCGGCGGATCTTTGCCGGAACCGTTCTGACCGGCAGGGCGCTGGTCGGCCAGGAAGTGACCTTCCTCCCTTCGGGTAAGCGTTCGCGCATCCGGTCGGTCGAGGTGTTCAACGCTCCTCCTCGGTCAAGCTCCTCCGCCGGGGACGCCACGGGATTCACGCTGGAGACGCAACTCTACATTCGACCCGGCGAACTCATGGTGCGCAGCGATCAGGCTCCTCCACTCGTCGGACGCCGCTTCCGGGCGAACCTGTTCTGGATGGGGCGCGCTCCGATGATCCAGGGTAAAACGTACAAACTGAAGATCGGCACCGTGCAAGTGCCGCTCAAGTTGGTCCAAGTGCTCAGCGTACTGGATGCCGCCGACTTTATTTCGGAACACTCGAAGCAACAGGTGGATCGCCACGACGTGGCCGAGTGCGTCCTGGAGACGCATCGCCCTGTGGCGTTCGATCAAGTCGACCAGGTTCTCCACACGGGGCGCTTCGTGGTTGTGGATGACTATGAAATCGCCGGGGCGGGCATCGCTTTGGAAAAAGTCGACGACAGTGACTCGACGGTCGCCGAGCATGTGCGCGGGCGGGAATTCGCCTGGGAGGGTGGCAATGTCACGCCAGCCAACCGGGCGGCGACCTACGGGCACGGAGCGAAGTTCATCGTCCTGACGGGCTCGGATGCCTCTGCCCTCACAGCCCTTGCCGGGAGCCTCGAACAGGCGCTGTTCCGCTCCGGCTTCAAGGCGTACTACTTGCGGCCGGCCAACGTGGCCCGGGGGCTTGACGCCGACATCCGCCTGCGGGGCGAGGCGGGCGACGAGCACGTGCGCCGATTGGGCGAACTGGCCAGAATCCTGACGGACTCGGGCCAGATATTCATCACATCGCTCCCGGATGCGGACGAATACGACGTGCGAACGCTCGAACTGCTGAACAGCCCCAACGAGATTCTTGTGGTCAGACTTGGCGTGGCTGGGGACTCACGTATCCCGTCGCACCTGACGCTGCCCGCCGGCACGGAGCCGGACGCCGGAGTCGAGGCGGTGTGTCACCTGCTTCGTGAGAAGAAAGTGATTCTCGACTATCAAATCTAATTCATGAGAGGAGCATGTATGGAGTCGCATCTCAGAAGTTGGGCTAAATCCGTTTCCTGGCGCATTACGGGCATAGTCATCCTTGGCGGTATTTCATATGGCTTCACCCGCAATTGGGAGCAAACCACATGGATCACTGCCATCTTTCACACCGTTCGCTTTCTGTTGTACTACATTCATGAACGGTGGTGGGCTCGCATAGCATGGGGGCGCATCAAACATCCCCTGTCGCACTTGCCCGTGAAGGCCGATCTATCGCCAGAGGACCATGCGGCCATTCAAGACCTTCTGAAGAGGCGAAAATGCCTGACAACCCACGACTACGACATCTGAGCACAAAAGGATCTTATAACATGCGCGCCCCTGAACACCCGTGGCAGTTGGACACGAGACTCATTGACGGGGCCTTCGTACAGGATCAGACCGCCGGCGCCACTTCATCGCCGATCGTTCAGAGCACGGCGTTTGCCTACGGCTCTGCCGAGGACATTGAAGCGGTGTTTGCCGGGCGGGAGGCCGGGTATGTCTATTCCCGCATTTCAAACCCCACGGTAAGCGAGTTCGAAGCGCGATTTACAGCCCTGGAGGATGGATTGGGCGCCATCGCCGTGTCCTCCGGCATGGCGGCCATCAGTTCGCTCGCGCTGGCCCTGGCGGGCAGCGGGGAAGAGATCGTGGCCGGGAGCAGCCTGTTCGGCGGGACCTACTCCCTGTTCCAGCACACGCTGAGCCGCTATGGCATCGGCGTCCGCTTCGTGGATCCAAGGAACCCCGCTGCGTTTCGCGAAGCGATCAGCGACGCGACCCGACTGGTATTCGTCGAAACCATCGGAAACCCGAAACTCGACGTGCCGGACATCGCCGCCCTTGCCGCCATCACGCGGGAACGCGGTGTCCCGCTGGTTGTCGACAGCACCGTAACCACGCCGGCGCTGATCCAGCCCAAACGGCTAGGCGCCGATCTGATCGTCCATTCCACATCCAAATTCATCAACGGACACGGCAACGCCATCGGCGGGGTCATCGTCGATGCGGGGACCTTCGATTGGTCGAATCCCCGTTTCCCGCACCTGGCTCCGTTCCGTGCGCGAGCCGGTCAACTGGCGCTGCTCGCCTTCCTCCGCAACCGCATCTGTCGCGACCTTGGCTGCTGCCTGGCCCCGTTCAATGCTTTTCTGCTGACCATGGGTGTCGAGTCGCTGGGTGTCCGCATGGAACGGCATTGCGCCAATGCTGCCGCGGTCGCCGCGTTGCTTGCCGCGCACGCCAAGGTTGAGGAAGCGCGCTATCCCGGCTTGGAAGCGCACCCCGACCATGCGCTGGGCAAACGCCAGTTCGGTAACCGTTACGGCGCTGTGGTAACCTTGCGCCTCGGAACCAGGGAGCGCTGCTTCCGCTTCATTAACGCGTTGCGGCTGGCCAGAATCGCCGCCAACCTCGGCGATGCGCGAACGCTGGTGATTCATCCTGGCTCGACGATTTGCCGCGATCTCGACGTGGCAGAGCGGTTGTCCATGGGGGTGACCGACGATTTGGTGCGACTGTCCATCGGCATTGAGGATTCCGTGGACATCTTGGGCGATGTCGATCAGGCGCTTGCGGCGGTATGAGGGGGCTCGGTAACAGAACCTAGTGGGCTGAACAGGAGAATGGGAATGAAGATCAAGATCAACGATGCGGTGACGGAAATTCCGGACGGACTGACGATTACCCAAATGTTGGCCCATCAGAAGGTCAAGATGCCCGACATGGTGTCGGTGCAGTTGAATGGCTCGATTGTGGAACGTGGCATGTTTCCCACGACGCCCCTCAAGGAGAACGACACCGTGGACTTCCTGTATTTCATGGGGGGTGGGGACCGATGAACCTGACGGAACAACAGATCGAGCGGTATTCGCGACACATTATCCTTCCGGAAGTCGGGGGGCGGGGACAGGCGAAACTCCTGGCGGGTCGCGTCCTGATCGTCGGCGCAGGGGGACTGGGCTCGCCGGCGGCGCTCTACCTGGCGGCGGCCGGCGTCGGAACCCTTGGACTGGCCGATGGCGACGTGGTGGATCTCACCAATCTTCAGCGACAGATTGCGCACGCGACCGCTGATGTGGGGCGCGCCAAGGTGGAATCGGCGGCGGCTAAGTGCCGGGCGATCAATCCCGACGTGACCGTCCGCTTGCATCCCGAACACCTCCGGGCCAACAACGCGGCGGCCATCCTCAAGGATTACGACTTCGTGATCGACGGGACGGACAACTTCGCCGCGAAGTTCCTTGTTGCCGACGCATGCCATTTCGCCGGGAAACCGTACTCGCACGCGGGCATCCTGCGTTTCGAAGGCCAGGCTATGACCGTCATTCCCGGTAAGAGCGGCTGCTACCGCTGCCTGTTCCGGGAGCCGCCTCCGGCGGGCGCCGTTCCCTCCTGTTCGCAGGCGGGGGTGTTGGGCGTTCTAGCCGGCATCATGGGCACAATCCAGGCCGCGGAGGCGGTCAAGTACCTGCTCGGCATCGGCGACCTCCTGACGAACCGTTTGCTCGTCTTCGACGCGTTGAAGATGACCTTTCGTAACGTCGCCTTCAAGCGGACCCCCGCTTGCCCGCTTTGCGGAAGCAGTCCCACCATCACGGCATTGCGTGACGAAGCACCCGCTGTCTGCGTGTGCGCGAACGGACGTTGCGACACGCCGGCAGGAGGATGAAGGAAGAGGCTCTCGCAAAGGCGCAAAGACCGCAAAGGAAACGGCATGATTACGCTGACGGAAAAAGTGTTCGAGACGATTCTTGAGGCAGCGCGGAAAGCCACGCCGCTTGAAGCCTGCGGGCTGCTGGCCGGCACCAGAGAACGCGCCACGAGGTGTTATGTGCTGACCAACGCCGACGCCTCGCCGGAGCATTACAGCATGAAACCGGAGGAGCAGTTTGCGGTCGTGAAGGACATGCGCGCCGCGGGGCTGAAGATGTTGGGGATATGGCATAGTCATCCGGCGTCACCGGCACGGATGTCGGCGGAGGACATGCGTCTCGCCTACACCCCCGATATCGTGTATGTAATCCTTTCGCTGGCCGAACCCCACGCACCGAGTATCCGCGCTTTCGTTGTGCGAGACAGTACTGTGCACGAAACACCGGTGATCATTGAAGAACAGAAAGGCGAATCATTATGACCTCTGCGACCTGCCGCTTGCCGGCCGAACTGGCGCAAGACATCGAACAACATGCCCTCGACGTGGACCGTTTCCTCAAGGGCGAACTGTCCGCTTCGATCCTGAAATCCCGGCGCGTTCCGCGCGGCATCTATGAGCAGCGGCAGAACGGGACCTACATGGTCCGTGTGCGCGTGCCGGGCGGGGCACTGGGCGCCGCCCAGGCGCTTGCGCTGGCCGGGGTCGCCTCGCGCTATGGCAGCGGCACGCTGCACGTGACGACACGCCAGGACATCCAGATTCACGACGTAACGATCAAACAGACGCCCGCCATCATGCGGGAACTTTTCGCGGCCGGGCTCACCTCGAAGGGTGGCGGAGGCAATACCGTGCGGAATATCACCGCCTGCCCCTACGCCGGCATTTGCCCCGCGGAACGGTTCGACGTGACCCCTTGCGTCGTTGCCGTTACCGAGTACCTGATCGGCCTGCCCGGCAGTTACAACCTGCCGCGGAAATACAAGATCGCGTTCAGCGGTTGCAGCGCCGATTGCGCATTGGCCCAGGTCAATGACCTCGGCTTCATCGCGCACATGCGCGATGGACAGCCCGGATTCAGCGTCTATGCTGGCGGTGGGATGGGCGCGGAATCGCGGGTGGCTGATCGAATGGAGGAATGGGTGCCGGCCGCGCAAGTCGTTCGCATCGCCGAGGCGGTCCGGCGACTCTTTGACCGGCTGGGCGACCGTCGAAACCGCCGGCGCGCCCGCCTGCGCTTCGCCGTGGAACGGGTCGGGGCCGACGCATTTCGCGGAATGTTGCGCGAGACGGTGCAGACCGTGACGGGCGAGGGGACTCCGGCGCACGAAGCCCGAGTCGAGCCCGCTGAATCGCTCGCCAAGCCGAGTAGCGATTACCGCTCGCTGCTTACGCCCTCGAAGGGGTTGAACGTGTTGCGGCAGCGTCAACCAGGATACGTCGCCGTGCCGGTGCATCTGCCGTTGGGACAGATTTCCTGGCAGGCGCTGGAGGCGCTGGCCGATATCGCGGAGCGGTTCAGCGCCGAGAAGATGCTGCGGGCCACACAGGACCAGAATCTGCTGCTACGGTTCGTCCGCGAGTCCGATCTCGACAAACTGTGCGGAGAACTCGACCGTGTCCTCGGACCCGAGACTACCCGGCACGCCGCCTGGCATTCGTTCATCACTTGCACGGGCGCGGCAACCTGTCGTCTCGGCTTGTGCTTGGCCCAGAATGCCGCGAGCGCCTGTTCCGGGGCACTTTCGGGGGCCGGTATCGATAACGCCACCCGGCAAGCCGTGGACATCCGCTTGAACGGTTGCCCCAATGCGTGCGGACAACATCCGATCGGCACGATCGGCCTCTTCGGGGTGGCGCAGCGGGTGGGCGAACGCCTGATCCCCGCTTACCGGGTCCTGCTGGGAGCCAGGCGCGGCGAAGGCCGTACCCGGCTGGGCGAAGTGGCGGGGGCGGTTCCCGCGCGCGCGCTTCCGGCTTTTCTCGTGGACCTGTTGAGCGATTTTCAAGCCGGTCGCGCCTCAGACGAATCGTTTGCGGATTACTTTGATCGCCAGGGTATGCACTACTTCCAGTCCGTGCTGGAACGTCACACCCGGGTACCGCCCTACACGGACGACCCCGCGTTCTACCGCGATTGGGGAAGCGACGCAGAGTTCACCCTGGCAGGACGCGGGGCGGGGGAATGCGGCGCCGGCGTGTTCGAGGTAATCTCGGAAGATCTGTCGGCTGCCGCCAAAGCTCTGGAACAGGCGGAGACGAACGCGGAGCCAGGCGAGTCGCTCTTCCGCGGCCTGCTGGCGACCGTGCGTGCGTTGCTGATCACGCGCGGACTCGACTCCCAGGATCCGGATATCATCCTCAGGTCGTTCGAGACGCACTTTGTCGATACTGGCTTGGTGGATGCCGGTTTTCGCGGTCTGCTGGCGAGAGCGCGCGGGTATTTGGAGGGTTGGCGCGAAGCACTGGCTGGTCGGCGGGAAGAAATCCGTCGCTTGCGCGATCGGGTCGAACAGCTTTACTCCACCATGGACGCGGAACTCCGCTTCCATGTGCCTGAGGCAGCGCAGGCCGCTACCCCTCCGGCTGCGCCGTCGGCCGGGGCATCCAAAGCCGCTGGGGCGGGCGGCGACACGGCGACGGTCGACATTGATCTGCGCGGCGTGGCCTGCCCGATGAACTTCGTGAAAGCCAAGCTGCGACTGGAGACGATGGAGGTCGGCGCCACGTTGGGCGTATTGCTCGACGACGGCGCACCGGTGCAGAACGTGCCGGCCAGTTTCCGAAACGAGGGACAGGAGGTCGTGGATACGCGCTCGACAGGGCCTGGCCACTGGCGCGTCGTCATTCGGAAAACGAAAGGCTAATGTCAATGTATAACGATAGTGTCAATGAGGCCGTTCAGATCGGAGTGGGTAAAGGCCGTTTCTTGCGTGAGAACCCGCTGGGGTATTTCGTTGCCTCAATGATGGCTGGGATCTACGTGGGGCTCGGTATCATTCTGATTTTTTCCGTCGGTGCGCCGTTTGCGAAGCTGGACCACCCGGCCGTGAAGCTCGTTATGGGCGCCTCATTTGGCCTGGCGCTGACGCTGGTGGTGTTCGCCGGTTCGGAGTTGTTCACCGGCAACGCCATGTACCTGACCTTCTCCTGGCTGCGCCGGCAAGCGAGTTGGGCGGATGTGGCCAGGGTTTGGGTGGTCTCCTGGCTCGGCAACCTGGTTGGGTCGCTGTTGCTCGCATGGCTGGCCGTTTACTCCGGGAGCATCGCCCATGCCCTGCCGCTGATCGCGAAGGCGTCGGTACTCAAGATGAACGCCCCCGCCGGACAACTGTTCGGTCGGGGTTTGCTCTGTAACCTGCTCGTGTGCCTGGCTCTTTGGACGGCGGGCCGAACCCGATCGGATGCGGCAAAGATGTTCTTGATCTGCCTCTGCCTGTTCGCGTTTATCGGCTCCGGCTTCGAGCACAGTATTGCGAACATGACGTTGCTGGGCATGGGGCTATTTGCCCCCGCAGTCGAGGGTGTCGGATGGGGCGGCTGCTGGTATAACCTTTTCTGGGTCACCTTGGGCAATATTGCCGGAGGCGCCGTGATTATGGCCGGCGGCTATCACCTGATGGCCCGTGAAAAAAGCTGAGGCCAAGACACGAAGTTCAAGTTGGGAGCGGGGAGGGAATCATGGAGCGGGTTGAAAAGGTGGTGATCGTGGGCAACGGCATGGCAGGGGGAAAACTCGCCGAAGAAATCCTGGCGCGTTCGTCGAGTCGGTACTCTATCACGGTCGTGGGCGACGAACGTTGCGGGAACTACAACCGCATCAAACTGGTCGTCCGGCTTAAAGAGGCACACCTGCCGGATTTCTTTCTGAACACCCCGGACTGGTATGAGCAGAATGGCATCCAAACCTTTCTGGGCCGAACGGTAACGGCGATCGGGCGGCAGGCGAAGACTGTCATGTTGAACAGCGGGGAGTCCCTTGCCTATGACAGGCTTGTACTGGCCACGGGGTCGCGTCCGTTTGTTCCGCCCGTGAAAGGCCTCGATATGCCGGGGATCTTCGCGTTACGCCGGGTGGAGGATCTGGAACGCGTGCTTGATTTTCTTCCGGGAAAGTCCCAGGTCATGGTCGTGGGAGGCGGGCTGCTCGGGCTGGAACTGGCGCTCATGTTACGGCTCCTTGGTAAACAGGTGACGGTTTCGCACCTGATGCCGACGCTGATGGAAATGCAACTGCCCGAGCAGGCCGGTCTGTTTCTCAAGCGCCACCTGGAGGATCTGGGCATCCGGTTCATCATGGGCACCTACATCACGGACCTGCTCGGCTCCACGGCCGGAGTGGAGGAAGCCCTCTTCAAGGATGGAACCGCCTGCAAGACCGAGGCCGTGTTCTTTAATTGTGGTATCCGTCCGAACACGGATATGGCTCGGGCCGCCGGGTTGATGTTCAACAAGGGAATCGTGGTCAATGAGCGGCTCCAGACAAGCGATCCGGACATCTTCGCTTGCGGCGAGTGCACTGAGTTCAAGGGGGAGACCTGGGGCCTGGTGGCACCCGTCTATGAGCAAGCCCGCGTTCTGGCGGCCATCCTGTGCGGCGGGCCGGACACCTATGTGCCGTCGGCCCCTTCGCCCGCCCGCCTGAAATCGGACATTCCGGTGCTCAGCATGGGAAAGTTCAAACCCGAACCGGGCGACGAGGTCACCCAGTTCACCGATCCCGTCGCCGGAATCTACAAACAACTGATCTCCCGTGATAAACGGTTGCTTGGCGCGGTCCTGGTGGGTGAAGACTTGAACGCCGATCTTGTCTCCCTGCACTATACCGCCGGTATTCCCCTGCCGGCACGGCGGGCGGACCTGTTGTTTCCGGGCGCCCGCACGGGTGACGGCATCGTGGACGGGAAACTGATTCCCGACGAGGCGCGCATCTGCGACTGCAACGGTATCGGAGCCGGCAAGATCAGGCAGGCCATCCGGCAGGGGCACGACACCCTGTACAAGGTCATGTTGAACACCAAGGCGGGAACGGGTTGCGGCAACTGCAAGAACAAGCTGAAGGCCCTGTTGATCGCCGAGACCGGGGAACTGCGCGTGGATCCGGCCGAAACGTACTACGTCGCCGGCGTTCCCATGGACCGCGAAACGCTCACCGACTTCATCCTGTCGCGCAATCTGCGCTCGGTGTCCGCCGTGCTGGCCGCTGTTCCCGGCGCCGTGGACGACTCCAAGACCCGTATGGGACTGGACTTTCTGCTAAATTATGTCTGGAAAGCAGAGTACCTTGTGGAGAACGACTCCCGCTGTGCGAACGATCGTTTTTTCGGCAACATCCAGAAGGACGGCCGTTTCAGCGTGATTCCTAATATCCCCGGCGGAATCGCCGCCAGCCGCCAGCTTAGGGCCATTGCCGATGCCGCCGACCGATATGGAGCCTTGATCAAGGTCACGGGCGCTGACCGAATCGGGCTTTACTCCGTTCACAAACGGGACCTGAAGGCGGTGTGGCGGCAGTTGCAAATGGGGTCGGGGCACGCGTTTACCAAGTGCTTTCGCGCCTGCAAGTCCTGCGTGGGTTCGTCACACTGCCGCTTCGGGCTGATGGATTCCCTCGAATTGGGCCGCCGGATGGGCGAGCGGTACCGTGGCGTGATGGGGCCGGCCAAGGTTAAAATGGCGGTTTCGGGTTGTCCCCGGAATTGTTCCGAGGCGACGATTAAGGATTTTGGCGTTGTGGCGGTGGAAGGCGGCTGGGACCTCTACATCGGAGGCAATGGCGGCGCGAAAGTGTATGTCGCCGCCAAAATCGCCCAGTGCCAGACCGATGATGAGGTGATCCGGATTGCCGACCGGTTTTACGAGCACTATCGACGGCATGCCCGGTACGGCGAACGCACCGCGCATTTCATCGAACGTGTGGGACTCAAAACGGTGGTGGACGCGATTCTCAATGTGCCGGAAGACGCTCTAAGCGAGCTTGAAAGAAGTTTCCAGAAGGCATTGGACAATTATCGGGACCCTTGGGCGGAGGGCGGGGGGCCGCTTGACAACGAAGTCTCGGCGGTGCAAAAGGAGACGGTGGATGGGCTTGTTTCAGTGGCGGACGCGGCGGACCTTCCGCCTGGCTCTTCCCGGCTCTTTTACGTCAACGACACGCCTGTGGCGGTCTTTCATGGCCGCGACGAGCGGTGGGTTGCCGCCCACGGCGTCTGCCCCCACAAATCCGGACCGATTGTCGACAGCCTATACGGAAATGGTCGGCTCACCTGTCCGCTGCACAGCTATTCCTTTGATATCGCCACGGGTCAGTGCGACAACCCGGACATCGGCGCGCTGAAGATCTACAGGGTCGCCATTCGCGACGGACGAATACTGGTGGGGCTGGATGCGTAGCGGATACTGATAATAGGCCAGAGGGCAAGCGAGGACAGTTGCAGTGGAGATGACACAAGGTAACAAGGCTGACGTACCGGTCCCGATCCTGCCGGTTGCCCTGCTCCTGCAGGGACGGCCCTGCCTGATCGTGGGGGCCGGCAAGGTGGCTGCCCGCAAGGCCGAACACCTGATCGAAGCGGGTGCCCGGGTGACCGTGATCGGCGAGAATGCCGCCGAGACGGTTCTTGGTTTGCACGCGCACGGCGCCATCCGGCTGGAGGTGCGAACGTTTCAGGACGAGGACGTCGCAGGGTGCGCCGTGGTGTTCGCCGCCACAGATGATGCCGCCGCCAACCTGCGCGTTCTCGAAGCCTGCCGCCGCCGGGGCATCCTCTGCGGGTGCGTGGATCTCCATTGGCGGGAAAGTGACCTCATCAGCCCTGCCGTGCTGCGGACGGATGACATCACCGTGGCGGTTTCGACCGGCGGCCGCTCCTGCCGGCGCTCGCGTCTGGTCCGGGACAG
>CAZTAJ010000099.1:0-16328 GCA_964611575.1 uncultured Verrucomicrobiota bacterium
ACCGGTCTCAACGGGCGTCTGCCCGTACTGCCCGAAAAGCGATTTCTTATCAGTTCTTGCCATCGAGAAGACCTATGACCTGAAAGGCGTCACCGGCGAGGCCCCGGCGGTCTTCAAGCATGACGGCATCTATTACTTCCTGACCTCCCACCTGACCGGCTGGGGACCGAATCCCAACAAATACGCTGTAGCGGCGGCGTTCCTTGGCCCCTATGAAACGAAGGGACCGTTCTGCGCCGGGCCGGGGGCGGACAATTCGTTTGGCGGCCAGACCACCTTCGTTCTGCCGGTGGCCGGGAAACCGGGGCAATTCATTTGGATGGCTGACCGGGTTAACGCCAAGAGCCAGACTGAGATCGACGATCTTCGGCGGGCTACGCATATTTGGTTGCCGATCATCTTGGATCCGGCACAGAAACGTCTGCGCGTCGATTGGCGTGACCAGTGGGATTTGTCGGTATTTGATGAGAGTAGTTCAACAGGAGGTTTGAAATGAGCAGCAAAGAAAAGCATGACGGAGTGATTTCGATAGGCGTTCAGTATTTCCGTCCACCCTTTCCGGAGAACCGGTATTGGGAGGAAGATTTCCGCCGGATCCGCGAATCCGGGTTTAACACGGTGCAACTCTGGGTGCTGTGGAGCTGGGTGGAGGCCAAGCCGGGGGTCTACGAGTTCTCGGACTATGACCGGTTGGTGAAACTCGCCGGTGAGAACGGCCTGGGCGTGGTGCTGAGCGTGATTCCGGAACTGCAACCGCACTGGATTCACCGCCTCGTTCCGGACAGCCATCTGGTGACCTGCAGCGGCCAGAAGGTCCAATCGGGCAATCGCGGCGAATGCCACTTCGGCCTGACGCCCGGCGGGTGTTTCGACCACCCGGACGTCTGGTCGCGGATGGCGGCGTTTATCGCGCGCGTGGTCGAACAGTACAAGGGCGCGCCCCATCTGCGGGGCTGGGATATCTGGAATGAACTGCGCTGGAATGTCCAGGCCGACGAACTGGTCTGTTACTGCCCCCATACGATGAACGAGTTCCGCGCCTGGTTGAAGGCGAAGCATGGCGATCTCGATGGCCTCAACCGTGCCTGGGCGCGACGGTACGCCAGTTGGGAGGATGTCTGGCCCGGCCGCGCGCCCGGTCGGCCCTTCACCGAAATAATCGCCTTCCAGCAGTTCATTACCTGGCGTTGCGGCGAACACGCCCGCAAACGTTACGAGATCTTCAAGCGCCTGGATGGCACGCGGCCGGCGACGGTGCATGGCGATTCGCCGTCGTTCCTCAAAGGTGGCGGCCGAAACGGGACGGCGTTGGACCGCGGCAATGACTGGGATTACGCCGACGGTCTTGACGGGGTCGGCTGTTCCAGTTTCCCGCTGTGGGGGCTGACCGATGCGCCCGATTTTGCGGCGCGCATCGAAGTACTGCCGGCGGCGGCGCGGGGCAAGAAAGTCTGGCTCAGCGAGGTGCAGGGCGGGCAGGCGTCTGGCGGATTCCAGTCCCTGAAGCCCGTGCCGGCGCGAAACCAGCAGAACTGGCTGTGGACCGGGTTTGCCAATGGCGCCGATACGGTGTTGTTCTGGTGCTGGCGTGACGAGGTGTTTACCACTGAGGCGGGCGGCTTCGGGTTCAGCGGCAATGACGGGTTCTTCCCGGAACGCGCCGAGGGGATGCGAAGGACCGCCGGGGTTCTGGCACAGCATGGCGCGGCGATCACCGGCTTCCGGCCGGAAGCCGCCGAAGTGGGTGTTCTGTTTTCCCCGAACAGTTACTACTTGCACTGGGCCTGCGAGGGGACGGCGAGCAAGGCGCAGATGGCGGTGCAGGGGTATGGCCGGGCCTTGCTCAAGCAACACGTCCCGTTCCGTTTGGTTGAAGAGCAGCACCTCGATGGGCTGGATGGGTTGAAGCTGCTCTTTCTGCCACGGATTGCCGTGGTGGATCAGCCGCTGGCGGAGCGGTTGGAGGCGTTCGTGCGCGGCGGCGGCACACTGGTCTGCGAGCCGGCCACGGGCGCCTTCGATTCGCGCGGCATCTTCCGCTATCCCGGGGACCGTTTCCCCGCGCGGCTGACCGGCCGGATCGAAGTCGGTCGTCGCGCGCTTGACGGCGTCTCGGCGATGGTCGAGCTGGATGGACGCGCGTTCAACCTCCCCGCCACGCAATGGCTCGAGCCGCTGGGGGCGCACGCGGGTGAGAAGGACGGCGACCGGCTGGTGGTGACGCCGGTGGGCAAGGGGCGGGTGGTCCAGGTGGCCTGCTATGCCGCCGATCCCTATATCGCCAGCGACCTTTGCGGAGCGCCGGAGTGGAAGGCATATGGCGGAGATTTCGAGCAGTTCGTGCTGGCGTTGACGCAGCAGGCCGGGGTCGTGCCGGCGGTTGAAGTCCAGTCGACCGGCTACGTCTATGTGAAGGCCGGAACGGTGAACGGACAACGGGCGGTCTTTGTCATCCAGTCAACGCCCGAGCCGGTCCGTCTGCGCTTCACAGGAGCCGCGCCCCGTCCAGTCACGGATCTGATTAGCGGCGCCAAGCTCAAGGCGGGCGAAGGGGGCTGGCTCGTGGTCCAGATCGACTCGCTGCTCGGCGTCGCTCTGCTCGTGGAGCAAAAAGACAGATAGCACCTTCGGTGACGGTGCATCGCGTCCATTGTGCTTCTATAGCAGTAATAATCAGCGTTTATCGTTGACGGACCATCCAAAACGCGTGATATTACTGCTATGCAAGTACCGGATTGGGCTGACTAACTGGAGCAAATGCTGTGCAAGCAGTCAAAAGGATCGGATCGATCGTTCGGTTTCACCGTCGAAAAGCCGGTCTGACGCAGGCCGGGCTCGCGAGAATGGCTGGTGTTGGGAAAGCCTCGGTTTTCGACGTGGAAAAGGGAAAAGAGACGGTCCAGTTGGACACACTCTTGAAGATCTTCTCCATTCTGAACATGGAGTTGGATATCAAGAGCCCATTAATGGCGCAATTCCTGGAATCCAAGGACCGGCATGACGGAAAGTGACGGGATGCGGCAATGAAGACAGCCAATGTATTCGTTCACGGTCAGTTGGCCGGTCGACTGGAAGAACTGGAGCCAGGGCGTAGATACCGTTTCGTCTACCAAAGTGGCTACCACGGACCCCCCGTCTCCCTGACGATGCCGACCACTTCATCGGAATACCCGTTCGATCGGTTCCCTCCCTTCTTCGAAGGGTTGCTGCCCGAGGGCGTCATGTTGGAGGGGTTGCTGAAACAGAACAAGATCGACGAACTCGATTACTTCAGTCAGCTCATGGCGGTGGGTGGCGACCTGGTCGGTGCGGTGACGGTGAAGGAGGGGGGGCCGTGAGCCGCTGTCCGATCGCCTACGAGGAGTGCGGATCGGCCAAGTACTCGAAGGCCGGCCTTCGCCTCCTGTCGCCGGGACTGACGGACCTGAACGATTTTCCCTACAGTGCGGAGCGTCAGCGCCGTGAAGCTCTCATCCGCTCATCGAAGATGTCCGTCCAGGGGATTCAACCCAAGTTGAGCGTTACGCTCAGCGTGAAGGACAGGATGTTCGAGATCGTGGATCACGGCGGCCGCTACATTGTTAAACCCCAGCATGACCGCTTCCCGGAGCTGCCAGAGAATGAAGCGGTGACCATGAGCATGGCCAGGCTGGCGGGCCTCGAAGTCCCCGTGCATGGCCTGATGCACTGCCAGGACGGATCCAAGTCCTACTTCATCCGACGATTCGACCGAACCGGGCGGGGTCTGAAGCTGGCCACTGAAGACTTCGCCCAACTGGGCGGGTTTGACCGGGAAACGAAGTATAACTCCAGTATGGAACAGGTCGTGGCCGTGCTGGAACGGCACTGCACGTTTCCGGCCGTCGAGAAGGTCAGGCTGTTGAGGGTGTGCCTGTTCAACTACCTTGTGGGAAACGAGGACATGCATCTGAAGAACTTCTCCCTGATCACCCACGACGGGAAAGTCGAGTTGGCGCCGGCCTATGACTTCCTGAACACGACGGTTGCCTACGAGGCCATCGGCAAGAATCTGGCGGACATCGAAGAGGTCGCCCTGCCGATTAAAGGCAAGAAGAAGCATCTAACGCGGTCGCTGTGGCTCGACTACTTCGCCGCGGAACGCCTGGGTCTCAATGCTCGCATCATTGAGGACTCTCTTCAACGATTGAAGGCCGCGCTGCCCGGGTGGCAGCAACTCCTGCGCGCGTGCTTCTTGTCCGACGGCCAGAAGCGACTCTACCAGGACCTCCTCGTTCAGCGGTGCGGGTCGCTTGGCTTGTAGATCGCCTGCCGTGCGCGTCAACGGGGAAGACATCGGTATTCAAGAGGAGAACGATCAAATGAACCTGTCACCCGCCAAATGGATCTGGTTGCCGTCACAACGGTGTTTGCCCAACACGTTTGTGCTGTTTCGCCGGGAGCTGAAACTTGCCGAAGCGCCCCGGCAGGCGACCGGCTGGATTCTGGCCGACAGCCGTTACAAGTTGACTGTTAATGGTCAACGTGTCCAGTGGGGGCCGGCGCCGGCCGACCCGCGCTGGCCGGAGGCCGACCCGGTCGACCTGGCGCCGTTTCTGAAGGCGGGCGTGAACGTCATCGGCGTCGAAGTCTGCTACTTCGGCCAGGGCGACGGCACGTGGGCCATGGGATCGCCGGGGCTGATCGCGCGGTTCGATATCGACGGGGAGACGGTGGTGACGGATGCGGCCTGGGGCACGTTCCTGGATCGGGCCCATCGGCCCGGCTTGCCGAAGCGCTGGTTCCTGCGCGCGCTGCAGGAGCAGTTCGACGCCCGGCTTCATCCCTATGGATGGGATACGTCATCCTTTCACCCCGATAATCGATGGCTGCCTGCATTGGAATTGGGAGGCGACGCCAAAACGCCGGCCATCTTTGCGGGCGGTCCCGAAGTCTATCTCCGAGCGGACTCATTCCCTGGCGACCCGATCCATGCCATCAATATGCCTGAAATCCGGGCGCGAGAGATTCCGCTCCTGCGCGAACCGCTGGTCGCCGCCAACCCGCTGGTGGAGGCCGGGCGTGTCACGTGGAAGCGCGATCCGGACGACTGGTTCGAATCACGCATACCGGGGAGCTTCGACATCGCTCGCGATGCGAGTGTGTTAACCGCGGTTCCGGCCGCGAATGAAGGGTTCTACTTCACCTACCGAATGCCCGAGCAAGTCGTGGGGTTCCCGCGGTTCACCATCGAGGCGGCGGAAGGAACGATCGTGGAACTCATGGTGCAGGAATCGCACGATCCGGTTGATGGCCCGCTCTGGCTTGATACGCATTTTTTCCAGTGGACGCGCTTTATTTGCAGGGAAGGAGTCAATACCTTCGAGACCTTTGACTACGAATCGTTCCTGTGGCTGCAAATCCATGTTCGCAACGCCTCGCGGCCATTTACGATTCACGAAGTGGGCGTGCGGCGCAGACTATATGCCTGGCCGAATACGCCGCAAATCACCTGCGCGGAACCGGCTCTGCAGCGGCTTTTCGAGGCGAGTATCAACACCTTGAACAACAGCGCCCAGGACATCGTGGTGGACGGCATGGGCCGGGAGCGGCAACAGTATAGCAGTGACTGCGGGCATCAACTGCAAGCCATCCGTTATGCCTTTGGGGAAACACGCCAGCCGGCCCGCTTTCTCAAGACTAACAGCCAGGGGATGACGCGGGATGGTTACTTTCTGGATGCCTGGCCCGCGTATGACCGGTTGGCTCGCATCATGCAGCGCCAAGTTGGAGCAACGCAGTGGGGACCGATACTCGATGCCGGGATAGGCCTTAACTTCGACTGTTGGACGCATTACATGGAAACGGGCGACCGCGAAGCCTTGCGCGAGCCGTATCCTCGTTTGCGCAAGTTTGCCTCCTATCTTCAGGCTTTGCGCAGGGATGACGGTTTGCTGCCGGTGGAGAATATCGGCGTCCCCATGGTGTGGATGGATTTTGCAGCACATCGCAAGCAAAGCCACAAGCAATGCGCATACAATCTCTATGCGGCGGCGATGTTCCAGCATGCGTTGGCCAGCATCGCCGAGCTGTTCGGCGACGACCCCGCGCCTTACCGCCAGTTTGGCAGGGAAATCGAAGCGGCGTCCGCGGCGCGGTTCTGGGACAAGCAAAAGCGCCTGTTCATCGTCAATCCCGGCGAACCGGGAATCCGACAATGCGACCGCTCGCTTGCCACATCGATTCTGTTCGATCAATGTCCGGGCGGCGACATTGCGGCAGCGCTGCGGGCGCTCGCCGAATGTCCCGAGGAAATGGGGCTCGCGGTCCATCCGGCCGGTGCGGTCTGGCGCTATTGGGCGCTCGCCAAAGGCAACCGCACGGATGTCATTATCCGCGAACTGCGCAGCCGATGGGCGGCCATGCCGTCGGTGCTAATCAACAACAGCCTGCAAGAGATGTGGAGCCTGCGGATGGACTCCACCAACGAGTTCAGCCATAGCGCACAATCGCCGCTCATCATGCTCTGCCAGTGCATTGCCGGCATTGTGCCGACGGCGCCCGGATTTGCCTGCTGCGACATCCGGCCGCAACTGGCGGACATCGGGGATTTCTCCTTGACGGCGCACACCCCCCGTGGGGAAATTCATTTTACCGCCAAGCGGCAGTCGGAGGGACATGAGGTATCGATTGTTGTTCCGCTTGAGTGCGCAACAACGCTGGTGCTGCCGGACGGTTCACGCCAGCAACTTAACTGCCATTGGGAAGGACAGGTAATCTCATGAGCAATTCATCATCCCTGCACCACATTCTCCGCATCTTCATTCCCGAAAACGCGATGGAGCGTCGTACGGCGGAGGTCATCGATTATTGCCGCCGCACGGGATGCCGCGAGGTGTTGTGGTTCACGGGCGACTACATGCCCTCATTCGTTCCCATCGACGAGATCCGCGACACGGTGCGGAAGTTCGCGCCGTATGCCGAACGCATACGCGAGGCGGGGATCACGTTCAGTGTGAACGTGTTGCAGACGGTCGGTCATGTGTCCTTCCCGCTATCCCTGCAGAACGAATTTCCGTTTCAGCGCCGCGTCTATACCGACGGGCGGGTGAGCACCGAAGGGGCCTGTCCGCTGTGTCCGAACCTCCAGGACTGGGTGGTGGAGGCCTACGGCATCTATGCGACGCTCATGCCGCGCGTGATCTTCGTGGACGACGATTTTCGCGCCGCCATGCAGGGGCTGTCCTGTCTCTGCGACCGGCATCTGGCCCGCATCGGCCAGTTGGCCGGCCGGGCCGTGACCCGCGAGGAAGTCGCGCACGGTATCCATGATCCATCCGAAACCCCGGCGCTGCTGCGTCGCCACTATCATGAGGCGACCACGCAGGGGTTTGTCGAACTCGCCGCCCGGATCCACGCCGCTGTCAAGTCAGTCTCGCCGCAAACCCGGATTGGCGGAATGACGGCCTACTTCCCCAGTGCGGTGGCCGGCATGGATTGGGCGCGGATCTTCCCCGCCTTATGCGGCTCCGACCGTCCCCTTCTGCGCCCGCAGATGCCGATGTACGAAGAGGGTTTCCCGCGCGATCTGCCTGGCGCGTTGACCAACATGGACCGCTTTCGCGCGGTGCTGCCCGCCAACGTGGAGTACTGGCCGGAGATCGAAAATTTCCGCTACAGTCTCTACGCCAAGTCGGCGCAATGCACCTTCGTGCAGATGGCCGCCGCCGTGTTGCAGGGTTTCGATCATTTGGCATTGAATATCTTCGATCCTTTCGATGCGCCGCTATTTGCCGAAGGGGAACCGCTGGTGGCCCACCTTGCCTCATGTCGGGCTTTTCTGGATGGCTTGCACGCGCTCATCCCGGAAGGGCACCGGCCTCTGGGCGCCCGGATCTTTGTTCATCGCGATCAATGGCTGGTGAAACGGAATCCCGCCAAGGCGCACAGCCATTTTCTGGGTTGTCTGTTCAATCTGGGCCTGCCCATGACCCACAGCGGACCCTCGCCCTGGAATCTGCTGGTTGGCGACGACGTGCTGGCGCTGTCCGATGCCGAACTCGACGCGACGCTCCGTGGCGGCGCGCTCCTAAACACCGTGGCCGCCGAAGCGCTCGCCATGCGCGGTCTTGAGGAACGCATCGGTGTCCGGGTGGGAGAACCGTTCGCTCTCGACGAACTGTATTGTGAAGAGTGGCTGCCGTCCGGGCGGCGTTTGCATGCAGCGCTGGGGGTCGAGGCCGGGGACTGGCGGCGACTGACCGATCTCTCCGGTCGGGGCCGGTGCACGTCCCGGATTCTGAACTATCGCAAGGACGTGATGGGGCCGGCCTTGTTGCTTACCGAGAACGAGAAAGGCGAGCGGTTTGGCGTCTTTGCCTGCCGGGGCGGTGGCGATCGCCATTTCTTCGAGAATCCGTTCCGAGCCGTCCAGATCCGCGAGGCGCTGGCGTGGATCGCCCGGCGGCCGCTGCCGGTTGCCGTATCGACTGATGCGCCGTATCTCTGGCCGATCCTCAACCGCACCGCCGACGGCAGGCATGTGCTCGGGCTAATCAATCTGTCAACGGACACCTATCAGTTTCTGCCCTTGCTCATGGAGACCGCACCAGACACGATCAGCCTCCTTGGCGGCGATGGCAAACTCCGCCCGGTGGATTTCCGAGTCGAACCCCACGCAAGCGGCCTGCAGCAGGTCAGCATTCAGCACACGGCCGGCCCATTGGCCCTCACGGTATTGGTCTACCAGTACGCCGGCAAGGAGAAGACATGAGCCATCGGGATGGTCGGCCCTACGGCCCCGATGCCCCACGACTGGTGGCGGTGGCGCGGAGGGCGGCAACAGCATGAACCTGAGCCGGCAGAGTTTCGACTGCGCCGCGGAATTCCTGCAGACATCCGCCCGGCCGCTGGAACAGGCGCTGTTTCGGTTTCACTTCGAGGACGGACCGGCTACGGACGTGCTGTGCGCATTGGCGGCGTTTCAGAACCCTGATGGCGGGTTCGGGCGCGCACTGGAGATGGACATGCGGACGCCGGACAGTTCGGCGATCGCCACGACGCACGCCTTGCAGACGGCGCGCGAAATCGGGCTCGCATCCGATCACGAACTCGTGCGCCGCACGCTGGACGATCTGCGTGCGACCTGCGAAGCCGGTGTCTGGCCGATCATCCCGGCAACGGCCAACAACGCGCCGCATGCGGGGTGGTGGACGACGAAAAATCTCGCCGAGTCCTGGACCCATTTCCGAGCCAACCCGACCGCCGAGATGGCGGGCTACCTGTTTCTGTTCGGCGCGGCGGCGGATGAGGCCTGGCGGCAGCAGGTGCTGCGCGGTGTGCTCGACTACCTCGCTGCACAACCCGACAAGATGAACATGCACGAACTGCTCTGTTTCGTGCGATTGGCCGAGATGGTCGAATTGCCGGAGGCGTCGCGACAGAAACTGGCCCGCGCCGTGACCGCCACGGTCGAGTGCGACCCGGCCCGATGGCCCAAGTACGGGCTGCGTCCGTTGAGCGTGGTGAAATCCCCGCAGTCGCCCTACTATGCCGCGCTGCGCAACGCCGTGGACGTCAACCTCGACTACCTGATTCGCGAACAGACTGCTGATGGGTCCTGGGTGCCCACCTGGTCCTGGGCCGACGAGTTCCCCGACGTGTGGCCGGTGGCGAGGCGCGAGTGGCAGGGCGTGTTGACGCTGGACGCACTCAAGACGTTGCGGGCGTTTGAGCGATTGGAGAAGTGATGTGTTTAACACGACTTGACTCCCGTCGGTCGTCGCGTTCGACGTGACGACCAACGAGAGTCGAGTCATGCATGGAAAGAACGAGAGCAATGAATCGACGACAACTTCAGGCGGCGAGTGAACAAGCGCGGCGGCGTGCTGTCGAGTTGGGCGAAGCGGGCGATGCACGGGCGATCGGCGAACTGATCGATCTCTGCCGCCACGCAGGCCCCACCGTTCGCCGGGCAGCCGCGTCGGCGCTGGGCAAATTGGCCGCAAATGACGGGATCCGGGGCGCCGTGCCTGCCCTCTGCGCGCTTACTCGCGATGCGCATCCGCAGGTCCGGCAATACGCCCTCGTGGCGTTGGCCCGCATCGGCGACGAAGCCGCCCTGCCGGCCTGCCGCGATGCCGCCCACCGGCCCGGCGAGCCGGACTACGTGCTGGGTGCCGCCCTGCGCGCCGTGGAGCAGATCGAAACCGCCGCCAAGGCACGGCAATGCTTCGGCCCAGTGGCGTGCTCGCGGTGCGGGAAACCGGCCACCACTGGGGAGCGCGCCCTCTCCGAGCGCCAATTCCAGCGGGTCTATTGCGGGGCCTGTTTCGACGCGGTGTTCATCGAGCGCCGCAACTTTGACATGAAGGTCCAGAACCAAAAGACCATCCTCACCGCCGACCGCACGGTCGTGCAGTCGAAAGGCGAACGCCAGATCGCCGGCTGGCTCCACGCCCACGGCATCGAGTACCGTTACGACGACAAGTTCCAGATCATCCAGGGTTTCGCCATCCGGCCGGATTTCTACCTTCCGCGGCACGACCTGTACATCGAGTATTGGGGGCTGGATACGACCGACTACAAGATCGGTATGCTGCTGAAACAGAAACTCTACCAGCAGGAAGGCAAGCGTCTGGTTTCGCTCTACCCCGCGGATCTGTCCCAACTGGATGCGAGACTATCGGCAGCACTTGAACAGGAGCGAACGCAAGCCGATCTGGAAACAACAAGATGAAGACAACTTCTGCCGAATCGATCACGCCACTCATTCGTCTGGCTCGCGCAGAGGATCTTGATGCGATCAACGTCCTCTCCCGCAATATCCCGATGTATCAGGTCGACGCTTTTGCCGGCAAACAATTTGCCGGCAACCCGGCCGCTGTCTGCATCCTGAAATCCTGGCTCGCCAACGACCTTCTGCAGGCCATCGCGGCCGAGAACAATCTCTCCGAAACCGCATTCCTGGTGGAAGCGAAGGATGGTTTCGAGTTGCGCTGGTTCACCCCCACCACCGAGGTCACCCTCTGCGGTCATGCCACCCTGGCCAGCGCCTACGTTCTGTTCGCCTGCCGGGGATGGCGTGGAGAGTCCATCGCCTTTCATACCCGAAAGAAAGGCACGCTGACCGTCACGCGGCAGGGCGACCTGCTGGAGATGGATTTCCCGGCCACCCCGGTCAACCGCATTCCGCCGCCGGACGGTCTCGCCCGGGCGCTGGGCGTCCCCTGCGACGAAATCTACGCGGCCGACGAGGACTTGATGGTTGTGTTGCCCGACGAGGCGACCGTGCGGGGCGCCGCGCCGGATCTGGCGGCGCTGGCGGCCATCCAGTGCCGCGGCATCATTCTGACGGCCAGGGGCGTCGAGGTGGACTTCGTCTCCCGTTTCTTCGCGCCGCGCTGCGGCATCCCGGAGGATCCCGTGACCGGATCGGCGCACTGCGCCCTTGCGCCCTTCTGGGCCGGGCGCCTGGGCAAGACGCAACTGGTCGCCCGACAGGTGTCGAAACGGGGCGGAGAGTTGCGCTGCCGAACGCTGAACGATCGGGTCTACATCGCGGGGCGGGCCACGCTGTATCTTACCGGAACCGTCAGTCTGTCGTGAGCCGTTGGAGACCCAATGACCGCCACCACAGAGTTCATTCGCCGCGCTTCGGTCACGGACCTGCCGCAGGTGTATGAATTTGAATTGGCCTACATCCGTGAGATTGAGCCGCAACAGGAGGAGCGATGGAAGGCGGCCATCAGCGGGTTGTTACGGCAATGGACGACGAATCTCGGGCGGATGTGGTTCGCCGGATCGGCAGGACTGCCCATCGGCTATTGCTTCTGGGAACCGGAAAAGGAAGCAGCGGTTCTGTCGTCCATCTACGTGCAACCGGCCGAGCGGCGGCACGGTTGGGGACGGCGATTGCTGGCCCGGTTCGAGGAGGACGCGGTGCAGAGCGGGCATCGGCAGTTCTCCCTCGGCGTCCAGCAGGCGAACCGGGCGCGGTTTCTCTATGAACAGTGCGGCTATCAGTTGGTCAAGCACGTCGGTGATTACCGGCACTATGTGAAGGTGGCGGCGGTATGAAGATTCGCGCTTGTCGATCGGCGGACTGGCCCGCCGTACTCGCGCTGCTCCGACAGCTCTGGCCCGGTACCCGTCTGGATGAAGCGAACGCCAAACATGACTTCATTCATGGTATCTTCAAACGTCCTGATCTCGACCCGGGAATAGAGGTGACTTCCGGAAAGTGAGTTGGCCCATTCGTCATGGGAGAGAAGGGTCGCTCGAACTAGGGTGCACAGCTCCGTAGGGCCGCCGCTTGTCGGCGCGCCGCTCACAGGACGAACTCGCAAGTGTGCGTGGGTTGCGCAAAGGGCTTGCCGCGCTCTGGTTCAGCCCACTTCAGGCACCGGCGCGCCGGCAAGCGGCGGCCCTACAGAGATCAAACGGAATGAGCCAAATCATTTTCCGGGGAGATCGGGAAGTCTGAAACTATGAAAAGCAAAATCCCAAAAGAATTCGCACTGCTTCTCAATAGGCCAATAAGAACTCAAAGACTGTTGCTTGAACCATTGGTGGCCGCACACGCCGATATCCTATTCGATTCTTTGTGTGATGAACGCATTTACCGATGGATTGAATCGGGTGGGCCGAAGGATTTGTCTCAATTGCGTTCAAAATGGCGACGCAATGAAGGAAGGCTTTCACCAGACGGCAACGAGGCATGGTTGAATTGGGCCATTCGAGTTGCAAAGGAAGGTCCATACATTGGTAAAGTAGACGCCGAACTGGATAGTCCAATAAACGTAACTAATGTCGGATTTGTGTTGTTCCCGGAGTACTGGGGGTATGGTTGTGCCACCGAGGCCTTGTTGGGTGTCAAAACGGTATTCATTGCGCACGGCATTGCCCGGATGCGCGCCACGGTTTCAACGCCGAATATTGCGTCGGCTCGCGTTCTGGAGAAAGTTGGCTTTACACGTGGTAAGTTAGTGACCGACGAGATTGATACTCACGAATACAAGTGGGGGAAGCGGCATGAACGAACTGCACGAAGCCAACCGGCATTTATGGGAAGCGCGTAGCGCCGAATGGGCGAAGCGCGTCGGCGTCGAGCAACTGTGGCGGCGGTGTCACCGGGAACCCGCTCTGGTCTTGGATAAGCGTGAATCGCACTGGCTTGGCGACCTTGCCGGCAAGCGCGTGGCGGTCCTCGGCAGCGGCGACAATCTGGTTGTGTTTGCCCTTGCCGGTATGGGCGCGCGGGTGACGTCGGTGGACATCTCGGAGAACCAACTCGCCATTGCCCGGCAACGGGCGGAGGAGTTGGGGCTGTCGGTTCAATTTGTCCGATCCGACGTATGCGATTTGTCCGCCCTCGACGCTGGCAGTTTCGACCTCGTGTATACGGGCGGCCACATCGCCATTTGGGTTTCGGATCTGCGGAAGTTCTACCGCGAGGCAACGCGCATCCTGAAACCGGGCGGGTTGCTGATCGTCAGCGAGTATCACCCGTTCCGTCGCGTCTGGAAGGCGACGAAGGACCGGTTTGAGTTGGAGTCGGACTACTTCCATCGCGGCCCTTATTCCTACGACTTGCCCGGCGGGCTGGGCCACGAGTTCCAATGGACGGTGAGCGACTATGTTACCTCCGTGATGGACGCCGGCTGCGAATTGCTGGCAGTCGAGGAGTTCGGCAGCGGGTCGGATGGCGATTGGGAAGTGCCACCCGTCGGCGGTCTACCGCGCGTGTTACTGGTGGTGGGGCGGAAACGATCATGAACACATTGGTCCCCCAGATCGAACGATTGTCCATGCGGGCATGGCCGGCGCTGGAGGAAGAATGGCTCGACGGCTGGTTGCTCCGTGCGGCACAGGGTTACACGGACCGCGCGAACTCGGTTAATCCGGCACTTGGCTTTCACGAGACATACCGGTATTGGTACCGGATATTGGAAACAACGCCTTGAACCCCATTGAACTACTTTGCACTGGAACAGAACGTCAGTGGACATTGGTGTTTCGTCCGCTGACGGACGTTGAGGAAGAGGCCGGCTACCAGATCGTCTGCGACACGGTGGAGTGGTTGCGGACAAAAGGGATCAAACTGTGGACGAAGCCGCTGCCGCGCGAGGTGTATGCCGCCCGGCACCAGCGCGGCGAGAACTATGGGTTGTTCGCCGACGGGAAATTGGCGGCGATCGTTTCGCTGGTGCGCGGCGCTCCTCAGCAGTGGGCGGAGGAACTGCCGGATCGCCGGATCATGTGGATGTCCACATTGACAACTGCCAACGCCTTTCGCGGCCGGTCGTTGGGGCGGGAGATGGTCCGCCACGCCTTGCAGTTCCTTTCCGGGCGCGGCGAGAAGGGGATCTACCTCGACTGCAAGCCTGGGTTTCTGGAGAGTTTCTATGAGGCGGAGGGGTTCGTGCCGATTCGGCGGAAATCCCACGCCAGCCAGCATTACCCGGGAGAGAGTTTCGAAACCGTGCTGATGCAGTGGGGCGTCTGCCCCTGGTCAGCCCGACTTCGGATGCGACCGATGACCCTGGACGATGTGGACAATCTCCTGATGATTTTCGCCGACCCGGCGGCGATGGAGTTCTGGCCGGCATTGAAGACGCGGGAGGAAATCGTGCGGTCGGTCGAGTGGATGCAACGGAGTTACCGCGAGAACGGTTACGGTCTGTGGGCGGCGGCGTTGAAAGACACGGGCGAATTTGTCGGGCGCGTGGGATTGATCCGGCAGGACGACGTTGCCGGGCGGGTCGAAGTGGAGGTGGCGTATGCACTGGTACCCCGGCACTGGCATCGCGGCTACGCCACCGAGGCGGCGCGTGCTTGCCGGGATTGGGCGTTCACGCACCTCGATTGCGATTGCGTCATCTCGCTGGTGCATACGCGGAACCTGCCGTCCTGCCGGGTGGCCGAACGCAACGGGATGCGCGTCGTGGCCGAGATCACCCGCTGGAATCTCCCGCACCGAGTGTACGCCATCACCCGCGCCGAATGGAAGCAACTGCGATGACAACGGTCCATTGCGAATGGGGCGAGTGGGGGGTGCGGTCGCTGCTGCCCGTGGCCGATGTCTTCATCATCGTGGATGTGTTGTCGTTCAGCACGTGCGTGGAGATTGCGGTCAGTCGGGGCGCAGCGGTCTGGCCGTATCCATGGAAGGATGCCACCGCCCGGCAGTTTGCGGCCGAACGCCGCGCCCTTCTGGCCGGCAAGCGGGGGGACGAATATTCGCTCTCACCGGCATCGTTGCGCGAGTTGCCGGCCGGTTCACAACTCGTGTTGCCGTCGCCGAACGGCGCGACGTTGAGTCTGGCCACGGCCGGTAAACCAGCGTTGTGCGGCTGTCTGCGCAATGCGTCAGTCGTGGCCAAGGCGGCGCTGGATCTGGGCGAGCACATTGCCGTCATCCCGGCGGGCGAACGGTGGCCGGATGACAGTCTGCGGCCGTGCTTCGAGGACTGGATTGGCGCGGGCGCGATCATTGAGCACTTGCCGGAACCGCATTCACCCGAGGCAACGGCGGCTCAGTCGGCGTGGCAGTCAGCGCGGCCACGGTTGCTCGAACAACTCCGCGTCTGTCCGTCCGGTCGGGAACTGATCGAGCGCGGGTTCCCGCAGGACGTGGCAGTCGCCAGTGAAGTGAACATCAGTTCGTGTGTGCCTGTCCTTTGCGATGGTGCGTTCCGACAACGGCATTGACTGGCGTCAAAGAACTTCAATGATGGATCACGCACCGACGGCCATCGGCGCGCCGGCTGGTTTCCGGCCGAGCGTGTAGCCGCAGTCCACGTCCTGATGGTAGCGGCCGCTCGGATCGCACTTCAATAGGGCCTGTTCTAGATCCTGCTCGAAGGCGGCGACGTTCTTTCCCAACAGACGCTTGGAGCAAAGGGAGGTCGAGTAGAGGTGGCCGATGAGCGCTGACGGATACGGCAGCCGGTACCTGGCGTAGTAATGCGCCGTACCCGCGAAAGCATCCGCAGGGAAGTCGGGCGGGATGTAGGAAGGCCGTTCCATGTGACGGCTGGAACACTATCACGGCCTTGCCGGCGGCGTCGCGCTCGATTATTAGACATCGGGTGCGGGACCTGGCTCGATCTCGCGGCGCTGGTGAAAGACGGCGGGAAGGGTTCGGCATTGAACGATTCTGGAACATGCCGGACGCGGTTGGCCCGGTGGATTACGTTGGCTGCACGGTGAGGACCAACTGAAATGAAGATGGGTGAATCCAGTCAAACGTTCTATCCCTATCCCGGCGCGGAGAACGCGCCCGCCTATGAATTGCTCAACCGCTGCTCGGACCCGGAGCAGAAGGATCAATCCTGATCGCCGATATGCCTGATCGCCGATATGCTGGC
>CAZTAJ010000100.1:0-16007 GCA_964611575.1 uncultured Verrucomicrobiota bacterium
CAATTACGCCATTACACATTGCGTTTGAGGTGGTTGCATAGAACGTCCCGGTTCCCCGGTGAAGTAGCGCTCGCAAAGTTCGTCCACCAGATCAGGGCAGTCGTAGAGCAGGTAGCTGGCGCCGTCGACCCCGGCGAGGGAGCGCAACGTCCAATAGTAGCAGCCGCCGTCGATCATCAGGATGTCGCCGCGCGCCTCGGCGACCTTGGCCTTATCCGCCCAGTCCGGGGCGAAGCGCGCATCGAGATCGGACACGTCGAAATGCTCATCCAACAGCCGCCGCAGGTCGGCGCCCTCCTTGACTGGGAAATCGAGCCACTCCGGGAAGGAGGTATGGTCCTTGAAGGCGCGCACGATGCGGCCGTAGCCGTCGATCTTGAAAACGAACTCGCCTTCTTCGCGGAGCACACGCTCCTTGAACGGCGGATAGAGTCCGGCCACCGGCGTGATGTTGGTCATCCGGTAGCCGAACGACTTCACGCCGAGGTAGTCGTGCACGTCGGTGACGTCGGCCGGCAGTCCCTCCTTGCGCCAACGCACGAGCGTGTCGTGCCACGGCCCGGCGAGGTAGAGCGGCCGACGGTCGACCGGCTCGTAGTTCAGCGTGCGCAGAAATCGCTCCCTGTGTGTCATCGTGTTCATCAGCAGTACGCCCCGGTCTTCTGGAAGACCTCCGGCATTTCCTGGCGGTGGATTGCCAGGAGGTCTTTCCACAACGCCCGGGTGGGACGCTCGTTCTGGTGGAGCGGGTAGGCGTAGAGGGCCTGGGCGAAGAGACGCGGATCGCGCGTGGCGATGGCGTCGCCGAGTAGCGTCTGGTGCATGGAAAGCGCGGTCATCACGCCGTGGAAGCAGTCCGGAACCTCGAGGTCCCGGTCCGCATGCACACCGTCACGGTCGAGGGAGAAGGAGTATTCGAGTACCGCCCGGTCCTTGAAGCCCTTGACGGCGCCGCGGTTGGGCAGGCTGGCCGCCAGCCACTCGCGCGACTGGCCGCTGAGCGCGCGCAGCACGACGCAGGCGGCGTCGTCGGGGCTGGCGGCGAAGTGCGAGTTCGTCAGGGCGTCCTGCGCCCAGAACTCGGCCGTCAGTTCCCGGTTCAGATGGTCGCGGAACTCCTGGTCGATGGCGGCGCGGTCGGCCGCGCCCTTCTGGGCGGCCTCCTCGATCTGAGCCACGGTCTGCTCGGGTTTCGGGCCGCCAACTGGCTCCTGCCACAATTCTGGGCAGATGTGGCCGAAGCCGTCCCACTCCGTGGAGAAGACCACGTAGCCGAAGCGGCGGCGCATCTCGGCCAGCAACACGAGCTGGCGGCGGATGTAAGTCTCCCCGTTCGGAAACTTCGGAATGCGGCAGGGCTCCCAGCCCGGAACGCGGATGGCCTCGTCGATCAACTCATAGATATCCCGGCCATGCAGCGTGCCGCGCAGCAGGAGGCTGCAATGGTTGACCCCGGCAGCGGCCACGCCTTCGAACTCGCCGCAGTACTCGTCGCGTCCGAAGATCAGCCGCGCCAGGTCCCAGCGGTGGTTGGTGAAGCCGCCGCAAATGCCCAGCGCGCGAATCTTCGTGTGATTGTTGACGATGCCGCTGTAGACCGCCACCGGGTTGGCGTAGTCGAACAGCCAGGCATCCGGACAGTGTTTCTCCATCTGGCGGGCGATGTCCAGGACGATGGTGCCTCCGGTCACCGCCCTGAATGCGCCACTCACCGAAAGCTGGTCCGAGCCGAAGAGGCCGTGGCGGGCGCAGGCCTGGCTGCTCAGGGCGTTTACCTTGTGGGAACCGACCGGGAAGCTGATGCTCACCACGTCCGCCCCCGGCAGCACCTCGTCGAGCTTGTCGGTCCAGACGACCTTGCAGCCCGCCGCCGCGAACTCGGGCGTGCGCATGATCAGCCGCCCCACGGTCTCGACCCGCGGCAGATTGAAATCCACCAGGCGGATCTCGCCGCCGTTCATCACCTTGGGATTCCGCAAAACCCCGCGCACAATCGGCAGAGTCCGAAACGACCCGCCACCCACAAAGACTACGTTCATCTGATAGTCCCTCTTGTGTTCAATAGTTCAAGTTTTGAGGACTCACGAGAATCATGTTTGCTCGAGATGATCACACCCAGATTGTTGCCGCCGGCGCGCTCCATGCCGTCGGAGGGGCGGTTGAGGACCCTGGGGTCGCCGTCCTTGCCGTCGGCCATGACCATCGTGGCGGAGCCGCCGCCGTCGAAGGCAATCGCGTCGACCGCGCCGAACTCCTTCAAGACATGCGCCAGTTCCTCGTAGGTCATCCCCTCGCTGAAGCCGGGCTGGCGGCCGTCGGAGACGAAGAGGATCAGTCGGTAGTCAGCGGTGTGGCCGACCGCGGTCTGCGGATAGGTGGGATCGCCGCCCTTGGCCAGGATCTTGCCGTTCTCGATCAGGCAGACGTTGCCGGCGATGGCGTTGTGAAGGTTGACCTCGGGTTCTGTCGCCGAGCCGGTCTTGTCGTCCTTGGCGCGCCGGACGAAGGTGACGGTGTTGTCGGCGCCGATATTGACGGCGTCATGCTGGTTGTGTCCCCAGCCGCAAACGAGCTTGCCGTCCGCGACGGCCAGCGAGCAGAGGTCCCCCTTGCCGGTTTCCACGGCCTTGCGGGTGTAGCCGAAGAATCCGCCGTTGATGCCGACCCGGGCGCCGGTCCGTTTCACGAACTGGCACGTGGTCTCGAAGTCGGTCTGGGTATCGGGATCTTGGTTCGGGCCGGTGGTCATGATGGCAACACCCGGCTGCTTCAGGTCGACCAGCACGATGTGCATGTCGATCTCGCGCGGCGCGGTCGTGTGCCGATGGACATAACGCACGCCGGGGTACGGCGTGGATTCGGTGTCGGCGGCGAAAAGCGCCGGGGCGCAGAGCAGCGCGGCGGCGGTTCCGAGCATCAAGGCGATCTGAGTTTCTCTCATGGCGTTTCTCAATCCTTTTGTTGGCAAGAGTCGGCAGAGCCGGCTGCTATCGGTTCATTTGTCCCGGATGATGAACTCATAGGTCCGCGTCCATGATGCCGTCGCCCCCGGCTCGATGGCGATCTTGAAGAACGGCTCGCAAGAGATCTGCTCGGTCGTCACAAACAGGGTCAGCTTGGACGGGGCGAAGTCGCCGCCGATGCGCAGTTGGGCCGGCGTGCCGGGCGCGGAGATCGTGGCCAGCAGGTCGCAATGGTCCGGTGCCCAGCCATTGACATCGAACCCCCTGGTCTCGATCTTGTCGGCCGTGACCCGGAAAACAGTCTCTTCCAGAACGCCGAGCTTGGAGATGTCGGCCGCCGTTTTCGGCGGGAAGGAGAATTCCACGGCCAGCCCTTTCGCGACCGGCTTCTGGTCAAGCGCGGCGAAGTTGTGGGCGTACTGCTCGGCGTCGATGCGGTGTTTACCAGTGTTCGTCAAGACGTGCTCGATGCGCAGGACGGGCTGGCCCGGGTCAAGGACCAGGCGTTTGACGTAGCGGTAGCCCCAGCCGCGCGGACCATCGACTTCCTGGACGAACTCGATGCGGTCCTTCTCCGCTTTCGTCGTCCACGGGAAGATCTTGAGCGGCCAGTATGAGTGATTCCACATATGGTTGGGGTGAAATGGCTTCTCGTAAAGGCCGACGCCCAGCTTGATGAACGGCTCGCCCGGTTTGGCGTCGTCGTAGGCGATGGCCTCGAACCATTCCTCGCAGGGTCCGCAGCAGACGTGGGGGTTGATCGGCTCATGAACGGCCGGCGCTTCGAGAAAGAAGGAGTGGCCGCCGTGTTCAAGCTTGGTGATGATCCCCGCCTGCTCGAAGCGGTGGCCGCGATAGAGCCCCTTCTCGACGTCCGGAATCGCGACCGTGGCCGTGACGATGCCGTTCGAGATCGACGTTGACGGCCAGTCACCCACATGGACGGTTGGATCCATGGCCGGCGGGATGTCCGCCACGTACTTCATGTCACCCGGATGGCTCATCTCCAAGCCGACCCGCGCCTCGCCCTCGCCGGGCGGGATTTCCACGACGATGCGGTTCAGGGCGAGCCGGAACGTATCGGCGGCGCCCCTGCCGGACAGGCTCTGTGTCGCCTCGTCGTACGAACCGTCGATCTTCCTGCCGTTGACGTGGAGGCTGGTCCCCTTGGGGCCGAGCAGTTTGAACCGGTACTCCTGCGCGTGCAACCGCGGCGGGGCAAAGCCGTGGCAGGCGAGGAAGACCGTCTCCTCGGGCGAGCGCCGCCGGATCCGCACGGCACCGTCCGCTGCGGACTGCGCCTCCGCCCAGACCAAGGCCGCCCCTCCCTCCGCCGACTTTGGGAGTCCGATCTCACTCTTTTTGAGCAGCGCCGTCCTGACCGCGTTCGCATCGGCGGGCGCGGCGGAGACGACGCGCCAGACAGAGGCCGGGACTGCTGCCAGCGGCCAAGGAATGTATCCGGTGAATGTCAGCCCTTTGATGCCATCGTCGGCCGCGGCCGAAAAACCGGCGCCGGCCTTCTCGACGAGACACTTCACCAGCAGTTCGTTCAGGCCCTGCTTCAGGTCGGCCGGGAAGCTTGCCGAAGCGCCGGACCGGAGATCGCCCAGCGGCGCGCCGTTGAGCCAAAACCTGCCGGCCACGTCCGACTGGAAGGCGAACGACACTTTGCCGTCCGACGGGCTTTCGATGTAGGTGACCGCAAAGAACACGGCAAGAGGTCCGTCGGCGCCCTCTTTCTTGAAAACGATCTTCTTCGCATTCGGCTCCGCGAATCCTGCCCAGAAGACCATCTTGCCCTCTCCGCCCGGACACCTCGTGTAGAAATCGCGCGCCTTGTCCGGCGGGCAGGCATTCTCCAAGGCGATCCCGCCGGCGCCGTCCGCCGCGAAAGGCCCGATCAACGACCAGGATTTCCCGATGATCGGAGCATGGCCGGCCGGGGGCGATGTTTCCTGCGCCGGAAGCGAGACCGGCAGGCTCAACGCGCATGACGATAGAATTCCCAATACACAGTTTTTCATCATCGTCAATCGTTTCCAATGACCAGATCCCCCGGATCGCTGATGCAAAAGGTGAACCAGTTGGCGCAACTGCCGGGATGATTCTTGACTAGGATCACATTCTCGCCAGCCTGCAGTTCGACTTCGGCTGGGTCCGGCTTCCAGCCGCTGAACTGAGCGCCGTCCTCTTCACAGGCCTCGGCCGGGCGCGCACTTCGGACCGGCTTGCCATTGGCCCATAGTTTCGCCCACCAGTCGCAGCCGAGCAGCACCACGGCTTTCCGTGCCTCCGGACTGGTGATGACGGTCCGCGCGTAGCAGACGCCGCTGCAAGCGGTGCCGCAGCGGTAGGGGAAGTTCACGCCGACCTCGCTGTGATCCCCCTCGCGGCTGCCGTTGCGGTTCCAGGCGACCTTCCGGCCGCCGACCCCCTCATAGGCCGCGGCGGTGTCGTACTCTCCTTCCGGCGGGAAGACGGCATCCATCGCCTTGCGAACTTCACGGACCGGCTGCTGCGGGCCAAACCCGGTGGGGAACGGGCCGATCGTCTCCCAGCATTCCATCGGCACCTGGCGCCAGACGGGCGCCAGACGGAAGGCGTACAGGCCGAAGCGGCTGTCGCAACGGATCGAGAGGCGATGCGCCCCCGCATTCAGCGCAAGCCCCCGCAGCGCGAGCGTGTCCGGACAGCCGGGATGCTCCACGCGCGCGGCGCCGTCGAGCGGCCGCCCGTCGAGCGCGAGCCAGATCGCGCCGCCGTCCGCGGCGATCACGCCGACGTCCAGGTCGTACCGCCCGACCGCTTCCGGTTCCAGACTGACGTCCAGGTCATGGCCGCCGTCCCGCGCAAAGACCTGCCAGCCCTCCCATCCCGGGCACCAGGCTTCACCGCGCGTGCGCTCCAAAGCCTTGCCATTGCGAAGGCATGCGGCCAGCGCATCCCCGCTGCGCACCGGCACGACCGGCGGCCCATGCCGGTCGGGATCCACGCAAAGCACGGGGGCGTCGCCGACCGGAATGTGCGGCACGTGTCCCCCGCCCAGCAACCGTGCCGGCGATCCAGGCGCCTCGGCCAGGTCCAGGGCGAGCACCGTAGGGCCGCCGCACTCGGCTTGTCTCCGCGACCCATCCGACCCGGACACCCGCACGGCCCTGCCCGGCCCCGGCGCTACCGCCAACTCCGTGTCATTGCCGAGAAGCCGGACCTTCTTCACCTCCCCCACCCCATCGATGAGCAGCGGGCCTCCGCACGGCCGCTCCAGGTGCATGTAGACCCGCTTATCCCTTTGCGTGACCGGTCCAGCGACATGCTCAGCCTCGGTGTACGCGCTGCGTTCGGCGCCGTAGACCGCCTCGCCGTTGACCCCCAGCCAGCGCCCCACCGCCTCCAGCCGCTCGACGCACTCCTGCTGCACCGTACCATCGGCGCGCGGCCCGATGTTCAGGAGCAGGTTGCCGCCAAACCGGGCGCACCGAATCAGGCAGTGGATGATCTCCTCCGGCGACTTGAAGTCCCGGTCGTGGATGTTGTAGCCCCAACTGCGGTTGAGGGTCATGCAGGCCTCCCAGCGGCGTCCGGGCTCGGGGGGCTTCACATGCTGCTCGGGGGTCGAGAAGTCCTCGGGAAGCCCCGACCGGTCGTTGATGAGGATTCCGGGCTGCAACGACCGCACCATGGCGTTGAGCTCTTTCGACCGCCAATAGCGTGCGATGATGCCGCTGTCCTGGATGCCCGGCACGACGGCGCCGTCATACCACAGCATGTCGATCGGACCGTAGTTGCTCATGAGCTCGCGGAGCTGGGCGTGGGTCTCCTGGACCATGCGCTCCCAGCCCTCCGGATCGGCGCCGGGCCCGGTGTAGATGGCGTCGTGCTGCCAGCTCATGATCGAATAGTAGAGCCCGACCCGCAGGCCGGCGCGGCGGCATGACTCGACATGTTCGCGGACGAAGTCGCGGCGGGCCGCGGTCTTGACGGAGTTGAACTCCGTCGTCCGCGTCTCGAACAGGCAGAAGCCGTCGTGGTGCCGGGTGGTCAGCACCATGTAGTTCATCCCGGCGCGTTTGGCCAGGGCGGCCAACGCGTCGGCGTCGAAACGTGGGGCCGTGAACTGATCCGCCAGGCGGTTGTATTCCGCGCGGTCGAGCTTCGACATGAACAGCACCCACTCGGCGTGCTGATGCGCCAGCAGTGAATAGAGCCCCCAGTGGATGAAGAGGCCAAAACGGGCCTGTTCGAACCAGTCGGCTACGGCAGGGAGGGAGGCGTTGGTCATGCTTGCATCCCCCACGCTCCCAGCTTGCGCCGGAGCAAGGGCCCGTAATCCGGCCCCGCACTGCACACGCCGGTGGCCGGATCGGGGGCGACGCGGCCGCACTCGTAGAGCAGGTTGTTCTTGAAGGCGATCTCGAAATGCTCCTCGACGTCGGCCAGCGACTTGGTCTCGCACAAATCGAGCGCGACGAGGTTGCCGGGGTTGAAATGGCGGATCATCCCGGCGCGGTCGGCGTGCTGGAACTGACTCACCGGCACGTCGTAGGTGCGCACCAGGTCCTGGCAGGCGATGAAATGCGGATGCACCGTGCCGCCAAGCATCTGGCCGTCGGGCTTCCAACGTTTGAGCAACCGATACATCAGGCTCTGCCAGCCGAGTGTGAAGCGCTCTTCGCCGCGCCACTCGGGATCATGAAATGGAAAGACCGGATGCACCTTGTCGGCCATGAAGTCGAGCTTGAGACCGTCGGCGTCGAGGCAGCCAGGTTCCGAAGAAAAGAACGAGCGCGCCAGCGGCCCGAGATACTCCTCTTGCACCTTCGGGTTCGAGAAGTCCACCATCGGCATGCCGTGGCGGCCCAAGACCCCGCCGCCGCAGAGCCACTCCGTCTTCGCCCGGATCTCGGCGTCGGCGTGGAAGTCAAACGGTGCCAGCCAGAGAATGGCCTTCATCCCCAGGGCGTGGATGCGGTCGATCTGTTTACGCAGATCGGGGAACTTCTCCGGATGCGGCGTCCAGTCGCCCCAGGCCTTCTGCCAACCAGCGTCGATGATCACCGTGCCGAAGGGATAGCGTTCTTTCTCGATGATATCGAGCAGGTGGTCGAGCATGGCACTATCGAAGGCCTCGACCGGGTTCCTGCCCTTGAAGGTGTCGCCCGGGAAGTTGTAGAAGGCGGCGTTGCCGCTGAGATAGCCCTGGTCGTTCCAGGTGCAGTAGGCCGGCCACAGCCACCAGTGGGGAACGTCGCGCAGCGGACGCCGCGGCACCTCGCCGTCCTCCTGCAGCAGCCGCACATAGTGATCCACGCTGTCCCACACCGAACCGTGATGGTCGAGCCAGAGGTAGGTGCGCGGGGCGGCGCTGGCCTGGCCGGCGGTCATCTCCAGCCCGTGCTCGCCGCCGTAGTTGTAGCGCAGGTGATGGAGTTTCTGGGCGGAGGCCCGCAGTTCGAGGCCGAAGCCGCGCGGCAGGTCGCGCGCCCCGAGGCCGAGCATCACCGAGTCGCGCTGGAAGAGCAGGAACGACGGCCGCGGATTGAACTGCCAGTCGTAGGAGTAGGTGCTCAGGTCGGTCATCTTGGTGAAGTAGTCGCGCATCTCCTGGGGGAACCCCGGCGCGGCGACCTGCTCCGCCGTCTTGCCGCCCGGGTAGAGATTGTGCGTCTCGTAGGTGGCGGTGTGGCCGTGGCGGTTGCGCCAGTGGTGGACATGGAACAGGTTCAGTTCCATCCCCGGCTCGAAGAACCGCCAGTGGGCGATCCGCTCCGCTTTCGGCGCGACCATCTCGGCGCCGATCTCCAGGTGATCCGGCCAGCAGCCGAGCGTGACGTTCAACGCGGCGCCGCCCGTTTCACGGCCATCAACCTCGACGCGGATCGGGCCGGCCGCCGTCGGCTGCACGCGGACGGCCTCGACTGTCCAGACGCTCTCACGGCCATGGAATTCCGGCCGCAGCAAGAGCGGCGAGGCCGCCGCGAAGAGCACGTGTCCGGTCCGCGGATCGATCAGCGCGAAGCTCGCGTTCCCGACCTCGATCCGGTAGTCGGGAAAACCGATGGTGTGAATTTCGTTCATAACCGTCCTTTGTATCAAGGGTCATCGCCATGACTGGGTAACGTCGAAGGTCCGCGTCTCGACGACCTTCTTCGGCTTGGCCGCACGGATCTTCTCCTGCAGGATTTCGCCGTAGCGCGCGTCATCAATCGGCAGCGTCACTGGAGCGCCGAGCCAGGTGGAAAGGCGCATGGCGTCCGCGAGTTCCAGGCTGCGGACTCCCTCCTCGCCCGGAGCGACGAGCGGCTCGCCCTTGAGGATGGCGTTGACGAAGTTCTGGGTGATATCCCGGTTCTCGCCCTGGCGGGCCGGCAGCGGGATCTCGACATTCCAGCATTCCGGGCAGCCAAAACCGCCTTTGAACTCGCGGCTGAACTGCCGGACCGGCAGGCGCGACCGCTTGAAACCCAGCGCCTTGTCCTCGGTGATCGTCAGCGTGCCGCGGTCCCCGACGATCTCGAGCCGGTTGATGCCCGGGAACTCGCCGGTCGAGGCGACGAAGACGCCCGTGGCGCCGTTTGGGTATTCCACATAAGCCGTGACATCGTCCTCGACCTCGATGTCGTGCCACTGGCCGAAACGGCAGAAACCGCGCAGCGTGGCCGGCATGCCGCAGAGCCACTGCCAGACGTCGAGATCATGCGGGCACTGGTTATTGAGAACGCCGCCGCCCTCGCCCTGCCAGGTGCCGCGCCAACCGCCGGAGTCGTAGTAATCCTGCACGCGAAACCACTGCGTCGTGGTCCATTGCGTGCGCTGGAGCTCGCCAAGTTCTCCCGACATGATCAGGTTCTTGGCCTTCTGGAAGACCGGGAAGACGCGGCGCATGAACATGATGCCGAAGACCTTTCCGCTCGCGGAGGCCGCCCGGTTCATCTCGCGCACCTGGCTGCAGCAGGCGCCCGCCGGTTTCTCCACCAGAACGTGAAGGTCATGGGCGAAGGCGCGGATCGCCAGCGGCGGGTGATCGCCTGGCGGCGTGGCGACGATCACGGCGTCACAGGCGCCCGAGTCGATCAGCCCCTCGGCTGTATCAAAGGTCCGGATCGCGCCGCCGCGCTCCTCCGCCCAGCGCCGCGCGTGCTCGCCCCGCACGTCCGAGACGGCGGCGAGGACCGCGTCCTCGACCTTGTTCTTCTGCAGGTAGTCGGCGTGGTGCAGGCCGATGTTCCCAAGCCCGATGACCCCCATGCGGATCTGTTTCATCGCATCATCTCCCGGTAGTGCATCGGCGTCTCAAGGATGCCGCCGCTTGTGTCGAAAAACTCCCTGCCGAGCTGGAACAGCCCCTCTCGCGGCTCGATCCAGGTCGCGCCGGCCGCGGGATGGTAGGACGTCATGGCCTGCCAGTTGCGGTAGTTCTGGTGGCCGTTCGACTCAAGGACGCCGATCTTCATGCCGGGAAGCGCCGGCAGCCGCGCGGCGACGGCCTTGTTCCAGTCCACCAGGATCGGTCCGACCGTGAGGTCGGCGCAGAAGCACGGCACCCCAGCGGCGTGCGCCACGCGCGCGATACGCAAGCTCATGCTCAAGGTCTTGGCGATCGGCTTGAGGGCAATGGCACGATAGCCGAGGTCAATGCGGCGGCGGGCGTGCTCCTCGGCGTGCGCGCTCTCGTCGGCGGCGATCCGCACCGGCAGGTCGCCGACCTCCTCCTCGTATTCCTCCGGGAACGGTTCCTCGAAGAGCAGGATGCGCTCGAGGGCGCCGATCTTCGCGGCGTGATCGAGGAGCCGCATGAGGCGGTCCCTGGAATCGTAGCGGCCGTTCGCGTCGAGGTAATACGGGATGCGCCCGCTGTCGGTCCAAGCCGTGCGGCGATCCTTCAGCAGGTCATGGATCTCCGAGAGGCGGCGCTGGTCCCAGGCGAGCATCTTGTCCAAGTCCCCGTCCTTGTCCGGATCGCAGCCGACCTTGATCTTGGCGAAGAAGAAGCCCTGCTCGACGGCGTCGCGGATCTGCCCGGTCGTCAGCCCGTAGGAGAAGAGCGGGATGCAGGCGATCCGGTCGTGCCGGCAGGCGAGCGCCGCCCGGTAGTCGGGCGGCACCATGTCGTCGAAGCTCCGCTTGCCGGTCTCGCGGGCGTAGAGCATCCAGGCGGCGTTGTCCACCGGCACCAGGGCGTTCAGGGCGAAGGTCAGCCGCAGGTTCTCCTGCCCGCTGATGCGCTTGCCGTAGGCGTGGACCTCCGGGAGCAGCCGGTCGAGAAGGTCGAGCGGCGTCCCGAAGGACTGGCCGGCGGCGAGCTTCAAGGCGTGCGCGGTCATCAGGAACATCATGGCGTTCGCCGCCGGCTCGGGGTTGGCGGCGAAGACTCCGGCGTCCGACCACAGCGGGCTCTGCGTTCCCAGTCCCAGTCCCTCGGCGCCGGTCGCGCCCTGGAGCAGGGCCGCCGTCTGCCACGACCCGGTCAGGTATCCGCCCTTGAAGCCGAAGGGAGCGGCAAAGGGCTCGTTCTCGAAGGCGCAATCGGCGCGGGCAATACGGATCATGGCCGTCCCTCCCCGCGCCGCGCCGCCGCCACCGCCGCGCACAGCCCGGCCAGCCCGCCGCCCACGACGCAGACATCCACATGATGGTCAAGTGTTCTCATGATGGCTTTATAGGGCCTCCAGTTCCACCTGCTGGTGCCCCCAGGGCGGCAGGGTGCAGCCGACCGCCAGGTGGCCGGCGCCCAAACCGGCCCAGCGCTCGTTGCGCCGGTAGTAGTGATCGAGGGCGATGCCCAGCGTCGCGGCCGGCATGCTGCCTTCGATGCGGCGCTCGGCGTCGGACAGGTTGAAGAGGTCCACCACCAGGCGGCTCTCCTGCGGCAGGACGTGGACTGTGCCGCATCGCAGACCGCGCCCGTCTCTGGCTGCACCTGATCCAAGCCAAAGGCTTTTTCCACCACCCCGGCCTGATCCGGTTCACCACCCCAGAGGTACGCGGCCATTTTCACGGCATGGGCGGAATCGCGCTGGTCATGGAATCCGACCATCTTCCCCCGCATCCCGCCGGAGACCGGCAGCCAGCCGCGGATGCCGCTGGCCGCGTGGTATTGCGGGCGCAGTTCGTTGACCAGCGCCACGCTGATGCGGAACGCCTCGTCAATGGCCGCGTTCCCCGTCGTCACGCTCACCGCCGACCCATCGGCCGCCGGGCTTTGCTTCGCTGAACTCATCAGTAAACTCCTTGTGTCACCCCTCTTCACGGCCGTCTTGCGATCGTGTTTCTCCTGCCTGCTGGATGCAGTGACGTAAAAACGTCAACCCTTCCCGGACAAACGGCTCCGGGTTGGGACAAAGGTTTTGAAACACCCCGCGCGCATATCCCAGATTACTTGGCCCGGTGTTGTAGGTCTCCAGCAGAAGCCGGACATCCTCGGTCGCCCCGCGCAGAGCCGCGAACACGGCCGGCCAAGGCACGAGGCCGCCGCCGGGACCGCCGCGGTCGTTCTCGCAGGCATGCATGCCCCACAAGACCGGCAACGCGCAGCGAATGGCCGCACCGTAATCGCGTTCCTCGGTGATCATGTGAAACGTGTCGAGATTGACGCGGAGATTGGCATGCCTGGCCAGCCGCACCAGGTTCATCGCCTGAGCGGCCGTATTGATCAAGTGGACGCGAAACCGGCTCATCGGTTCAAGGACCACACGGACGCCGGCACGGGCGGCGTGTTCGGCGAGTTGGTGCAGATTCTCGGCGGCTCGCGGCAACTCCTCCGCCGGCGGCGGCCGGCGCAAGACATGACCGGGATGACTGTACATCGCGCCGCAGTACGCCGCTGCGCCCAACTCCGCGGCTTGGTTGACGATCTGCTTGTGCCACGCCAGCCCAAGTTGCCGATGTCGTGGATCGTCGGAGGAGAGGTTGCAGTCCATCGGCCAGTGGTTACCCGGTCCGACGGTCAATTCGATGCCGAGAGACTCCGCCTGCCGGCGCAATCGCCCCCGGTCGAATTGCACATCGTCGCCGAGCGAAATCTCGAACACCGTGCAACCCAACCCGCGCACCGTGTCGAGGATGCCGAGGTCGTCATCCGTCCAGTGGCTCTTCCACAAGAACTGATGCGCGCCGAACTTGTAATGCAGGCCCATTTCAGATGATCTCCAGCCCGTCGCGGTCCGGCAGCTCCGGGAACGTGGCGTGGGGCTCAGCCTGGTACCAGTAGGCCACCGAGGCGATGTCGTCCTGCAAGGGCAGGTAACGCCCTTCACTCCGCCAGCCGAGCGCCTGCATGGTCACACGGATGTCTTTCTCGAACCGGATCGGGTCGAGGATGTGAAACCGGTAAAGGTTGTGGCGGTTGCCGGGCTTGCCGTCGGTCGCGCCCTGGTAACCGGCAAAAGGCGCCGTGAACGTCGCGCCAAAGCTCCACGCGCCAAGGAAGTAGTCTTCGGTGCCGGTGCCGCAGATGGTCGGGAACTGGCCGTCGCCATCGAGGAACGCCTTGAACTCGCCTTCGCCCCACCAGCCGCTGGAATTCTGCTGCCACGCCATATAGGTGCCGACGTAGTGCCCCTTACCTTTGATGCCATCAAGGATGACGTGCTCGGGGTTGGTGGCCGAAGTCCGGCTGCGGCGGAACTGCGCGTGGAAATACGCCTCGTCATCAGCAACCGGGCCGAGCGCGTAGTTGACAGTGTACGCGACCAGGTCGCACTTGCCGGGCGCGCGGTTTTCGACTGTAATGCGCGCGTGTTTGCGGAACGGCATGGGGAAGAAGCAATTGTAGGCGTGCGACGCGCCAACGCAGATCGGCGCCGCGTTGATCGGCATGTGGTCCGTCCAGCCGTTGCAGAATAGATCCCCCATCGGCGCCTCCACGCTAGGCGTCGTTTCGCCATCCCAGTACATGCGGATGATCAGGTCGCGTTTCTGCTTGAAGCTGGTCGTGATCCAAATGTGCTGGATGACGCCCGGCCCCCTAATGTCGGCTATGGTTGCGGTGGCCTTGCCGGCAATGGCGATGAACGGCCGGACTTTCCACTTCTGGCCCAGCTCGCCCGACGCGCGAGCCGAGCCTTCGTGCTCGAGTTGGTTGAGCGCCTGCGCTTCAGCCGGCGCCACGCCCGGCAATGCCTTGCCACCGGCGCCTTTCTCGCCGGACGGGTTTTCGGCGGTGATCGAGCGGGTCATGGCGTTGCTGAGTTTGCTGATGGTACTGAAGTTCATAGGTTGTGTTTCCTTTCGCTGGTGGTGGCCGGCAAGTCTGTAGAACTCACACGGATCGAGAAATGTTGCTCAGGTCTCGGCATCGGCGGCGGCTGGGTCGCTGTTCGCTCTTCGCTCATCGCGTTTACTCCTGGGTTTTCCGGGTCATATGCATGTTTTGCTTCTCTCGCGAGCTACACTACGGCGTTCCGCGCGATGACGGTCTTGTAGAACTTGGCGCTCAGTTTCGGGGTCCGCTTCAGTGTCTGATAATTCACGTACACCAAGCCGAAGCGATACGTGTATCCTTCCTTCCACTCGAAGTTATCGAGCAGGCTCCAGACGAAGTAGCCTTTGAGCGGAATGCCTTCCCGCACGGCCCGGTGCGCGGCGATGAAATGGTTGCGGAGGTACATGACCCGGTCGGTGTCGATGACCTCGCCGTCGCTTGTCAGCCGGTCGTCGCAGCCGCAACCGCTCTCGGTCAGATAAAGCGCCGGCACGTTCCAGAGCTCATGGACCAGGCGCGGACTCCAATAAACGATCTGGGGGACGATCTTGATCCAATCCACGTGCATGTGCGGGTACGCCTTGGGTACCGGCAACTTGACATACCCCTGGGGGGCCTCGGGCGCCGCTTTGACGTAACTGCCGTGGTAGAGGTTCAGACCGACGAAATCGAGCGGCGCGCCGATCGTGCGCATGTCGCCCTCTTCGATCGTCGGGGCGTCGGCACCCATTTCCCGCAGGTACTCCTCGGAATACTTCCCCTCCATGATCGGCGTCAGGTAGCCGCGTTCCTCGTGGCGCAGCGCCCGTCGCGTGGCCTCGATGTCTTCCGGCGTGTCCATGACGGGCAACAGCGAAGAGATGCAGTGGGCCACCCCGACCTGCAGCGGCCGGCGCGCATGCGCGCGGAGCGCCTCGACGCCGACGCCATGGGCCAGGATGACGTTATGCCGCACCTGGTTCGCGCCCTTGGCCGGCAACTTCTTCTCGGGCGGGTTGAACCCCCAGTTGTAACAGCAGTCGGCAACCACCCACATCTCGTTGAGGGTCATGAAATGGCTGACGCGGTCGGAATAGCGCTGGGCCACCAAAGCGGCGTAATCCCCGAAGCGCTTGACCACCTCGCGCGACTCCCAGCCGCCGAACTCGTCCTCCAGCGCCTGGGGCATGTCCCAGTGATAGAGCGTGACCCACGGCTCGATGCCGCGCGCGAGCAGTTCGTCGATCAGGCGGTCGTAGAAATCCACGCCCTTGGCATTGGCCGCGCCGGCGCCGGTGGGCAGGAGGCGCGGCCACGCGATCGACAGACGGTAGGCCTTCAGCCCCATGTCGGCCATGATGCCGACATCCTCACGGTAGCGGTGGTAGTGGTCTGTGGCCACCTCCCCGGTGTGGTCCTGGAGCACCTTCCCCGGCTTGGCGCAGAAACTGTCCCAGACGCTCGGGCCGCGACCGTCTTCATTCACGGCCCCTTCAATCTGGTAGGCCGCCGTGGCGGCGCCCCAGAGGAATCCCTTTGGAAACGCATAGTAGTCAGGCATGTCGTTTATCCTCCACTCATCGTGTTGATTAAAAACGGGAACACTCAATCATTGTGTCACGACACGTCGATTCGCCGGGTTTCGCCTGCCGGCACGGTGACGGACGGCCAGCGCCGGGCAGCGGCCTGGCCGAGGATTGTCCGGGCCCCGACGGACGATTCGACCAGCACCCGCGTCTCGGCGTCGAACGCGGTCGGGTTGCGGCATTCGAGCGACAACGCGCCGCCGTCGGCCTCGACCCAGCGGGCCTCGAGATGATCAAAGACGCAGAGCAGTTGCGTGTCAGGCTGGGCGTAGACAC
>CAZTAJ010000101.1:0-15803 GCA_964611575.1 uncultured Verrucomicrobiota bacterium
GCGACCACATGCGGGCCGGCTGCCTGTCCCGCGGCGGGATGCCCAAGTGCTACAAAGGGGGCATCGCCAACACCCATCTGTTCGGCACGGCCTTCCTCGATCTCCACGCCGCCACCGGCGACACGCGCTGGAAGGACGCCGCCGAGATGGTCGCCAAGGCCTACGCCCGGCTCCAGTTGCCCAACGGCTCCTGGGCCGAACTGAGCGATGACGGCCGCACATCCTGCCCTGATCCGGCCACGTTGAACACGGACCATCCGGGTCGGCAGGCGGCCTTCGACGCGGGCCTCGTCCTGGGCATCCACGGTCCGCACCCCGTCGAGTTCGACTGCTCCGAAGTACTCTGGTTCCTGGGGCGACTGCGCACCGAACTGAAGACCGACGCCTTTCGCGAGTGCGAGGACAAGGCCTATCGCTGGGTCATGGATTACAGCGTCAAGGAGTTCTTCTGGCGCAACCAGGGCCACGAAAGCATGTGCATGGTCGTGCCGTTCATCTATACCGGCCGCTCCTCCAGTTACTTCGCCTTGTACCTGCTGGAGTGTGCGCCGGCCGAACGCCGCGACCTGAACCTGGTGGCCGAGTTGATGCGCTTCTGCGAGACGCGGCACATGGACTGGTCGCGGGATGCGCAATACGGAACTAAGCCGAACCTGACCTGCACCGGCGAACGGCATCAGGGTAGCGCCATCTGGCTGGGGTCGCGCTTTGCAATGGCCTGGGCACAGCTTGGCCGGCTCGACGGCAACCGGCTGCACGCCGAGAAGGCGCGCGCCCTGATGGATGCCATCACCCACGCCCAGCAACCGGTCACCGGAAACGTGGGTCTCAGTCTGGAGCGGACCCCGCGGTTCAACCGGTTTGTCGTCAACGCCGGCCGCTGCGCGTGGAACCTGATGCTCTACGGCGACCTGCTGGCCGATGACAACAGGTTGAAAGGCAATCCGTGAAGGCCGCGCATTGAAGTCAGAGGCAAGATCTAACCCTTAACAACAAGGACAAGAGGATGAACGCAGTCACCAAAGCAACGTCGGTCGCAGTCCTCGTCGCACTGGGCTTGGCCCTGACGACATGGGCGGCCGAGCCGGCGGCAACACCAAACGCTGAAACCCGCCCTGACCCGGCCAGGACGACGCCGCCTGGCGAGGTCAACCGGGAGACCAAGAGCGCCACATCGCTGGGATCAAAGACCTCTGGCGATCCCGGGACGTCAGGCGGCAAGGCGGTCCCGCCGACAACCGTGGTCGGCCTGTGGGGCGACCGCTCCGGGATCCATACCAACAGTAACCCGCCTGTCCGCTGGGATTACGATACCGGGCTGAACATTCGTTGGCATACGCCGACCCCGTCGTTCAGCTACAGCGCGCCGGTCGTGCTCAAGGACCGCGTCGTCTATCTCAACGACGTTGACCCCGAACATCCATGGCCGTTGCTCGTTGGCCTCGACCTCGCGACCGGCAAGGAATGCTGGCGCGTCGAAATCATCCCCGACACCGTTGCCCAGCGCAAAGAGGCGAAGGATTTCTGGGAAGCGTTCGTCCGCTGGCGCGGGGAGTTCTTTCTGCGCTGCGCCGAGAAGGAACCGTCCGCCGAGGCCTTGGCGAAACTCGGTCTCAAGCCGGGCACGGATCTCACGAAGCCGCTCACCAAGGACCAGATGCTCGATCCCGCCGGCCCGCCGGGCGCCATTTGGACCGACGGACGGATCCTGGGCCAGGTTGGCCTGACCCTCGACACGTGGCGCTACCCCCGCAACGGCAGTTGGTTTTTTGGCGACACCTTTGCCACGCCGGTCAGCGACGGCGAACGCGTCTTCATCCAACTGGCGTGGGGCGTCTGGGCCGCCTACGACCGCGACGGCAAACAACTCTGGATGCACCATCTCCCCTCGCAAGGCGGGGGTGACTATTGCCAGACGGGTCGTTCGCCGCTGGTCTGGCGTGACCGGCTGGTGGCCGATCTTGGTGACTATGTGCGGGCGTTCGACCGGGTGACCGGCAAGGAACTCTGGAACTTCAAACGCAGCAGCCTCAAGATCGGCCAGCACGAGATGGCCTCGCCGATGGTCGTGACCGTGGCGGGCAGCGATTACCTGTACTGCAACGGCTATCCGCCATTTGTCGTGCGGCTCGACGACGGCCGCCCGTTCAAGATTACCGGGCCGATCGAGGAAAGTCCCGGCCACATCGTCCGCACCGATCCCGACCGGCCCGACGTGCTCTTCCTTGCCGGCGGCGGCGAACACGGTGGTTGGAAGGGCAAGGGCAGTGCCGAGGTCGTCCCGCCCGCCGCGATCCGCCTCGTGAGCGGTGAGGGCGACACGTTCAAGGCGGAAGTGCTCTGGCACGGCGTCGAGGGCAAACGGTATGGCAGCCAGATGTCCTGGATGATCTGTCACAAAGGCCGGCTCTACTTCCGCGATATCATCCTTGACGCCGTGACCGGCAAGGTGTTGTTCGGCAAGCCCGGCGGACACGGCACCGCGGCCCAAGCGGCGCCGGACTCGACTTACACGCTCGCCATTGCCGGCAACCGGATTTACGGCCAGGGCTACGCCGAACACGGCTCCGAGAAGCGCAGCGACGACGCCGGCGCGGCGGTCGTCTGCCAGGTGTTCGATCTCGACGGCCACTATCTGGCTTCGAACCGACTGCGCAGCCTGGCCGGCAAGGCGCAGTTTCGCATCCGCAACAACATCCCCAACTGGTGCAATTACGCCAACAACTTCACCGTGGCCGGCGATGTCATCCTCTCGCGCTCGGTTCACGAAGTCATCTGCATCGGCACACCGGCCGTGCCGGCCATCCTGCCGGCGAAAGCGTTGGCGATGCTGAAGTCGGAGGACCCGGCAACAGCGCTGACCGGTTTCCAGGCCATCTGTGCCCTCGGCCCGCAAGCCGCGAGCCTTGCGCCGGAGTTGGCGAAACTCGCCGTGGGGGTCGTGCCCGGCCGCGACAGTTTCGGGGAAAAGGGCCAGGCGATACCGGTCATCATAGGCCGGCCCGAACAGCTCATCGAGCGCGCCCGGCAAGCCTTGGCCGGCATGGGCAAAGCCGCGGTGCCGGCACTGGTCGGCATGTTGGGCGACGAGGCCGGTTTCGCGGCGGCGATGCAGACGGCGGTGCTGATGGACGATCACGCTGCTGCCGCCGAAGTGCTCGCCCATGGCATGATCGAGGGCAAAGCCCCGCGCTTGTTTCCGTCGCTGCATCCCTTCGCCAAGGCGTGGGGTGGTTTGACTCAGACCGAGTCGCTGCCGCGCGCTTTGGAGCTCCGCGCCTGGGCCGGCAAGGATGCCGCCGCCGTCTTTTTCAGGGCCCTGCCGGACAAGTTCACCGACAAGGACGCCCGGGCCCGCATTCTGATGCTGGTGCCGTTGATTGCGCAGTACGACGTTTCCGTGCTGGCCCCGCGCCGGGATGAACTCCAGGCCTGGCGCCAGTCCCAGCAACTCGACCCCAAGACCGCCGCGCAGTTCGATGCGGTGCTCGAACGCATTTCGATGGGGGCGGATCGGCGGTGACACAGGCCGTAGAACGCCCATGTGGAATCGGGAACATGTCGGATGACGGACAGACAAGGAAACAACAAAGGCAACATGATGAACGCACAGATCAAACCAACATCAACCGTACGGCGCCTGACCCGGGCCTTGGCCCGGGCGGCGCGACTGGCGCCCAGTGCCGGCCTGCTGGCGGGCGCGATCGGGGTCGGGATCGCCTTCAGAGCCGAGGCGGCCGAGGAGGCGGCCAAGGAGGCGGCCGAGGAGGCGGTCGAGGAGGCGGTCTGGAAATCCCAGCACACGCCGGGGCCGACCGCGCCCCGGACCGGGATCGAAGACTGCACCGTGACCGCCCCGGCCGGCGTCTACGAGATGGTCCACCTGGAGTTCGACGTCCCGGTGAAGTGGACCTACCTGGGATCCTGCCGCGACGGGAAGATCCGCATGGACAACCTCGTCGGCCTGCGCGAGCCCGGGGGATGGCTGACCGTTCAGGGCAACAAACTCACCGGCAAGTTTGTGCGTTGCCTCGACATCCGCGGGCCGTTCTTCGAGTTCAGCGTTGACGCGACGCTGAACGGCGCCGTCATTTCCGGCACGGTCTCCTGCCGGAAGTCCCTGGGCACCGGCGCACCGCAAACCACGGACGCATCGCAAACCGGCAAACTGACCGGGTTGCGGCGGAGCGAGGCGGAGCTGGCGAAGATCAACGCGCTGAGCAAGGAAGCGTCCTGGCCGAACTATGGCGGTCCCGCCGGTTTCGGCCGGGCGGCCAAGCCGGCCGGCACGGCAAACCAGTTGGGGATTTCGGTTGTCATGCCAATAGACTAATCCAGTGGACGATTGGCACAAGACAAAAATCGGGCGGGCGTGTTAGTGTGGGGTCGATTATGAAGACACGCTCTCTGGCAGCAACTCGTTCAGTCGGTTCAATAACGCCGTTACCGGAGGTACATGAAAGCAACAACCCTCAAACAGATCATTGCCAGCCTGCTGCTCAGCCTGTGCGCGGCCCACTTCGCCGGGGCGCTCGAACCGGCCCGCACCACCGCGCCCGCCGGTCCCTATCACGCGGGCCGGCTGAACTTCACGACGCCCGGCGGGCAGGCCGTGACCCTGTTCATCCAGTTCCGCGACGGCCGGGCACTGGCCAGTCATGTGCTGGAGAACGGCAAGCTGCATAGTCCCAGTAGCATCAACGCGAACGTGGCGTTGGACAACGTCGAGACGCTGCGGTTCGATGGCGCGAAACTCCAGGGCGATTGGAAATGGGCGCCCCGGGGCGCAGTCGAGACGATCTACCGATATCCCTTCGGGGAGGAACAGGCCGACGGCACGATGAAACCCCGTAAGATCGAGGGTTGTCCGGACAGGTTGGGGGGGCTTGCCGCGGATGGCGCCGGGAACTTCTGGGTGGTGTGCCAGTGGTCGGGTTGGATCCAACTGGTGTCGCTGGAGAAGTTGGCAGCGTGGAACGAGCGGATGGGATATGCGAAGGAAAACCGGGAATGGCTTGAGGCGATGCGGCAACAGTCGGAGGTTAGACCATGAGCAGGACAACTATGCGCGGATGGATTGCGATGGCGGCGGTGTGGATGGTTGCCCAGGGGTGGGTGGGGGCTTCGGATTGGCCGCAGTGGCGGGGTCCGAACCGGGATGGGGTGTCGGCCGAGACGGTGACGATCTCGGCTTGGCCGCCTGTGTTGGTGTGGTCGAACACGATCGCGGCGGGCGAATCCGCGGTGGTCGTCAGCGGTTGTTTTGCCTACACCATGGGACGCGAGGGCGGGAACAACTACGTCTATTGCTTCGACACGGCGACCGGATCGAACGTCTGGACTCAATCCTACACGGCGGACGCAGGTTCCGGCTCGTACGGTCCGCAGGCCACGCCCACCGTCTTCAGCAACGAAGTCTACACATTCGACGACGCCGGGAAGTTGTACTGTTTCGACAAGGTGACGGGCGCACCGTTGTGGAACGCGACTGTGCCGGGCGTGAAACCGCAGTACGGGTACTCGGGTTCGCCGCTGGTGGAAGGGAACCAGGTGCTGTTGATGGCCAGTGCGGCGGGCCTGGCGGTGAACCGGACGACGCACGCGGTGGCCTGGCCGGGGACCAGCGAGGCGGGGACCTCGTATGCCTCACCGGTGGCGATGACCGTATCCGGTACGCGGATGCTCCTCTTTCTCTCCGACAGCGCCCTCAACGCAGTCAGTACGAACGGAACGCTCTTGTGGTCGTACGCGAACGACAGCGGAATGATATCGGGTTACGCGGCGGCCGATCCGGTGGTGTCGGGGGACAAGATCCTCCTCTATGAGAACGGTCTCGTCCTCCTGCAGGCGACGCCGAGCAGTGTCAGCGAAGTGTGGGCGTTGAACACCGATGCGACCGGCGCCAGTTTCTTGACGCCGGTGATTGTGGGGAACTACGCCTACGCGATCAGCAGTGGCGGGGATCTGGTGCGGATCAGTCTGGCGGACGGGACGGTGGACTGGAACATGGCGATCTCGGATGGGAAAGGCGCGTTGGTGTACGTGGACGGCAAGTTGATCGTGCTGGCGAACGGAAAGTTGCGGGTGGTGAAGATCGGGGCGGTCGGGTTCGACGAGGAGGGGCGGGAACCGTTGGTTGTGCGCGCTGCGTGGGATCCGGACTATGCGTGGACGCCGCCGGCGCTGAGCGCCGGGAAAGTGTACTGCCGGATCAAGAATAATCTGGCATGTTACAGTCTCTCCGGTCTGGAATCGGGCGCGAGTCTCGCGATGGACACGAACGACCTGAGGGTGGTGTGTCCGATCGGGACCGTGGTCACGCAGGAGGTGACGATCGCCAATGCGGGCGATCAACCGTTGACCTGGACGTTGACGGATGGGTTCGAGGGGACGAACTTCGTCAAGATCGCGCGTCAGTTCAAGGTGAACTGGAGTTCGTCGCCCACCATGTTGCGTTACGACGAGACGAGGGATTGCCTGTGGGCATCCTGCTTCTTTGGCTCGGTTGTCGCGCAAATAAGCGTGACCGACGGCAGTTTGCTCGGCACGAAGAGTATGGGGACCAATGTCGTTACCATGTGTGCCATCGACATCGAGGGCGGCAACTTGTGGGGGCAACACTCGTCGCAGGCAAAGATGGTGAAGTTCAATCTGAACGATATGAGTGTCCTGACGCGGGTTTCTTACCCGTCCGGATGGTGGCGTATGGAAGCGATGGCGCGCGGCGACGGGAACCTGTATGCATACAGTTGGTGGCAGGGGGGAGAGGGCCTAATCTACCGTTTGAATCCGGCGACAGGCGCGACTCTAGCCTCCTACCCCATACCGGACTCCTTTTCGTACACCGATAACAGGCATTTCGGATATGCCGATGGGGCGGTGTGGTGGGGCGCTCGGACGACGACGCCATACAATCGGTTGGTGAAGTGGGATCCGGTAACGGGGAAGGTGCGGGCGCGGTTCACGGTGGAGGGTTGGCAGACGGGAGTGACGGTGAACGACGTGACGTCCTCCGCTACGAACACCCAGGTCTGGGCGTTGACAAGCACACATCAGGTCGGCCTGAACGAACGGTGGGCCCACTTGGTTGACCTGTCAGGCGCGAGGCGCCTCACGGAATCCGCCTCGGGCGGCACGATCGGTGCGGGCGGCAGTGTGGCGTTGAAGTTGACCTTCAACGGCGTGGGCGCGTCCAGCGCCTTCTGGCCGGTGCGGTTGCGGGTGGAGTCGGATGGCGGCAACGCGGAGAAGCTGGTTACGTTCGTGACGCACGCGCCGGGCGCGAACCACGCGCCGACGGCGAACGCGGGTCCGGACCAGGTGATGGAAGCGACGAGCACCAGCGCGGTCACGCAGGTGACATTGAACGGGTCAGGTTCGAGTGATCCGGACGCAGACGCCTTGAAGTACACCTGGACGGAGGGGGGCGCGACGGTCTATGTGGGGGAGAATCCGATGCCGACGGTGAATCTCGGACCCGGCGTGCACGATCTGACGTTGACGGTGGACGATTATCGCGGCGGAACGGCCACGGACACGATGCGGATCACCCTCAACGCGCCGGACATCGCGTTCGACCCGGACCCATACATTCTGTGTCCGCAGGGCAGTGTGGCGACAGGGTCGGTGCGGGTGTTGAACCTGGGGACCCGGACGTTGAACTGGACAGTGAATCAGACGAACGCGTGGGTGAACATTTCGCCCCTGAGCGGGAGTATCGCGGCGAGTTCCTCGGCGCAGATCCAGATGGTGGTTGACAGACGCAGCGCGGCGTTGGGCAGGTATCCGGTGCAGTTGGTATTCTCGTCGAACGATCCGGACGAAGGGACCGTGGCGAATGTGGTGTCGATCATCGTACACGCGCCGGGGCCGAACCATCCGCCGGTGGCGCACCCGCGTACGAACGGAACGGTTTACGCGGACTGCACCGGCGCGATCGTGTTGTACGACGCCGGTTCGACGGATCCGGACGGGGATGATTTGCGTTACATGTGGTTGGAGAACGGAACCAACGTGGGGTCAGGCACGAGTTGTATTGTAGAACGCGGATTCGGGACACACACGTTCACGTTGACGGTGGACGACTATCGCGGCATGACGAACACGGCGGATGTGCAGATCACGGTGACGAACCGGGTGTTGAAGGACTGGGAAGCGTGGTATGGGACGGACGGGAGCGGATGGATCGCCGCATCCAACGGATGGGTGGAGAACTGGCCGCCGGTGGTGGTGTGGCGGCAACCACAGCAAATGGGTGGAGGAGGGTACAGCGGGCAAAGTTGTCCGGTGATCTCGGAAGGGCGCGTGTACTACACGGGTTACTTTGGCGCTTTCTGCATGGATCTGGCGACCGGCGTGGTGCTTTGGCGGGACGCGAGTTTTCAGGGTGGCAACGGCACCCCGGCGGTGGACGAGGGGCGGGTGTATGGGTCGAGCAAGTGGGGCGACCTTTCCGCCTGTTGGAACAAGTTCACCGGCGCCCGGTTATGGTCGGCGTCGTTGAATGAGCGGACTGACGAAGCCGATGGTGCGGGTGCGTGTTGGTCGCCGTCGGTTCACGGCGATATTGCGTTGTTCCGAAAGGTGGCCGTGAACAAGTACACAGGCGCCGTGGTGTGGGAGATCAATGAAGGGACGGGTTCTAACATTGCAAAGAGTCATAGGTGGAACGGTCGAACATACCTCGCCATGGGATACAACGAATTCCTGGTGGACATGCGAACCGGTTTTCCTGTGTTGAGGGATATCGGTGGTTCCTACGGTGCCGCGGCAGGGACGGTGTTCTACGGCGAGAACATGACGTGGGATGTACGCCAAATGAAGCCGTTAGGAGGTGGTTTGCCCGAAAATATTGCCGGCGCCAGTGAGTGGGAGTCCTTCCAGCAACCCATTGTGGTGGGCGATTATGGTTATTACATGCAAGGGGGTCATGGGTGCGGCGGATGCATGGCCGCGGTGAACCTGAAGGAGAAACGGCAGGTCTGGAGGTCGCTGCGGGGGTGGGACACGTGGATCGCGGCGGGCGACAAGGTGATCGCGCAGGGCAACCGCGAAGTGGCGTTGATCAAGGCGGGCGTGAACAGTTACGTGGAGGAGTATCCCCCGTTCAGGTATGACCCGGTCGGTGGCGCCGGTTTCACGATTCCGGCGTATGCCGATCAAAAGATCGTGTTGGGTGGAGGACTGGGGATGACGTGTCTTTCGGTGGCCTACTCCGTTCCGGTGGTGAACAACGGGAGCGGGGTGCGTTGGGACGAAACGGCGGGTACGGCGACGTTGAACGGGAACCTGGTGAACACGGGCGGGAAGCCGGCGACGGTGTACGTGTACTGGGGCCGGACCGACGGCGGGACGAACAAGGCGGCGTGGGAACGGTGCGAGAACCTGGGCGTACGGACGGCGGGTCCGTTCAGCACGGTGGTGACGCCGCTTCGGGACACGGTCTACTACTACCGTTGTTACGCGACGAACTCCGTGGGCGGCGCGTGGGCGACCGGGAATATGGGGATCTACAATTTGGAACCGTCGCAGAGGTTCAACACGTACACCTCGGGGTCGTCGGTGAACGATGGGACCCTGTTGCTGCACTGGCCGTGCGAGGAGATCAATGGAACGACGGTGGCGGATGTGTCGGGGAACGGGAACCACGGGACCGTATCCGGTTCGTCGTACATCCGCCCCGGTGTTGTCGGGAACGCCATGTGGTGCGATGCGGACCGAAATGCGGGACGATGGATAGGACTATCGAGTCCGACTCTTAACGAGACCCTTAACGGGGACTTCAGTATGTCCTATTGGCTGAACATCCAGACGTACTACGGGGACGCCAATCCGCCCCGCGACTTCCTCGGGTGGAGTCCGGGCGGTTTAAGCATGGGGTTGCGTTCGGGGTGTAAGTTGCACTTCGGAGGCCAACTGTGGCCGGGAGTTCTTTCCACCGGGAGCTGGTACCATGTGGCATTCACGCGGACCGGTTCGAATCACGTGATGTACGTGGATGGAGCGCAGGGCACACCGGGATTCAGCGGGGTCGTGCTCCCGTACACGAGTTTCGGATTCAGTATCGACAGGAGTCTGTTGATTGACGACCTTCGCGTTTATCGTAAGGCGTTGTCGTTGGACGAGATCCGGCAGTTGGGCGCGATGGGATGCGCGACGAACGCGGGGAGCGCGGCGACAGGAGTCATGACAACGGTCGCGGGCGCGTTGACGTATGCCTGGACGTTCGGGGACGGGTCGAGCGGCGCGGGCGCGAACGTTTCGCATACATACGGGGCGCCGGGTTCGTACCTGGCGACATTGACGGTGTCGGACGGCAATGGGGGCGTGGCGACGACGAACGTGACGATCTCGGGCACCGGCGCGGTGAGCGTTGTGTCGGCCGCGGGCGGGACGGTGACGAATTACGTGGAGAACGGGACCTGGTATCGGGCGCACATCTTCACGAACAGCGGGACTCTGGCGGTGGCCACCGGCGGCTTGGTCGAAGTTTATGCGTGGGGAGGCGGTGGCGGAGGGAGTCAGACCAGTGGTTCGGGTGGTGGCGGCGGGGCAACTCGTGGAATCGCGGCACTTGCTTCGGGATCTTATTTTGTTGTTGTTGGCGGCGGCGGTCAGTGTCGAAATTACCCATCTCCTGGTGGTCCTGGCGATCCTGTTCCCGGCGGTGGAGGATTGGCGGCACAACTGGGAGGTTCCGGGCAGGGCGGCGGTTACTCCGGCCTGTTCTCGAACGTGTGTATCCAAGCCAATGCGTTGGCGATAGCCGGTGGCGGCGGGGGAGGCGGCTATGCGGGAACTGGCGGCGCCGGAGGTGGAACAAACGGAATTGGCGGCGGTGGTCCCAACTCCGGTGGAGGTGGCACCCAATCGGCCGGCGGCGCCGGTGGTAACGGCACTTCCGGTCCGGGTTCCGCTTTGCAGGGCGGTACGGCTGGAACGGATGGCGATGGGGGCGGAGGCGGCGGAGGCGGAGGCGGTTACTATGGCGGCGGTGCGGGTTACAATGGCGACAGTCCGGCGGGCAACTCTGGCGGTGGCGGCGGTTCAGGATACTACAACCCCACCTTTGTGTCTTCCGCCACTTTGACTGCCGGCTCCGGGGCAACGCCAGGCGATTCGTCCAATCCCTTCAGAGGTTCCGCCGGAAACGGCGGTGCGCAGAACAACGCCGGCAACTCCGGCCTCGTGATCGTGCGGTACATCGTGGGTTACAGTCAACAGAATCGTGCGCCCGTGGCGCACGATCGAACCGTGACGACAAGGCGGAACGTGGCTCGGACGATCGCATTGACAGGGACCGATCCGGACGGCGACACGTTGACATTCGCGATCGCGACGCCGCCGGCGCACGGGACGCTCAGCGGCGCGGCGCCGAACGTGACGTACACTCCGGCGAGCGTGTACACGGGCGCGGACGCCTTCACGTTCAAGGTAAACGACGGCGCGACGGATTCTCCACCCGCCACCGTTTCGATCGCCGTGATGGCGCCGGAAACGGTTCCGCCGGTCATATCGGGTTTCAGCGCGACGCCGACCAACGGGGCCATCCCGTTGACCGTGGCGTTCGCGGCGACGGCGAGCGGGATCGTTGGGAGCGACGATGCGGAGGAGGAGGCGAACGGGGCGGTGAACGTGGCGGACGCGACCTTGGCGCTGGGGCGGAGCGACGCGAGTGGGAACAAGCAGACCGTTGGATTGCGGTTCCCGAACGTGGCGATTCCGCGCGGGGCCACGATCTTGAACGCGAGCATCCAGTTCAAGGCCGCGGGAAGTGGGAGCGACGAGACGCGACTGGTGATCCGGGGCGAGGCGGCGGACAACGCGGCGGCGTACGCGGGCACGGCGTTTAATGTGAGTGCGCGGACGTACACGGTTTCCGCGGTGGAATGGACGCCGCCGGCGTGGACGGCGGGCGCGGCGGGCGTGGCGCAACGCACGCCGGATCTGGCAGGCGTGTTGCAGGAGATGGTGACGCGGCCGGGCTGGACGGGGAACAGTGCCTTGGCGTTCGGGATCGTGGGAACCCCTTCGAGTACGGGGCAGGTGGGACAACGGATCGCGGATGCGATCGAGAAACCCGGTGGCGCGGCGGCGGTTCTGCGCGTGGTCTGGAGACTGGATCCGGAACCCTTGCGGGTGGAGTACGCGTCGAGCGTGGGGAATCCGAACCGCGTCGAGGTGAAGTTCGACCGGCAGGTGTCGGAAGCGACGGCGGAAACGGTGGGGAACTATCGGTTGAGCGGCGGGGTGGAGGTGTCCGGCGCGGAACTGGTGGCCGAGGGGGACTGGGTGCGGTTGACCGTGAGCGGGATGACGACCGGGCGTGTGTACCGGTTGACGGTGAACGGGGTGAAGGACCTGTCGGTGCCGGTGCAGTACGTGGCGATGGAAGCCGAGGCGGTCTTCACGTGCATGGGTTGCCCGGTGCAGTTCATCAGGAAAGACACGACCACGCAAGGCACATGGAAAGGCATGTACGGTCAGGATGGACAGGCAATTTACTGGGTCAGCGCCACGTATCCCACGTATGTCACCGTCTCGGGCGGCCCCGACATGAATTCGATCTGTATCTGGTCGGGTTCCACGAGCGACGTCCGGGGCCTGCAAAGGCCAGGCGGATCCGACCGTGTGGCGACCGCATGGCACGACCGGTTTGGTCCGCTCAACCTCGACGTGAACCTGACGGACGGGAAGACGCATCAGGTGGCGCTGTACTACGTTGACTGGGACTTGCAGAACCGTTGCGAGAAGGTGGAGGTGATCGAGTACGGAAGCGGCAGGATCTGGGATACCCAGATCCTCGGGACCAACACCTTCACGAACGGGGTGTACCTGGTATGGAATATGTCGGGACACCAGATCATCCGCACCACGAATCTCGCGCCAGGGAAGAATGCGGTGATGAGTGGAGTGTTCTTCGACCCCGCCGCCGTGTTGCCTGGACCGGACGAGGACCATGACGGCGTGGAGGACGTCTGGGAGGTCCTGCACTACGGCAACACGAGCAAGACCCTGGCGTGGTTGCAGGCGACGGACAGCGACAAGGACGGGATGATGGACTGGGAGGAATATGTGGCTGGAACGCGGCCGCTGGATCAATGGTCCTACCTGGCGCTGACGGATGCGGGTCTGGGTCAGAGCGGACTGGTGGTGCGTTGGACGAGCGAGACGAACCATGTATACGACCTGTGGCGATCGACGAATCTGACGGCGGGATTCGACCTGCGGATCGGCACGAACCTGGCGGCGACGCTGCCGATGAATGTGTATACAGACCTGAACGCGACGTGCAACTGCCTCTTCTATCGGGTGGAAGTGAAATAGGATGGGGGCGGCCGGCACAGACAAAGCACAATTGGGACCCCAAGCGCATGAGGATCATTCAGCAGGACCACAAAACCTACTCCACGGGTTTTCGCGAGGGCGGCGCACAGGGGCCCGCCATTTCGGGCATAGCGGCCGACTCCGTCAAACGGGTGCTGGGCACAGTGCCCGTGGCGGAGGACGGCTCGGTGGCCTTTGAGGTCCCGCCGGGGTGCGCCTTGTTCTTCCAGTTGCTGGATGACAAGGGCCGAGCGGTACAAACCATGCGGTCGTTCACCGGGGCGATGCCCGGCGAGATCCGCGGCTGCCGGGGCTGCCACGAGGCGCGCACCGACGCGCCGCCCGCGACGAAGTCACTGCGTCCGCTAAACATCTCGGCCATCACGCCGCCGCCATGGGGAACGAACGTCACGGTCGGCTAACGCCTAACAATCAAAAAGAGAAGCAAATGAACGCCATCACCAGAACAACGTCAGTCGCGATGCTCATCACCGTGGGCCTGGCGTTGTCGCCCTGCGCGCGGGCCGCGCCGCGCGCCTGGCTGGAACAGGGCAAGAAGATCAGCGTCAAGAACGCCCCCACGCCCTTCGGCACGGCGGCCTACGAGATCGTCTCGGACGTGGACAACGGCAAGATCAGCGCCACCGTCGAGATACCGTCCCGCAAGGCGGCCAAGGAAGTCGTCCTGCGTTTCCGCCATCCCAAGGCCGCGCCGATCAAGACCGTCACCGTCAACGGTCCTTCGACCACCTCGACAGGCTCGGGGCAGGCGGGTTCGACAGGCTCACCGCAGGCAGGCTCAGGGCAAGGCAAGCCGTGGACTGAGTTCAACCCGGCCAAGGAAACCATCACCCTCAAGAACCTGACCGGCACCGTAGCCGTGACGGCGCAGTACTGAAGAGACAAGAACATGCAGATCGACATTGCCGTCCACGACACGGGGCACAAGCAAGGAAACCCCATGAACATCACCCCCAACCACGGTGACAGCAGCAAGGAGCAGCAGATGAACGCAATCACCAAGGCAACGTTAGTAACAGTGCTCGTCACACTGGGCATGGCGCTGGTGGCGGGGGCGGCGGAGCCGCCGAAGGTCAGCGCAACGCCGCAGGAACAGGCGAAGATCACGCACGACTGGCCGATCACCCGCTTCCGCAATGACGGCACGGGCATGTTCCGCGATGCGCGGCCGGTAGTGAACTGGGACGAACGGACAGGCAGCAATATCGTCTGGAAGACGCGACTGCCGAGTTGGAGCAACTCGTCGCCCATTGTCACGCGCGGCCGCGTGTTCGTGATCTCCGAGGCCCTGGCCGGGTTCCCGGTTCTCTTCTGCGTCAACGCGCGCACGGGCGAAACCATGTGGCAGCGCGAGATTGACCACCTCGACGCCCTGCCGCCGGCGCGCCAGCGCGAAGCGCGCGAGCACTGGCGCAAGACATTCGCGGCCTGGCCGCGGTTTGTCCAGTGGCAGGCCGACGCGGACGCCGCACTCAAAAACGAGACGGCGGACAGCGAGAAGGCGCGAGCGATCGCGGAAAAAGGGGCGGCGGACGGCTTTCGCCTTGCCTACGACGCACAACGGAAGGCGTGGACCGCCGGGTTTCCCGGCATGGAAGAAGCCGGAGAGTATGGCGGCGGGATTCCCAAGTACTCGCCCGGCACTCCCTACGGCGGGCACTGGTTTGGCTATGCGTATCCCACGCCGGTCGCCGACGGCGAGAGCGTGTACGTCGCCGCGTCCTACAACGCGGTGGTGTGCTTTGACCTGGAGGGCAACCGCCGCTGGGTGAACTGGGAGCGGACGGGCGGCGCCCACAATGGGTGCCTGTTCGCTCCTTCGCCGATCCTGGCCGGAGACTACGTGGTCGTGCAGGCGGCAGGCCGCGTGCGCGCCATCCACCGGCGCACCGGCGTCGAGGCATGGTCGGCCAAGGCCAACCCCAACCAGGAAGCCGGCGGCGGACGGACCAAGGTGGGCACGCCTGTCTATCTGAGTTGCGGCCTGATCGTGTGCACGGACGGATGGGTCTACCGCCTTTCGGACGGCGAACTGCTGGCGCAGGATACGGTGGCGGCCATGCTCTACGAAACGCTAGCGGTGGATGCGGCGCGCAATACCGTGTTTGCCCACCTGCCGTGGCGCAAGCCCGGTTGTCACGCGGTTCGCTACGGACTCGACGCCGGCGGCAACCTGCTCGTCGAGCCGCTCTGGCACGTTGAGGGGAATGGTCCGGTAAAAGGAATGTCGCCCATCTACGACGGCGAACGTCTCTTCACGAGCGGCCGGGTGCTGGAGGCGGCGACCGGCAAGGTCCTGGGCGAGTTCCCGTTCGATGCGCCCGCGGACTCCGGCAGCATGACCGGGGCCGGCGCGTACCTGTTCGTCCGGCACGGGGGCACCCCGGGCTTCACGGTGTTTTCGGCCGAACGCGAGCCCAAGGTCGTATCCAAGCCCTATTCGGAGCCCAACTTGT
>CAZTAJ010000102.1:0-15648 GCA_964611575.1 uncultured Verrucomicrobiota bacterium
TCTTCGCCGCGGCGCCCTTCACCGGCCGGATCAACTCCCACGCCGGGATCCCGGTGTACTCGGCAATGGCCCACAGGTGATCCACCGAAGGAAACCGGTGCCCATGCTCCCACTCGCAAAGGATGGCCATGCTCAGGCCCGTCTTGGCGGCCACAACCTTGAGCGTGAGCCCTTTCCCCTGGCGCCATTCCTTCATTCGCACGGCAAACGCCTCGACAAGCGGGTTCTTCACGTCCCGATTACCGACGCCGGGATTGTTCCTTGACCGTTTCCGCAGTTTCTTCATGTCTGATCCTTCCACCAGTCGGCTTCCGTGCCGGGTTCAACGGCCGGCGTATCCTTCCACCAGTTCGCGTTATCCGGCGGCGGGATGACGCCCAGGTCGCGGAGGCGCTGCACCTCGCGTTCGAGCCGTTCGATGTTCCGGCGTATCCGTGCCAGTTTCAAACGGTCCTCCGGCTTCAAGAAATCCTCCGGCTTCATAGGGCGGCATGGTACCCATGGGCGCGGGCGCGTTCAAGCCCAGACCCGGCCTGCGGACTTCAGGACCGGAGTTCACGAGGAAATTACAATGTTTTTCAAAACCAGCCGGCCGGTGGGAATCGCGGGTATTTGGTTTTGCCTGGCAGGAGGGTCAGCAAGCATCAGAACGCTACATTCAACATTGCGATCAGTCTGGCTTCTTCTGCTCCAGAATCGATCCCGCCACTCACGGGTGACGGCATAGCCACTGGTCCACCCCGTAAGCATCGAGGGGAGGGGGGGGGCTTTGCGCGGCTTTCGAAGCGCCCCGGGGGCAACCCTCTATATAGAGGAAAGGATGAGACACTTCAGCCATGGTATCCCGACAGTCGTCTCACTCGGCGCTGCAACGCGCTCGCATCGCTCGACTGAATAGGTTCGCCGATGGCAGTGACGCGGTTCCGCTCGACAAAAGCATCGAGGTCTTGTTGCCGGAAACGTATGGTTCGATATCCGAGCTTCACATACGCCAGTCGCTTCTGCCTTCGAAGATCACGAACCTCATCGTGGCTGACCTTCAGATAAGCCGCAGCCTCATCAGTAGTCACCAGTTCGCTCGGCAGTCGCTTCGTCCCAGGCACCCCGCCCGGCCCTTCAGAATCCGTCTTGCCAACGCCCGTATCTGCGACGTTGGTCAGCATGTCGCCACTCAGTCGGCAATAGGGGCACCTGGGGCATTTCAGCGGATCCGTCATGATTTGCTCTCGGTGGGCCATGAACTCACGGCCATTGTGATCTCTTCCATCGCGTTTCCGGGGCCTTCCATCTGTGCGTGGATGACTGGATTCGGGGCGGCCGGCCGCCTCGTGGCAGTCATATTTGGTTCACCTGCGGGTCTATATAGGGTAGCGGCACAGGGTCATCCCGAACCGGCCCCACTGACCGATTTCTTCTGGGGACATTATGTGGACATTAATGGCCACGCTTTTTGGGGTTTTCGCTGTCCGAACCACGCCGTATGAATATTGACGAAAACCCCAGAAAACATGCACAGTGATCAATGTTTACAGGGGTTTTGATGGCGCGCCTGGCAGGACTCGAACCTGCAATCTTCTGATCCGAAGTCAGAAGCTCTGTCCAATTGAGCTACAGGCGCTCTGAAACCGATGGCGGTCATGACCCTAGAGGGGTGAACCCCCGGTGTCAACTGCGGCGTGGGCGGCGTCAAAAAACATTGCAATTTGGGCTATCCAAGGGATCAGGGATATCGTATCGTCGCCCTTGGTTGGTTTTCGAATAGTTCGGCCGGCGTCATCATTGTGAGATTGCTGGTACCCTCTATCGACATTCCTTCCGTATGGGGTGAAGCATCACCCCCTTTCGAATGGGCCCGGAAAGTAAGAGAGCGGGTCCAGTAGTCCTCAAGATGGGGAGTGAAGAAGATGGGTAAGAAACTGTATGTCGGAAACCTGAGTTACAGCCTGACGAGCGACGGCCTCCAGCAGTTGTTCGCGCAACACGGCAAAGTCGAGAGCGCGGAAGTGATTATGGACCGCGAGACTGGTCGTGCGAAAGGCTTTGGATTTGTCGAGATGGGCACCGATCAGGAAGCTCAGGCGGCGATTTCAGCTTTGAACGGCCAGGAGATCGAAGGTCGTGCGATCGTGGTGAACGAAGCGCGTCCGAAAGAGCCCCGCACCGGCGGTTTTGGCGGTGGTGGCGGCGGCGGTGGCGGTTTTGGCGGTGGGCGTCGTGATGGTGGTGGTCGTCGCGATGGCGGCGGCAACCGCTCCTTCAGTCGCTAATCGACAGAGTATTGACTCGAGAGACGCCGCGTGAAAACGCGGCGTCTTTTTTGTGCCCTGAAGGAGTCAAGGAGATGCGGGGACGCTATCGGGCGAGGTGTCTCGTCAGGTGGGCAAGAGGACGTCCACAACGTGACGGGCCGAGTAGTCAGGCTGTTCGGGGGTGCAGAACCGGCCGATGTTGATCAAGTCGTCCCCCAGCGTGATCAAGGCCTTCTCATGGGTGCCGTCGGGAAGACGCTGGGGGATCCCGATGTTGGCCGTCAGCGAGTTGCAGAGGCACTTCCGGCCCACCGTATCCTCCACCTTGCCGCCTTTGGCTAGATACGCGGCCACGGGTTCGGCGGCGCATCGATACCCGATCTTGCCATCGTCCCGGCGATAGGTCTGGCGAAGGAACCCGAGATCACAGACGCGTTTGCGCTCAAGGTAGACGGCCTCGTCAGACAGTGTCCCCTCCAATTCGGCCACCTTGAAGGGGAAACCGGTGGGCGAGGCGACGGGATCCGTGAACACGCGGGCCTTACCCGCCATCGCCTTTAGAATCAGGGCGCGGCGGAACTCCGGGACCATCCCCGATTCGGTGCACAGGGCGAAGGCGGTGCCGACCTGGACTCCATGGGCCCCCGCGGCCAAGGCTTCGCGTACGCGTTCCGGCGACCCATACCAGCCGGCCAGCCAGAAGGGGAGGCCGATTTTTCGAATGGCCTCGACGTTGATGACATCGCGCGGGCCATAGATCGGCTGGCCGTCCGGCGTGAGACTCAACTGGCCGCGCGGCGGGGCATTGTGTCCGCCGGCAAGAGGGCCCTCGATCACGAAACCGGCAATGACCCCCGTGGACTTCCGGCTGAGCACCGAGGCCAGTGTTTCGGAGGAGACGATGGGCAGAAACAGTGGCCGCGGCAGCACTCCCAATCCGTCGCCCTGTTCACGGAAGGCCCCGGGATCGAACGTCATGCGGACGGTCTCTCCGCCCTTGGCCGCGCTGACATAAATGGGGTAGGTGGTGGCGGCATGTCCGGCCAACGCGTCGAGAATTCCAGGAACCTCGATCGGGATTCCCGCGCCCATGATGACGACGGCCACACCTGCAAGCATAGCCCCGTAAATCGATGGCAGGTGGGGTAACTGGATTTTCTCGAGATAGTTGATGCCGACGGGATTGGAATGACCCTCGCGTGCCAGAAAGACTTCCACGAAGTTGGCGGCGATGCACATTTCCTGCGGCCAGCGGCGGCCTTCCACGGTATGGGGGCCCACGGACTGATAGGGTTTTTCAGGTGGCCGTCCGCCTGGGATGAAGTAGGTTTCGATGATGCGTTCGGCCATCTTCCGGAAGGGGAAATGCTCCAAAGCGCGTCGCATGTGCCCGCCGGGATCGCCATCCTGGAGGCGGCGCGCAAGGATCTGGTCGAGCCCGACACCCGACACAACGCCCAGTTGACCCAGTTTTGAAACGGCTTGGGCCAAGCCCCAGTGTGACACGGCCGCCCCCATCCCGCCTTGGATGATCGTTGGTAATCTACTGCTCATCACGGGGTACTATGGACTTCCTTGGCTCCGAATACCAGACGCAAAAGCGCCACTCACCCCATGCGGTGGCGACCCTCCGTCCGGATCGAGGCAGGTGACTCGGACATCCCGAGCCGGAGGCTCGGTTACAGATAGGAGGCGAGTTTGTCCTTGAGGGTGGCCTTGTTCATGGCCCCGACCATCTGGCCCTGCACCGCTCCGCCCTTGAACACCAGCATGGAGGGGATGGAGCGAATATTGAACTGGGCAGCCAGTTCGCGATTTTCGTCCACATTCACCTTCACGACTTTCAACCGCGTGAGGAGTTCTGAGGCGAGATCGTCGAGCACCGGGGCCAGCATACGACAGGGGCCGCACCACTCGGCCCAGAAATCGACCAGCACCGGTATTTTCGACTCAAGAACCTCCGTCTTCCAGTTGTCGCCCTTGATTTCGATGACGTTTGCGCCTGCCATGGGAAAATCTCCTTGGAGGGGTTAGAGCGTAACGCTGCCTGGAAGATTCCAGCCGAGGTTGGGAAAGGCCTGGGCCGCCAGAATGACGACCAGGACGCCCAGAATGACCAGCGCGACCGCAGCCATGATAGGGAATGCCACGTTTATCCGGACGAGTTCCTCGGTGAGGCCCTCGGTCGCCCCGGCCGTCTCGGTCTCGATACGCGCCACGGCCACGTTTCGCGGCTGGGATTTTGCTGCCGTCCCATCCGCTCTGCGAATCTTGATGGTCTTGCGCTGTGTGGCTTGTGCGCCGTCCTCCGCTTGCATGTCTGCCACATCCACACGCGAGGTCTTGGTCTTTGCCGCGTTGACATCAGCGGTCGGGGGAGCGACTTCCGCGGCGGCTGCCGGAACCTTGACGGTGGCCACGGTTGGCGCGGCAGCCTGGCCGGGACGCTTGATGCGAATGGTCTTGGGCGTATCCGGCAAAGTTGCGGACTCGCCGGCGGATGAGCCGTGATCCGCCACCATGGCGGCTTCCAGCGGGATACGGGACGTCTGCCGCTTGGCCATCTCGGCCAACGAGGTGGTGGGGGAGGGGCGCACGGCCGGAGTAACGGACAGTGGCCGACTGGCGGAGAGGGGCGTGAGGCGGATGGTCTTGCTGGAATAGTCTACGGATGGGATGCCTGCGGCATCGGCGGCCACCCCGCTGTCAACAGAGGTCAAGGGAATGCGCGTGGTGGCCTTCTTGGAGGAAGGCGGCAATCCGGCAGCAGGGGCAGGGGGCACGACGGGGAGTGCTCCGCTTTCCTCTTTGCGCAGGCTCAGTTTAGGTGGAACGTTACCGTTCGCGGGCTTTGGGTCTTCGCTCATGGCTCTGTGCTGTCTCCGATGAACCCGGCTGGCAGCAGACCAGCCAACCATAAATGCATACGATAACCAGCGTCTGCGGCGGCGTCAAAGGAAAACCCAACTCCCAGGGCGGGATACGCCCGCAACCCCGGGGAGGGCCGCCGACGTCTAAACCGCCATGACTTCCTTTTCCTTGGCAGCGTAGGTGTCGTCGACCTTCCTGATGTACGTGTCGGTCTCCTTCTGGATCTGGTCGAGCCCCTGGTCGCGCTCGTCCTCGGTGATCTTGCTGTTCTTTTGCAGGGTTTTGATCTGCTCGTTCGATTCACGGCGGATGTTTCGGATGGCGATCCGACAGTCTTCGGCCATCCGCTTGGCAACCTTCGTCAGATCCCGACGGCGTTCTTCGCTCAGTTCCGGGATGACGATACGGATGACGCGGCCGTCGTTCATAGGGGTCACCCCCAGATTGGCTCCCAGAATGGCCTTTTCGATGGCCGGCAGGGCGGTGGGATCATAGGAATTGATCACGATCAGACGTGCTTCCGGCGTCGCGATGCCGGCGATTTCCCGCAACCGGGTCATGGCGCCATAGTAGGAAACCATAACGTTTTCAACGAGGTTTGGGGATGCCTTTCCTGTGCGCAGTCCCGAGAATTCCTGGTGGAGGAAGACCAGGCACTTGCTCATCTTATCGTCGGCCTCAAGCAACACATCGTCCAGTGATTCCATAACCGCCTCCTTCATTCCGTCACCACGGTCCCGACCCGTTCCCCGGCCACGACTCTTTCCAGGTTACCTTCCTTGAAGAAATCGAACACGATGATGGGGATGCCGCTCTCCATGCACAAGGCAAATGCCGCCGCATCCATGACCTTGAGCTGCTTGGCCAGCGCCTCCTGGTAGGTCAGGCGCTCGAACCGCGTTGCCGTCGGATGCTTGATGGGATCGGCGGAATAGACTCCGTCGACTTTGGTCGCCTTGAGCAGGGCATTGGCATCGATTTCACTCGCCCGCAAGGCGGCGGCAGTGTCGGTGCTGAAGTACGGATTGCCGGTCCCGCCCCCGAAGATGACGACCCGTCCTTTCGACAGATGGCGTATGGCGCGGCGGCGGATGAAGGGTTCGGCGACCTGGCGCATTTCGATGGCCGTCTGGACGCGGGTGTCGACCCCTTCTTTTTCGAGCGCATCCTGGATGGCCAGGGCGTTGATGACCGTGGCCAGCATGCCCATGTAGTCGCCGGTGTTGCGGTCGATGCCGCGCGTTTCGCCCGTGGCGCCACGGAAGATGTTGCCGCCGCCGACGACGATGGCGATCTCGACGTCCATGGCGCGAACGGCCTTGATCTGGCGTGCAAAACCGGCAAGCACTTCCGGATCGATGCTCAGTCCGGTCTTCTTGCTCTGCAGCACTTCACCGCTGAGTTTCAGCATGATGCGCTTGAACGTACTTCGGGGTGGCGGGGTCTTAGGCATGGCCATTCCTTGCTCACGGTGCGACAGGCGCACCCTGAAATTGAAACGGTTGGAACCTAACCGAATGAGGACGGAAAGTAAAGGGCGAATGAGACAACACGAAAGAGTTCAAGGAATGAGGCGTGGAATAAACAGGGGTTTTTGGCAGATCGTTTTCGGAAGACCGGCCGTTGACAGCCGGGGTGGGCTGTGATATTCACACCGTTGCTTTTGTGGGCCTCCTGGCCCGATCAGGGAGAATGCGCATGCCGGATGAGTCCAAAGACGATGTGATTCGCGTAGATGGAACCGTGGTCAAGGTTCTTCCGGCCACGATGTACCGGGTCAAACTCGACAACGGACACGAACTGCTCGCCCATATCTCCGGCAAGATGCGCAAGCACTTCATTCGCATCACGTCGGGAGACAAGGTCACCCTGGAGATCTCGCCGTACGACCTGACCAAGGGTCGCATCACGTACCGGCACAAGACCTGACGATCGGCTGGAAGCTCCGGTCCTGGACGTATTGACGCGGTTTTTGGCTTGATCCAGGCCGCCGGTAGTCAGGATTCAGAATCCAGAAGTCAGTACAAGACAATGCGCCCCTGTGGTGCACCCATGAGACCACGTGCGGCGTTGGGGTGTCTATTCCGACTTCTGACTCCTGACTTCTGAATCCTGAGTGCTCCACCGGCTCCTACGTCAACCGCAGGATCTTCAGCCACCGCTCGAAATCCGACGGCAGCGGCGCCTCCGCCCGGAGCGTGCGTTTGGTCTGTGGCGACTCAAACTGGAGCGCGGCGGCGTGCAGCATCTGGCGTTCGACATGCCGCACATCCGGGGGTAGCACCAGGCGCTGGCCGTAGGTGCGCTCGCCCAGGAGCGGGTGGCCGATGCGCAACATGTGGAGCCGGATCTGGTGGGTGCGGCCCGTGTCGATCTTGAGCCGGAGATGGCTTGCCTGCTCGTTGGCGTCCAGCACCTGGAGGTGGGTCACGGCGGGCTGGTTGTCGAGCGGACGGTCGATGGTCCGGTGCGCATCGCTTACCCGGCCCGCGACGAGCGCGTGGTAGACCTTCAACACCGTTCCGGCCTTGAATGCCTCCACCACCGCGTCGAAGGCTTCCGCGTTCCGGGCAAAGAGCAGGCAGCCAGAGGTGTCGCGGTCAATCCGGTGCGCGGCGCGCAGCTCGGGCGCCTGCAATTGTTCGCGCAGGGTGGTTTCCGCACTGTCGGGTCCGTCGGCCAGCAGTCCCGCCGGCTTGTCGATGATCACATAGTGCTCGTCCTGGAACAGCACGCGCAGTGGCGCGGACGCGGGGGCCGTGGCCGGGGCGCTCCCGGGGCCTTCCACCCGGTCGTTCGGCTTGAGTGTGTGGCGGGCCATCCATATCCGCCGGCCGTTGATGAATACCTGCCGCTGGTCGATGATCGCCTTGGCGCGATTGCGCGAGAGCCCCATGGCGTGCGCCAGGAAGTCCTGAAGCGTCACTCCGGCCTGTTCGTGGGTCACCCGCCATTCGCGTGTCTTCATGGGAGGCATTATGCCACGGCGGGGCCAAAGGTCCAGCCTGCGCACATCCGGTCACAGTCTTACACTGCGCCGCGGTCTTGCTTTCGCTCCCTGCAAGGCGTAAATTCCGTGGCCTGAATGCCACAACGCCCGGACGGGCGCGTTGTCCCCGGCGGCATGCCGGGCGACGGTGAAACGGCGGCGAAAGGACAGGACAGCACATGACGACACGGACGAGGTTCATTCTGGGTTTAACCGTGATGGCGGTATCGCTCGCGGCAGCGGCGGGTCGGACGGTGGCGGCCGAGCCGAAGATCGATGCGCAGGCCGACGCGATCCTGCGCGCGTTCTCCACCTATGTGCAGGGGTTGCCCCGGTTCTCCTGCGATCTCACCCTGACCATGAAGACCGCCTCGGAGGGGATGAAGCAGGAAGTCGAGACCACCTACGGGTTCGTCATGGAGAAACCCAACAAACTGGCCCTGCGCCACAAGCGGGGGATGGCCGGCAACACCGTGGTGTCGGATGGCGTCAAGATCTACACGTGCCTCGGCATGGTGAACCGCTATGAGGAAAAGGCGGCGCCCGCGTCGCTGGAGGAACTCTTCCAGTCCGCGCCCATGGCCGGCAACATGCTCTTCCTCGACAACCTGCTGCGCAAGGATGTGTACCGGTCGATCCTGGAAGGCGTTTCGGAGATGACTCTCGCCGGGCGTGAGACGATCGGTGGCCGGGAGTGCAATCGGCTGACTTTCAAACAGGAGGATTTCGATTGGGAGATGTGGATCACGACCGGCGAACAACCGGCGGTGCTCCTGGTCCGTACGGATATGTCCAAGAGCATGGCGGCCATGCGGTCCGACATGCCGGGCATGAAGTCGGCGAAAATGACGGTCGAAAATCGTTTTGAAAACTGGTCGGCCGGGGCCGACCTGCCGAAGGATGCGTTTGTCTTCACGCCGCCCGAAGGCGCCGCAAAAGTCGCCTCCCTGTTCGAGGGCATGGATGAGGAAGCGCCCGGGACGAGCGGCGAAGCCGAGGATCCCGCCACGCTGATCGGCAAGCAGGCGCCGGCATTCGATCTCCCCACGCTCGATGACGGCCGGGCCGCGGTTCCGGACCCGAAGCTCACCAATGCCGTCATCGTCCTCGATTTCTGGGCGACCTGGTGCGGCCCCTGCCGCAAGGCCCTGCCGGCGGTCGTCAAGGCGACCGGCGCTTTCAAGGACAAGGGGGTCGTGTTCTACGCGGTCAACGAGCAGGAACAGCCGGACCGCATTCGCGAGTTCATGAAGAAGAACGGGGTGGCCTGCCGCGTGGCGTTGGATGAGGAAGGCCAGGTCGGCAACCTGTACAAGGTCCGCGGCATTCCGCAGACGGTGCTGATCGGCCGGGACGGTACGGTGCAGGCGGTGCATGTGGGGCTCGAGCCGGATCTTGAGACTGCGCTCACCAGGGAACTGGCCGCGTTGGTCGAGGGCAAGCCGCTGTCGGCGAAGGCGGAATAGGGCGGGACGGACGGGAGCTTTTCATGACGGAACCTGAATCCACAAGCGAGATTGTCTGCCAGCGCCGGGCGAACATGGAGGCGCTGGCGGCGAAAGGCTATGCGCCGTTCGGCGGGGCGTTCACCCGCACCGGCCGACTGGGCGAGGTGCGCGCGGCGTTCGAGGAGGGCAAGGCCGTGTCCGTGGCCGGCCGGCTGACCACCTGGCGCGACATGGGCAAGAGCGTGTTCGCCGACCTGCGGGACGGCTCGGACCGCCTGCAGGTGTACGCCCAGAAGAACGTGCTGGGCGATGAAGCCTACGAGGCGTTCAAATTGCTCGACCTCGGCGACCAGATCGGCGTCGAGGGCACGTTGTTCATGACCCGCACAGGCGAACCGACGGTCAAGATCGCGCGCTGGACGATGCTCTCCAAGGCGCTGCTCCCGTTGCCGGAGAAATGGCACGGGCTCAAGGATACCGACCAGCGTTACCGTCAGCGCTATCTCGACCTGATCAGCAACCCGGAGGTGCGCGGCATTTTCAACCAGCGCCAGGCGATCATCCGCGAGATCCGCGCGTTTCTGGCGGCACGCGGGTTCGCCGAGGTCGAGACGCCCATGATGCAGCCGCAGGCCGGCGGGGCCACCGCGCGGCCGTTCGTGACGCGTTACGAGGCCCTCGCGGCCACGATGTTCCTGCGCATCGCGCCTGAACTGTACCTCAAGCGCCTGCTGGTGGGCGGGTTCGACAAGGTGTTCGAACTCAACCGCAATTTCCGAAACGAGGGGCTGTCGCGCTATCACAATCCCGAATTCACGATGATGGAGGTCTACGAGGCCTATTCCGACCGGCACGGCATGCAGTCGCTGGTTGAGGCGCTGATCGTGCACGTGGCGCAGACCGTCCTGGGCAGACTGAACGTCGGCACGGCCGAGCAGCCGATCGACCTCACGTCCCCCTGGCGCGTGGCGGAGTACCGGACGCTGGTGACGGAGACGATGGGGGCGGACTGGTTCGGGCTCGATGCCGCCGCGATGCGCGTGCGGGCCGAGGCCCGCGGGCTTTCGCTCGATCCGGCCTGGAACGCCGGCGACATCACGCAGGAAGTCTACGAAAAGCTCATTGAGAAGACGTTGATCAACCCGACGTTCGTCATCCGGCTGCCGGCCGAACTGGTGCCGCTGGCCAAACGCTGCGACGACGATCCGTCCGTCGTGGACGTTTTCGAACTGGTCATCGGCGGCAAAGAGATTGCGCCGGGCTATTCGGAGCTCAACGACCCGATCGAGCAGCGGCGGCGGTTCGAGCAGCAGGCCGGGCAGGACGCGCAGAAGATCGACGAGGATTTCCTTGCGGCGCTGGAGCACGGCATGCCGCCCGCGGGCGGCATGGGGGTGGGCATCGACCGCCTGGTCATGATGCTGCTCGGCTGCGATGCCATCCGCGACGTGATCCTGTTCCCCCAGTTAAAGCCCAAGGAGTGAGCGGAGCGTTCATCGCCTGCCTGCCATGCTGCCCTTCTCCCTATCCCTGGCGCTGAAGTACCTGAAGCCGAAGCGGACGTACTTCTCGATCATCACGATCATCTCCGTGCTGGGCGTCCTGCTCGGCGTGGCGGTGCTGATCATCGTGCTGTCGGTGATGAGCGGGTTCGACGACATGTGGCGCGACAAGATCCTCGGGTTCAACGCGCACCTGACGGTCTCCGCGGTCGGCGGCCTCCAGGAGGAGGACGACCTCATGAAGCGCCTGGAGACCCTTCCCCAGGTCACGGGCGTGGCGCCGACCATCGAGGGGCCGGTGGTGATCCAGCACCTCGGGCGCATCTATACGCCCGTACTGCGCGGCATCGATCCCGCGCGCGAGGCGAAGGTGAGCCAGATTCCCGCGCACATGGTGCAGGGCCGGTTCGACGTCAAGGCCGGCGAGGCGGTGATGGGCGGGGACCTGGCGCGCCGCATGGGCATCCAGATCGGCGACCGCCTGCTGGTCAACTCGCCGCGCAGTTTCATGTCGAGGGATGAAATCACGCTGCCGGAGGAATTGACGCTGGTGGGCCTCTACGAGGTGGGCATGTGGGAATACGACTCCAGTTTCGTGCTCTGTTCCATCGGCACGGCGCGTGAGTTGAGCGGGATCGAAAGCGGCGTGCAATCCATCCGCGTGATGACCGCCGACCCGTACCGGGTTCAGGACACGGCGCGGCGGGCGCGGGCGTCGCTCGGCGCCGATTACATGATCGATACGTGGATGGAGCAGAACCGGCAGCTCTTCAGCGCCCTGAGGGTGGAGAAGAATATGATGTTCTTCCTGCTGATCTTCATCACGATCGTCGCCGCGTTCGGCATCACCAACACGCTGATCACGGTGACCGTCCAGAAGACACGCGAGATCGGCCTGCTCAAGGCGGTCGGCTTCCAGTCGGGCAGCATTATGCGTATCTTCTTCTGGCAGGGGTGGATCGAGGGCATGCTGGGCGTCACCCTCGGCATCGGGACGGCGCTGACGATCCTGCATTACCGGAATGACCTGATGCGTTGGCTTTCGGACACGTTCCGCCTGGAACTTTTCCCCAAAGAACTTTACCGGCTGAGCGAAATCCCCTCGCGCACGTCGCCGGTCGATGTGGCGATTGTGGCGGGTTCGGTGATTGTGATCTGCACGGTGGCGGGGTTGATCCCGGCCTGGCGGGCGGCGCGGCTGGACCCGGTGCAGGCGCTGCGGAACGAGTGAAGCGTGAAGCGTGAACAGTGAAGCGTGAACAGTGGATGCGATTGTACAAGCTGAAGCGGTGACGAAGACGTACGTGATGGGCGCTACGCGCCTGGACGTGCTGCGCGGCGTGTCCGTGGCGGTCGCGCCCGGGGAGACGGTCGCCATCGTGGGGCCCAGCGGCGCCGGCAAGAGCACGCTGCTGCATGCGCTCGGCGGGCTCGACCAGCCCTCGCTGGGCCGGGTGATTTTCAAGGGCCGCGACCTGTACGCCCTGCCGGCGCGCGAGCGGACGCTGATTCGCGCGAAGTCGGTCGGCTTTGTGTTCCAGTCATTCCAATTGCTGCCGGAGCTTGATGTGCTGGAGAATGTCCTGTTGCCGACGCAGACGGAGTGGTCCATGCGCCGCCAGGCGCCTGGGCACCGGGAGCGGGCGGAACGGCTGCTGGACGTGGTGGGGCTGGCGCAGCGCCGGGATCACATGCCGCTGGAGTTGTCCGGGGGTGAGCAGCAGCGGGTGGCGCTGGCGCGGGCGCTGATGAACGAGCCCGAACTGGTGCTGGCGGACGAGCCCACGGGCAACCTGGACAGCGTGACCGGCGAGCTCATCCTGCAGGCCCTCTTCGCCCTAACCCATGAACGGCATCACACTCTCATCCTCGTGACCCACAATATGGAACTGGCCGGCCGCTGCGACCGGATCATCCAACTCCGCGACGGCCGGGTCGAGAGCTGAAAGAAGCGGCATCCCGGGGGGATGCCGAGGCTGTAGCGGTTTAGACTGTAGGCTGTAGGCAAACGCCGGAGCAAACCGTAGATCCCTCCGATCGGACAGGCATGAAGTAGGCTTTATGCGGCTGTTGCGCCACCACGTTGATTCAAACGGCTCAAGACCCGGATCAGACTTTGTGTGGAGTCCACTTCGTGCCGTCATGATCAAAAGATGTCCACTTGCAACTCCTGTGCTGATAACCTGTTTTGCATTGATGAGTGTCTGGAACCGTCCATGGGTGACAGACGCATCCGACCCACAAGCGGAGACACTGCTTGAAAAGGTGGCGGCCTCTGAGAACCTGCACCGGGCATGGAGGCAGGTGAAGCGAAACAAATGAGCAGTTACGGCTATCCGGATTGGCATCGGGAAAGATATGGACAGGGAGTGTCGGAGCGGCATATCCTGTATGCATGGATTGAGTGCAAGGTGCATACAGCAAGGATGAGGTAATGAGAACGACATTGGATCTGCCCGAGGCACTGGTGCAAGACGCAATGAAGGCAAGCCACCAGAAGACGAAGACAGCGATGATTATCGCGGCCCTGCAGGACGTTGTCCGGAAAAGCCGACTTCAGGAGTTGAGGCATTTCAAGGGTCGGGTGAATCTGGCCTTGGACCTGAACGTCGTTCGGAAGCGCACATGAGGGTTCTGGTTGATAGTTCGGTGTGGGTGGCTTATTTGCGAGGAACGCCCGAAGTGCCGTTGGTTGACTGGCTGATCGAGGAGGGCATGGTTGTCACCAACGACCTGATCCTGGCGGAACTAACGCCGCCACTACTCGTGCGTCGGGAGCGTCAGCTCGTGGGGCTCCTTTATGACCTCGAACGTTTCCCGCTGACCATCGATTGGGATGGGATCATCCAGATGCAGGTAACTTGCCTGCGAAACGGGATCAACAAGGTTGGCATTCCCGATCTCATTATCGCCCAGTGTGCCACCCAGAACAACCTTTCGCTGTTCTCTTTGGACAAACACTTCCAGTTGCTGGCCAAACACGTTCCACTGAACCTTCAGTGAGGGAGACATTGCCGAACCACGCTCCGCAGCGCCTTTCGCAAGACGGACGGAGAGTGGCTAGCCGAGCATGCCGTCCTGGTGACGTCGAAGCAGGTGGCATTAATGACCCTGGCGAGCGGGACCGGTTTGCGTTGGGGAGCGAGGCGTTTTGTACGGGTGTACGGCGACTGGCGAAGGGCGGGCGGGAGATCGTGAGGCCCCGGTTGTTGGCGCGGCGTCTGACGTGGGAGGACGTACTGAAGGCGGTGGCACAGGTAACGGGCGAAGCCGAGGCTACGTTAATGCAGGGACGCGGGCCGCCGGGGCGACCGCTGGCGCAACTCGCCCTTGCGATGTGATGCTGTCGGGTCATTACCGGAGGGAACCGTCAGTTCCGTCCGTTACACCGGGTCGAGCTTCTTCCCGAGAATGAAGAACTTCCTGTCGGGATACCAGAGAACGTCCCCGTCGCGGCCATGTGTCAAACTGTTCTCCACAGCCACATCAATGCGCCGCTGGTAGCCCAGTCCGACGCCATCACAGCTCATCAGGACCCGGGATTCACTGAACCACACCGGCTGCTCGGCGCCGGGGCGGAAGGCTCCGCGGGCCACATAGGCGGTCTGGCGGTGCGGCATACAGGCTTCGAGAGCTGCCTCGCCATGCCGGCCATGATGAATCAGCACATAATCGCCGGCTGAGGAAAGGGAATAGAGGGAAGCGGTGCTGATGGGATGTACGATCGTCTCTCCGCCGTCGCGACGCAGCAGCGGTCGGGGAGTCGACCAGCTCTCCCCGGCATCCCCGGACAGGCTGTAGGCGATCTGCCACGTCATTGTCCGCATGACCGCCATCAGCCGCCCGTCGGGCAGTGCCACCGTGTGAGGCTCCTGGCAAACGCTGATCCGGGGATCCCGGTAATGCGGAAACCGCAGGGCGTCCGGCCCGAAGGCAAAGGATGAAATCACGATGTCACGGGGCTCGGGATCGTCATCGATATTCTCAAAGCGCATGAATTCGGTGACCGAGTCGTGCGCCCATTTCAAGCCGTTCGTCGGCGTGGCCCGCGCCTCGCTGTACCAGCGGGTGTACCCCACGAAGTACTTGCCGCGGGAAAGCCGTTGCGGTGCCTGGATGATGATCCAGTTCGGCGGCACTGGCGCGTCGGGATGGTCATAGGGACTTCTGCGCATCGGAATGACTTGCGGCGCACTCCAGCGTTTCCCGGCATCGTCGCTGTAGAGGCCGCACAGAAGACCGGTGATGTGGGCGCAATGGTCGATGATTCCGGTAAACTGGTTGAACAAGACATAGATGCGTCCCGAGGCGGAAACCAGCGGCACGCCCCAACTTGCCTGATGACCGGGGGAGCCGGGCGGGGCGGCGAGGCGGCGCTTGACTTCGGCGTCGTAGACCGTCGGTGGCGCCACCCACCCAAACGGCGGCTCCGCGTAACCGGCCAGCAACCGCGGTGGCGACCATGTCCGGCCACCATCCGGGCTGCGGCTGAACACAACCCGGTGATCGCCGAATCCCTCGCAGGTCATCTGCGTCTGGAGTTTGGTCTCTTGGCTCCTCATGCTGTGCAGTAGAACAAGGATGAAACG
>CAZTAJ010000103.1:0-15506 GCA_964611575.1 uncultured Verrucomicrobiota bacterium
GCAAACGCCCGCGAGCATTTGACGCGCCGGAACGTGGCTGGTATAGTGATTCAGTTGGTACAGCGCGGGTGTAACTCAGTTGGTAGAGTCTCTGCCTTCCAAGCAGATGGTCGCCGGTTCGAACCCGGTCGCCCGCTCCATACATGCAAGCCTCTGATGCGCTGTTTACCCTGTTACGCAACTTCAGCAACCCCTCCGCCACCCGGGTCATCAGCGTCACCCGCCGCCGCTCCCTCGTGTTCATCTCGACCATCTCCATCCGGCCTCCCTGCTTTCCTGCATGAGACCCTCGATGGGGACATTTCTATTGAGTTACAAGGGGGCATTTCTAAAGAGTCGCGACAGTCCACTACGGGAGAACCGACACGGAAACATTGACAACGGCCCCTTGACGCCGACGTCGGCAGGGTGACCGGAAGGGCTGCCTACCGTGAAAGCGCGTCACGTCACAAAAGGATTGCGCAGCTTCAGACGGGTGGGTATGTTTGATCCCATCAAGCACGAGGAACTGTAGTTTTGGGTCAGACGATTGCGACGAGGCTTCGCTATCTCCCGCAAGGCTTCGTATGGGGAAATGGCATTGGGGCATGGTGGTATGACTAACACGGCGCAGAACACGATACAGCGGAGAGCCGTGATCATCGCAGCGTTCAAGAAGGAGCTGATCCAGCGCCTCAACCTTCCGTATGCGGCGGATGACTTGCACGAGGATGTCTCACTTCTGGGTGCGGGGCTCGGTCTGGACTCGTTGGATGCGTTGGAGATCGTTCTATGCGCCGAGCACTGTTTCGGCGTAAAGATTCCCGACGAGAACGTGGCCGTGCTTCGATCAATTAACACCATCGTCGACTTCATCATCGAAGAACAGGACAGAAGAGGGTCGGCCGAGCAATGACCTCGCACTTCAGAAAGACCTGGCAGACTGCCGGCGCGGTATTCGAAGAGCGGTATGGCACGGAAGTGGTCTCGGCCTTCTCCAGCCCTTCCACCGAGTGCGGGTTCGTGCGTGACTCGGTGGGACTGACAGACTTCTCTTTCGCGCAGATGTACCGGATCCCCGAGGAGAAGGCGGTCGATTTCTTGGACTCGTTCCTCGCGGGCAACGTGGCGCGAACCCGTTTTGGCCGCATGCTCCACACTTTCCTTCCTGACGAAGAAGGAAACGTTGTAGCCGATTGCTATGTGGCCAACAATGACCAGGACTTTATCCTCATCTGCGAGAGTATCATCGCCACCGCGGAGGTCGACCGGATTCTGGATTCCTGCGGTGCAAAGGAAGCAGGCGTGGAGAGTTGGACCAACCATCGGGTTCTGTTGAGCGTGGATGGGTTCGACGCTTGGAAGGTTGTCCGGGACGTCTTCGGGCGCGATGTCCTGGGACTCCCGTATCTCTCGGTCGAGAACTACCCATTCCAAGGGGAAAACGTTCTACTGTTCCGGGCCGGCAAAACTTCCGAGTTCGGCTATCTGCTTATGGCGCCCAACGCCATTGCCGACGCTCTTTATGAAAAGGTGCATGCTGCGGTGAAGAACGCGGGCGGAGGGCTGTGCGGTGTGGACGTCCACAACAGCCTGCGCCTTGAAGGGCGTTTCTTTAACATCCACAGGGAGGGGCTTCAGGTCCGGGATCCCCTCGTCCTGGGCCTGCAGTGGATGATCGATTTCGACAAGGCGGAGGGATTCCGAGGATCGTCGGCCATCCTCAGGCGTCGTGCGACTGGCCTGACACGCAAGATCATCGGCGTTTCCGCTGCCTCCGACTGCGGGGTCTTTCGTTCGGGGGCCGAGATCTTCCACGACGGTCGTCCTGTGGCGAACGTGGTGGCAGACTGCCACTCTTTCGTATTGGGTCGCAAGTTGGGTCTGGCCGTCTTTCCCATAGAATTGGCATATTCCGGCCTCGATTTCACGGTGGCAGCCCCCAACGGCCCCCCCGTAAGAACGATTTCAATGCCTCCAATTCTGCCGAAGAGCCTGAGCGTCAGGCTGGCCGAGATGTAGGTTGCCCAGGAAGGTCCGGTCGCTAGGCGTTCACTCGCCCGACACTTGCCATGTCACGTCTGATCAAGCGCAAGATGGAAATACGCCCGCTGTTCCACCAGGCGGACATGATGCGCGTCATCCACAATGTCGAATACTTCCGCTGGTTTGAGGAGGGACGTCTTCAGATCATGTTTGAAGTACTGCCCATGGCCGAAGCCTTGGAACTCGGAGTGGGGATGCCGATTGTCGAGAACTATTGCTGTTACAAGACGCCGGCCAGATTCGGGGATGTCTTGACGCTCTACACGACACACCGGGTCTCCGACCAATACGAAGGAACCCTGCGCTTCGATCACTGCCTCATGAACAGCAAGACCAAGGCGGAGATCGCCAGTGGCTATGCGGTGGCGACTTTGGTGGAGATGACGACCATGCAACTCATCAGGCAGTGGAACGAGACGGTCTGGGCACGATATCAGTCGCTCGAGTAGCCGGGAAGGATGTACGACATGGGCGAGTTCAAGGACAGGGTGGTGTTGGTTACCGGTGGCTCCAGAGGCATCGGCAAAGCCGTGGTCACCCAATTCGCCGCCCAAGGGGCCCGCGTCTACTTCACCTACCACACCCGTGAAGATGAGGCGAACGGCCTGGCTGCGGAGTGCGGCGCTAAAGCCATCCGCTGCGATCAATGCGACGGGGATGCCATCGCCGCCACCGTCGATATGATCTGCGCGGAAGCCGGACGGATCGAGGTGCTCGTCAACAACGCGGGAACGACAGCCGATCAATACGCCATGCTGATGCCATCGGATGACTGGCTCAAAGTCATGGACACCAACATCAACGGGGCCTTTCGTTGGTCGAAAGCCGCCATGCGCAGCATGCTCATGGCGCGCCGTGGCGTGATTGTGAGTGTGTCGTCGATCTCGGGCTTGGTGGGCGTGGCGGGGCAAACCAACTACGCCGCCTCCAAGGGAGCCATCATCAGTTTCTCGCGCGCCTTGGCCGCCGAACTGGGGCCGAAGGGCGTGCGGGTGAACACCGTGGTCCCAGGCTTCATCGAAACCGACATGACGGCACGTATTCCCAGGGAGATCAAGCACCGGAACCTCGAACGCATCCCGGTCAAGCGCTTTGGACGGCCTGACGAGGTCGCCGGTGTCGTGGTGTTCCTGGCGTCCGATGCCGCTTCGTACATCATGGGACAGACCATCGTCATCGACGGCGGCCTGACCGCCACGGCTGGGTAACGGACACGATGAGGAAAGCATTTCTGTTCCCCGGTCAAGGCTCCCAGGAAGTCGGGATGGGGCATGATCTCTTTGACGCCAGTCCGCACTTCCGGGCTCTGATCGAGCTGGGTAGCGACCTCACCCACGAAGACTTGAAGACCTTGTGCCTTCGGGGCCCCGAGAAAAGACTCCGCCGGTCCTTCTTCCTCCAACCTATCCTGGTGGCGGTTTCGCTCGGTTACAGGGAACGCCTGGTGGAACAGGGTATTGTAGCCGATGCCGTGCTGGGACATTCGCTCGGCGAAATCACGGCCCTGGCAGCGGCGAGCGTGGTCTCTGACTGTGAGGCGGTAACCATGGCCGCCAAACGCGGCAATCTGATGGACGAGGCCGCCTCCATCTGCACCGGAGGCATGCTGGCCGTCCTGTCCGTCCCATCGCAAACGATCAGGGAACTGCTCACGGAGATCGGCGAGCCGGATCGCATCGCCATAGCCAACGAGAATGCCCTGGATCAGGTGGTCGTCTCCGGCGCGGAGGAGTTGCTTCAGAAACTCACGGTTCTGTTGGCGGAGCGCCACCTGGGGCGGTCCAAGGCGCTTGCCGTTTCCGGCCCCTGGCACAGCCCCTTCATGTCGGTCGCGCGAGTGAACTTCGAGCGCTGGATTCAGACGGTTAGCTTCCGCCCGCCTCAGATCCCTCTCATTTTGAATGCAACCGGTGCGCTTGAAAATGATCCCAACCGAATCCGGCATCTCATCTCTCAGCAGCTCACATCGCCGGTACTCTGGCACAACTGTATGAACACGTTGAAGCAGATGGGTGTCGGCGTCCTGCTGGAGGTAGGACCGGGACGGGTCCTATCCGGGCTCGCCCGCCTCAACGGGTTTGGCGAGACGACGCGGATCTACAATATAAACAATCTGCGCGGGTTAGCCCACTACCGGGAAGAAACGCGACAACCGGGCAAAGAGTGAGCGGTCGCCGGCAAGCGTCACAAGGCCCTGGCGCAACGCATCGCGCGGATTGAGATCCCCCCGTGCAATACCGGCCCAGACGGCGGCCGTGCAGGATACTCGAAGATCCGGGTCTGCCGATGTGTCGCGCATCAGGCGGGCGGCCCCACAGTCGATGACGACGCGATAGTGCTCATCCGTACCGTCAAAATCGAATTGCAGAACGGCTTTTATCCGCGCTGTGGCCACCGGGTCCACAGACGAAACCATGAAGGGCATCAGAATCCGCGCGTCCTGGGAGACCCTTGATACAAGTTCATCGGCATTCAGAGCGCCAACCCCCATCTCTTGAGCATTCGCCCAGTACACGTCGCAATTGGCCTTGAAGTACGAAGCGTTGGGGGCTAAGTGCATTGCCGCTGTTTGCCGCACAAGCTCCGATACTTGGCCCGTGCGACCGACTTCCGTCCCGGCTTCTACGAAGGCCGCCTCGATCGTTTTGACCCGCTTGGGGCTTGCACGGGGAAAACAGGTCAGATGCGACTCGGGGCGAATCAGCACGCCGCCGAATTTCATGTCCAACCCATCGGCGATCAGACGATAGGTTTCCACGAGCGGCTGGAAGTTCTCCGCCTCGCGCAAGGCGCCCACGACCAGGAGGATCAGCGTCTTGCCAGCCCAGTTCGCGGGATAGCGGGTCTTGTTGCGCGATAGTCCCCGCACGGTTGTGTCGAGTCCCTTCTCCGTCAGCGGCAGGAGCCTTTCGAGGAAGATTTGCATGCGGCTGCTGACCGAATAGAAGTAGAGTGGCGAGGCACAGACGACAACATCCGCGGCCCGAAATGCGCGCAGGAGATCCGCCATGTCATCGCGCAGGATGCACTGTCCCGGAGTGACCAGCCAGCAATGATAACACCCGCGGCAAGGAGTGATCGTCCGATCCATCAAGTCAATGTCAGTCACCTCAGCGTCCGTTGCCCGGACGCCCTGCATAAACAGGTCCGTGAAATGTTGCGTATGCCCGCTCTTGCGCGGGTTGCCCCGCAGAACCAGAAGTTTCACGCGACGTCCTCTATCGAAGCCAACGTTAACGTTCCACTCGCCACGAGTTTCCGCCCGACGCGGGCTTCGACGGCGAAGCGGGATAAGCGACCGGCGGCCCCATCGGCCATTGCAGACAACCTCAGCACTTCACCGGGAAACGCGGGCGCTGGGTACTTCATATTCGCAGCGCCAAGGAAGAAAAGCATCGCGGCTGGTCGTGCGCTTGCGCCCTGCTGGCTGAGCCCGATCAGGAGGCCACTGGTTTGAGCCAACGCGTCGGTGATGAGCACGCCCGGCATGATCGCACGCTCGGGAAAGTGCCCCGCAAAATGGGGCTCATCGGCACGCAGGGTCCGTTCCGCAACGATTCGCTTGAAGGGGTCCAATGACAGCACACAATCGACAAACAGAAAGGGGGGGCGATGGGGCAACACGGCCAGAATCTCATCCATCCCGAATGCGACCGTCGCCGCCATCAATGCCCCCTTCCGTTACCCGTGGGTTCCAGTCTCGAAGACCTGCAGACACAGTCGCATGCCTGCTCCCGAGCGCTAGGCCGAGACGCGTTCCCACTCCGTTCCCCTATCGAGAACCTTCAATTCGGAAGCCATGCAACGGTGCACTCGATCGCACAACTCCGCTGCCGAATCCGCCGCCCCGGGGAAAACAACAGGCAGAAAACGTATCCGATAGCGGACTGGCTTGCGAGGAAAGAATGTGATCAGTCTCCTTCCCATGAACGGGCTTTCCGGATGAACAACCGCCGGCAGAATGGGGATGCCTTGATCAATGGCGACCTTGAAAGCCATGCTGCCGAACCGTCGCAACCGCGCACCGGTGGTGCGCGCCCCTTCGGGAAACACGAGCAGGTTGGTTCCGGCGGCCAAGAGCAAGCCGCATTTCCGCAAAGCCGCCGTGATGCTGGTGGCAGACGCCTGATCCACACTGACAAACCCGCAATGTCGAACCAGATGCGCCAGCATTGGGAATTTCGCGTGTTTCGCTTTGATGACCACCGCCGTGTTGGCCAGCACTCCAGTCAACAGGAGCGCATCCAGACGCCCGCGATGATTGGCGACACAGATGAACGAGGCGTTTGAGGGGCAGTGCTCCACACCGGAAACCTCAACGACACGACAGACCCCGAGGAACGGCAGGTAGACCCGGGTCAGGAAGTGCGCATAGGTGTGAGCGACCCGCAAAAAGATCCGCTTCTTGAAGCCGGGAACGGGCGCCAACAAGAGGGCGAAAGGCAACGACAGCAAAAGGAAAAGGATGTTCGCCAAGTAATAACCGGCGTAGGCAACAATATCTATCGGTACCGCAACCAGCAGGGAGCGCTCTTTTCGCTCCGGTCTTGCCTGAACACCCTGGTCCGGGGCGTCACACATATCCCCGGGGTGTGTCATGTCGCGTAGCGCTTGAAAAGAAGGCACGCGTTTGTGCCGCCAAACCCGAAGGAATTCGAGAGGACGATCTTAAGATCTTTTTGCTGAGTCTTTGCGGCCACATTGATCTCAGGCATATCCTGCGAGAAACCAGTGAAGTTGACGTTAGGGGCGACAAAACCGTCTCGCATCATCAGAAGCGAATAGATGGCCTCGGAAGCCCCCGCCATCCAGCACTCATGGCCCGTCATGGACTTTGTGGAGGACACCGGCGGCCCGTCGGAGCCAAAGACCGCATGAATGGCCTTGGCTTCGGCCATATCCCCGGCAATCGTGGCCGTGGCATGGGCATTGATGTAGTCAACGTCGCTGGCGGAGATCCCGGCCTGTTTCAGGGCGCCGATCATGCACCGCTGCGCCCCGATCGAGTTGGGCTCGGTCAGATGATACCCATCAGAGGTCATGGCATAGCCAATCATCTCGGCATAGATCTTGGCGTTCCTCACCTTGGCTGAGGCCAGTTCTTCCAGAAAGAGAACGGCGGCACCGCCGCTTGGCACCAGGCCGTCACGATCGCGATCAAAGGGGCGGGATGCCTGTGCCGGCGAGTCGATCCGGGTTGAAAACGCCATAAGCCCGTCAAAAGCCGCCATGGACTCCCAGCACACTTCCTGACAGCCGCCAGTGAACATGACGTCAGTCCACCCCATCTTTACCATGAGATAGGACAGGCCCAGGGCGTGTGCACCGCTGGCGCATGCGCCGCTTACGGTGAAACTCCCGCCTCGCAACTTGTACTTGATGCCGAGGTTCATGGAGGGGGATGAGTTCATGCAGCGAACGACGGCTCCTGAGCCGAGTCCCTTGGTCGTCTTCTCGGCCTCCACCTTTCGCAACACTGCACCGCACGCACCAGCAGACGAATCTGACCCGATAATGATGCCTGCCCTGTCGCTGTCAAATAGCTCGGCCGGCGTGCCGGACTCCTGAAGAGCGCTGTGTGCGGCCAATGCAGCATAGATCACATGTTCGGGCATGGACTTGAGTTCCTTCTTCTGAAGGATCGCCGAGGGATCAAGCGGAGGAAGGCATCCGGACAGCGGCGATCGATAGCCCAACCGCGTGCGTTCTTCCACAACACCGATGCCTGACTTGCCGCTTCTTAGCGCTGCGCTTACCGTATCAAGAGTTACCCCCAGGCAGGACACGATTCCCATACCGGTGACCACCACTCTGCGATCCGAAGAGAACGAACTTGTCATGCGGTAGATTCCCCTTTGAATACAAATTTGATTATCCTATTCCCCCCTATAATATCAACAGAAAATGGCCCCAACGTGCATAAGCCCGAAGGCCAACGGCTCGCCCGGCCCTGCCACAATGTGACGGAGTCTCGAGGCAGGGATTGGCATCGAAACCCAATCCCCGGACGGCTATTTCGTCTGGCAAGGCGGGTCGACAACGTGTATATACTGACGCACGAGACAGTGCACCGCGCCAGCCCGTGGGACTGCAGGATGCAACCCCGGTCAGCCGATGCTTCACGAGAGGGCAAAGCCCGGACGTCTATTGGCCAAGTGTCTCCGGGGCATTCATTAACGGGAGGGCATTTGGAAATAGTCCTGCTTGTCCTTCTCCCGTCCGCAATGGGTCTGCTGTGGACTCTCGGGATCATGGAACTGTTCGGAATTCCCGCCAGTGGCACAAGTCCCGTGTTCATGATTTTCGTCATGGGCGTTTCAGTGGGTTACAGCCTGTTCCTGCTGAAGGCGGAACTGGCGCATTTCCGCGGCCGGTCGGAGCGTCCCTCAACGACCAGCGGATCAGTCGCCATGGGCGGAATCACAGCGGGGCTTGGATTCGGCGCTCTGGCGCTGTCGCGACAGGCAGGGCTCCATTCGTTGGGCATAACGGCGTTTCTTGCGACAGGATTCAGCACGGTGGCCGCCATGCTCCTGATTCCGTCTGGTGCCCGGCTGTTTCTGCGTCGTAGCGCATGCGGCGGGGCGCCACGGCTTTGCCATCTCATCGGAGGGCTTTGGTGTCTCATCTATCTGCTCGTCATTCACTTCATCCTGCTAGCCATTGCGCTCCCGATTGCCACACTGATTCACCCGCGCAGCAGGGCGCTCCGTGCCAGGGGGCTTCGTCGGCTCGCCCGCCCGGGTCTGGCAGGCTTGGTTCACACCTTCCCCTACGGAAGAGTGGTCTGCAGCGATGTCGTCCGCTCGGCGTTTGCAAAGCCATCCGTCATCATTTCCAATCACCAGTCCATCGTGGACATTCCTCTGATATCACGAATACCCTGCGATCTTCGACTGACAATCAAGAGTCAGTGGTGGACGCACCCCCTGATTGGGGCGGGGGTCAAGGCATTGGGGCATATCCGGGTGGAGCCGGGCGATCCAGACGCTGTGATGCGGCAGTGTACCCAGGCCTTTGCTGAAGGGAGCTCCATTCACTTCTTTCCCCAAGGGACCCGAAGTCGTAACGATGCGCCGCTTCGCTTCCACAAGGGCGCATTTGAGCTGGCAATCCATTTGAACGCCGAGATTCAACCGTTGGTACTCTGTGACACTTGGACCTGTCTGCCCAGAGGTGGAATATGGGTTGAGAATTTCTGCATGCGAATGAAGGCGCTCCCTCGGATAACTCCAGCGACATTCGACTACTCGCTGGGCGCCAAGGCACTGGCGAAACATGCCGAGGAGAGAATGTATGGCGTGTGGATCGATGAGGGGGAGCAGAACAACACGCCGGCGATTCTGCGGCGAAAAGTCGAACGTCTATACCGATACCAGGGACTGAGGGCGGAGATGGGCGTGTTTGCCCGGCTGAGGGGGGATCCGGGATTGCCCGAACTGCACGGCTTGATTCCTCGGAAAGGCCTTGTCCTGGATCTGGGTTGCGGCTACGGACCGATCTCCCATTGGCTGGCCCAGGCGAGTCCCGAACGCAAAGTGCTGGGGGTCGACCGCAATGCTGACAAGATTCGCGTTGCCCAGTGTTCTGCACTCGGCAGTCAGCAGGTGGTATTTGAGACGCATGATTTCCGCGAATGGCCGCTGCCTGAATGCAGCGCCGTTGTCCTTCTTGACGTCATGGGTGAATGCACCATGCAAAGAGATGACGTCGTGCTTGGAAGGGCCTTCGAGGCGCTGGTTCATGGAGGACGGCTCATCATGCGGGTGGCCGCTGCGCGCCATGGAACCAGGGGGACGGAAGTCACCAGAGAATATGCCGCAAAGCTGCGCAATCTGGGGTTTGCAACGGCAACTGCGTCTGGGACCGTGCGCCGTGGCAGGGCACTTCTCGTTGCCTGCAAGACATGACGGAGCACGGCCTAGTCGAACCGGAATTCCTGCATTCTGCGGAACAAATCGATATCCTCCCCGAGAATCCCATCGCAAAGCTCCGTTGCACCCACGACAGCACCGAGAATACCGGGGAAACTCACTGACTGACCGGCCAGAAATAGGTTTCGTGTTTTGTTGCGCGGTCGGATATGGCGTTTCCCCTGTTGGCCGATGTCCTGTCTGATTCCCATGGCCGCCCCGCGAGCGCTGCGAGTGTAGTCCAGGTTCGTTAAGGGGGTGGACGTGTAGCTGTGTTTGATGGCCGAAGAGATCCCTGGAAACTCTTTTGCGACCCGGTCCAGAAGCCGATCCGCCGTCATTTTCTTGAAAGACTCATAGGCCTCGGGACGACGTCCGCGCCTGGACTCCCGCCAACCCTCAACCTCCGCGAAGTTCTGCCACGCCAGAATGTCGAGGCAATGTCTGTCCCCGTAGGACGTGTCAAGGGACGAGGGCGACGCGAGATAGATACCGCCCGGCCACCTGGAATCGCACACAATCCACCGGTCCGGCCCCACCCCCGCCACGGGTGCATCAAGTTCGAGGTACAGTTTGAAACTGCCGTTTGACATCTCCAGGGAATCCAGATTCTCCAGAAATGAGGGCGAGAACCGCTCCCGCCCGACAAACCGCACCGTCTCGCTCGGATGACAGGTGGACACCAGCACGTCAAGCTCCAGGGCCGTCCCATCTTCGAGCATGACAGCGACGATACGTTTGTTATCGAGCACAACGCTTTGGACGCCGTTGCCAATGACGATCCGGCCGCCAAGGGTCTCGAAGCGCTTACGTAAGCGTCCCACAAACTCACGCCCCCCTCCGCGTATGGAGCAGCAACTCGACAGCAAGCTACACGTCATCGCGGTGTAGAGGGTGAAGGGACATTCGTTCAGGAGCATGGACGTGCCGAAACAGAACGCACCGAAGAAGGCGACCAATTCCGGGTTCGACACATGCGAACGAATCACCGTCTCGGCAGAGGTCGTCGCATACGCTTGGTAGGCGTTCATGTCGGAGACCTTCTCGCGCAGATCCAGCCACGGCACCAGTTTCAGGCAGGTCCGCAGCTCACGAAGAATGGCATCGATACCTTCGATCTCGCCGGGAAACGCGGATTTTGCGCAGTGCTCGAATGCGGCCAGCCCTTGCGGGGCCGCCACGCGGCGGCCGCTTGGCAGTATGACACGACCGACAACGAGCTCCGGCGAGGTCAGAAAGGTCAACTCGTGGTAGATGCCGAGCAATGTCAGGTACCTTGCGAATGCCTGACCCGGCAGGCAGGCACCCACATAGTGCAGACCGGTTTCAAAGCGGACTCCCCTGCGCGAGAAGCCCTGAAGATAACCACCCAGCACGACATGTTGTTCCACCAGGACGACATTGATGCCGTGACCAGCCAGGAGTATGCCGGCAGTAAGCCCGGCAATACCCCCGCCTACAATGACCGCCCTGTCAAACTTGTCGTCCACGCCGCCGCCTCCGCATGTGCTTACCGTAGCCCGAGACCCCTTTCCAACCGGGAATCGATCGTAATCGTCCCGCCACTCCTTGAATGACCCTGATAATGAGGGAATCCCAGTCGGTCGGGGTGATCCAAGTGTGGGTCTGGCAGGCAAGCCCGTCCAGTTTCTCGACCGTCTGGCTTCCCAGTGCTTCCGAGACGTAGTAAGTGGGTTGGAGCAGATCCGTCTGCGCGGTGATCCTGCCTTCACCCATGCCAATGGCATGGATCGGGGTGTTCGCGTAGATCCGAATACCCAACGAGGCGAACACGGCGTTGGCCGTGCAGCATTGATCGCAAAACGTCCGCGTCTGCTTGATGTCGTCCCACGTCTCGCCCGGACCCCCGAACAGCAAAAACACCGCGTAAGGCAGACGTTCGGCGTGAAGCGCTTCAAATGTAACCGCGATATCCCGTTGAGAGAACCCCTTGCCCATGTTCCTCAGCATCTTTTCGGTCGCGGCGTCGAGGCCCAATTCGACGCCGGCGCACCCTGATCGGCGGAATGCACGGGCCATCTCGCGGTCAAGCGCAATGGGGTTGCAGTACGCCATCCATCGAATCCGGAGGTCGCGCCGGATGATTTCGTTGCAGATGGCCAAGGCGTGCTCCGCAGGAAGATTGAAGACGCTATCGACAAAGAAGAAATCGCGCAGGCCGTGGTCTTTCACGATGCGTTCCAGATCATCGACGCATTGCCCCGGAGGCCGGAGCCGATAGCACGAGCCCTCCAAAGCCGGATAGTTACAGTAAATGCATTTGAAGGAGCAGCCGCGTTTTGTCTGGATGCTGACAAAGCCACCTGTCTTATAGTATTTCCGGTAATCAATTCCCTCGCATCCATTCATGGGAAGCCGGGAGAGGTCGCAGTCGAAAACGGGCGGAGCCGACGTGCAACACCCGACGGGCTCGACACTGAGCAGGCCGGGAATGCCCGCGAAGCCCGCTCCCACCTCCATCGACTTCAGCAGCGACAGAAAACTCAGTTCCCCCTCTCCTGCAATACCATATCGAATGCCCAGATGCTGCAGCAGGCGCATGCCGCCCACGGCGACGGCGCTGCCGCCGGCGACAATCTCGACGTCAGTCCAATGGCGTATCGCAGCGACGACCTCGCGATCGGCATTGCAATACAAGCGGGGATGATGGAACGAACAATTGTCGAGGTTCCGGATCGAGATGCCGACCACATCGGGTTTGAACGCACGTACAGCCTTCCCGATGGCGTCACCAACGTTGCGCTCAAAGCACAAATCCAGCAAGCGGGACTCGTGTCCCGACTGCCGTAGCATCCCGCTGATGCAAGCGGCCCCCAGAGGCGCCACCGCATACGGAAATCGGGCCTGGTTGCTGGCGACGAGCAGCACCTTCATGCGTCACCTCCGACGGCATCCATCGGGTGAAGCAGGCGTTGGCGCAAATGTGCGGCGAAACTGGATTCTTCGCCCTTATCCAACAAACCCTCTATCAGCATGATGGTGCAGCAGAGTCTTGACTTGAATGTATGAAAGAACACGCCGAGCCCCGGGGGGCAGGTGACACTGGTCGCGTGATGCAGGTAGCGGACATCCTGCCCCAGAAACCGGTCGAGTTCGGAGTGCGCGTTGCCGGTGTTTGCAAAAAACATGCTGCCGAGTTCATCGTTGAGAGCGATCTTCATCCGGTCCCAGTAAGGCTTCGGAGGAATCCGCCTCACGAGTGTCCCGAAACAGTCGAACGCCACGCCCAGTTTCATTCCGAGGGATTCCCGGGTCTGGAATTGGAGGGCTTGGATGGCGGCACCCAGGTCCGACACCTGATTCTTCCGCAGGTAATGGGTGATGAATGAGGAGTAATTGGAAAAGACCGGCTCGTTGCTCCCTTTGTCACGGGCATTGGAGGGCAGATTGACAATGTAGCTCTCCGCGGGAATACCGCACGATACACAGAGTCGGTCGAGTTCCACGAGCGTGGACGCCAGATAGTAGTTCGTTTCGCCGAGAAATCCGCACAAACCGGAACTGTTCGTCCGAATCGTCGCGGTTTCTTCTTCGGAGAACGACAAATACAGGGCACTTTGCCTGGGCTGTGCCTGACTCGCACGTGCCGTGTAGATTGAAAGCGGTGGCGGGGTTCCGATGTGGTCCAACCATCGTAGCGCTTTCCATGCCTGGCGCATGTCGTGCCAGACGCCTTCGCGCCGAACCGCCCTCCTCGTATGCGCCTTCCGGGGGTCCAGCCTGCCGAAGGATGCTTTGGCACACGCCCCCCCCCCGATCCAAGACAGAAGGGTCTCGCCCCCCCGCGCATCCATCAGCGCATGAGCCCAAGTCATGATAACCTCTGCGCGATCCGCCGCTTGGAGCACGGTGAATCGGACCAGTTCCCCGTGCTCGACATCAAGTGACTCGTTGAAGACCGCGGCACGCAGCGTTTCGAGGCTCTGTCTCTTCATGGAATCGACGCTGACGGTTCGAAGAGATGGCGGTCGCCGGGCATTCTTCGTCGGCAGTTGCCAATATGGCAGCAGAGAGAACCAACCTCGCTTCTGCCGTGCGGAGAGCATCGGGAGGGCCTCGCCAACCTGCACGAGTCTCGCGCGTAGGGCCTCGCCATCGGGCGACAACGGCACCCCCAGGATGAGATGCGATAGGTTTCCCGAACACCCGATGGTTCTGAGCTGGCGATCAAACACCGACATCATGTAGTCGGTGCCGTTCATATAGACCCGGCTCATCATGCAAGATGCTTCAGAACGTGCGCGGCAAGACTCCGGACATTCTTCAAGACTTCAGCCGTGATTTTCGTCTCCGGCATCCAGGCTCCATATTCGCGCTCCACGAATAAGAGAATGGACACAAGCGACAAGGAGTCAACGCCGGCGGCAACAAGATCGGTGTCCAGCTCGACGGCGGATTGCCCCCGGAGAACTTCCCGTCGTAGGAAATCGAGTAATCGCTGCTCAATCTCTGACTGCGTCGTCATGGAGGGTGAAGTCAGTCTCAACGATAGTACGGGCCGCCAATCGGAAGCAGGGCTGACTGCCGAGGGCTGGTTGTCCAACTAGTGTGTTTGAGAAACATGCACCTCAACGTAATTGTATATGTCGTTGAGGGTCTGCAGCTTGCGGACAGCCCCCTCGGCAACTGTTACGCGGCTTTCCTTGAATTCCTTTTCGATGGCAACCACCAAGTCGATCCCGTCCAGGCTGTCCAAGCCGAGGTCGTCACCGAGCTTGGCCTCGGGGCGCATGACTTCCTCTTCAACATCGAAGTCAGCCAAGATCGCTTTGTTCACTCTTTCGATGATTTCCTCTCGTCTCATACTCTTGCGCCCTCGTATTAGGTGTATACGCCGCCATTAACATCTATGACCGCGCCGGTAATGTAAGCTGCCGCATCGCCGCACAGGAATGCGACGGTCTCTCCCACCTCGTCCGCTGTTCCAAACCGTCCCAGCGGAATGGTTCGCAGTAGCGCCTCGCGGTCCATGCTGTCGATCATTTCAGTATCGATGAATCCAGGGCAAACCGCGTTGACCGTGACATGTCGCTTGGCGACCTCCTTGGCAAGCGCCTTGGTTGCGCCGATAAGCCCGGCTTTTGCCGCGGAGTAGCTCACCTGGCCTGGCAGCCCCGTACGGCCGGACGTTGAGGAGACGGTAACGATCCTGCCCTTGCGTTTGAGAAGCATCTCTTTCACCACATGGCGGGTGACGTTATAGAAGCTGGTGAGATCGGTGTCGATCACGGCCCGCCAGTCCTCCGGAACGGTCCAAACCAGTAACTCATCCTTCCTGATGCCGGCATTATTCACAAGAACATCGATGTGTCCGTGCGCTTGGATGCAATGTTGCACGGCATTCTCGCACGCGAGATTGTCAGCGACATCGAAGGGAAGAAGTTCACCCGTACCGCCCTGTTCCTTGACCAGCCTGAGCGTTTCCTCAGCACAATCCGTACGACTCAGAAAGTTAATGATGATATGCAGACCTCGCCGCGCCAAAGCCACGGCTATCGCCCGCCCTATTCCCCGACTGGCGCCGGTTATCAGTGCGATCTGCTTATT
>CAZTAJ010000104.1:0-15241 GCA_964611575.1 uncultured Verrucomicrobiota bacterium
TCCAGGCTCGACGCGCTGGAGTTGTGCAATTCGCCAGCCAGCATGACGAAGGGTTCGCCCTTCACCACGAGTTGCAGGGCGCCGCCCTGACGCCGCAGATGCGGCAAAGGTTGTTTTGTTTTCATAAGCATCTCACAGGATCCTTATCGTAATCTTAATCGTAATCGTAATCTATTTGTAACGGGTCACCCACGAGGGGGTGTCCCGCATCTTGTAGGGCCGCCGCTTGTCGGCGCGCCTTGCGCAAGATGGCGATCCGCAAGCGGACGCCCTACATGTCCTCCGCCCCCCTCGTGAGTGACCCAGTACATCTATTTCCTTAGAATGGATTATGATTAAGATTGCGATTACGAAAACTGCAATCAATCAGTACGTGTCTTTGCATACCACTCACTCAGACCTTGGGGCCGTCACCAGCAGATCGTCAATCTCCACGGCCTTGATGGGCAAGTCCCAACCCCAGCCGGGAGCGATCGAGAATCCACCGGTCAGGTTACGGTCGTCCTCGCCCTCGAACACCAACACGTCATCAAGCAGCACCTGGTGACGCTTGCCCTGCACGCGGACGGACAGCCGGTGCCACGCGGTATCCACCGGCGTTGCGACCGCCCGGCTCGCGAGCACGGTTTGGTAGCCTTCGCCATCGCCTCCGTCCTTCACCAGCCGCGGATGCTCCACTGTCCACCGGCCCGGCGCGTCCTTGGACATGCTCAGGCCCAAGCCCAAGAAGAAGCGCCGCCCGCCCGCCTCGCGATACCCGAGCGAAAGCACCCCGCCCTGGCCGGCGCCCGACGGCAGGTTGGCCAGGCGAAACCGGAAGCCCAGCGTGTAGTCGCCCGTTTCCAAAGTCCCGTGAGAACGCAGAACTTCGGTCGACGGATGTCCCGGTGGAATGCGCAGCACGTGGTTGCCGGGCTCCTGTTCAGCCTCGGCCACAGACATACCGGCGCCCGACTGCGTGAGCGCACTCGACAACCCGAGTTCGAAATCGTCGAACGCCAGGCTGCCGGCCGGCCGCACCACGGGCAGGTCAGCCCGCTTCCCCGCGACGGCCAACAGCCGTGTGCCATAGACACCGGCCACCGGGATCGCCACCGCACCCCGGGCATCGGCCGTAAAGAGTTCGCGGGTGAAGAAATCCATCATCGCCGCGCCGCCGGGGTAGCGGACGGAAACCGTCACCGGCTCTTCCTTGTAACTTTGGAGAAGGAGGAGGCCCGAAATGGGTTCAGGGTTCAGGGTTCGGGGTTCAGGGGTTGGGGTCGAGCCAGTGTCTTTCCGCACTAAATCCTGAACCCTGAACCCTGAATCCTTCTTCTCCAGCGCCAGCCACTTCACCTCGGGATCGCTGACCGTGACGAACGGTTTCTCTTCCCAGTAATTATGCACGACCACATTGGATTGGCCATAGCCGAACCAGGCGACGTAGTCGGTCAGCCGCGCGCCGCGGTAGCCGCCTTCGGGGGATCTCTGCCAGCCCGGTGCCCGCCACGGTCGCGCGATCTCATGCACCAACTGCATGCCGGCGTCGGAATTCCAATTCGCCTCGGTCAGCGTCTTCAGCAACGCCGCATCGCGGTAGTCGCCCCAGTTGGGCAGCGGAAACATGATGTGCGGGATCACGCCGACGGTGCGGCCCAGGGTCATCGCCCGCGTGTAATCCGGCGGGAACGGCAACCGGTAACCGTCGCCCTTGCTCATCCACGAGGCGTCGCCCGCCGCCACGGTCCGCGGCGCGCGGGATCGGTCCACGCGGTAGGGTTGCTCCAGATCCAGCGTGGCGGTGAACCAGGTGTTCATGGGCAGAACCTGGGTATTCGTGATGTGCCCGGTGAAGTCGAGGGGCTTGTCCACCACCCCGGTCAGATAGAGTTCCTGCATCCGTTTCCAGATGCGCTTGTAATAGGCCCGATAGCCCCAGATCGTCGTGTCGGGTCCGGCGAACCCGTTGATACGCGGATTGGCCGTGGTGGTGGGATAGGCGTTGTCGAAATACAGGCTGATGCCGCGCCGCATATACTCGTTGCCGTAGTACAGGCAGAAGTCCACGAGGCTCGGTGCCACGGGCCGGGCGTTGCCACAATCCCAGTAGTTCCGGCCGGGCGCGTTGGACCAGTTGGGGAATGTGAAACGCTCGAACTCCACGGTGGACCACTCGTCGCGGAAGATCGCCCATTCCTCCATCCTTGGGTGGAAGACATGCTCCTCGAAATACATCCCCAGGCGGCCCTCGCCGTTCGCCCGGCCCCAGTGGCAGGCCTGCACCCAATCCTGATTGCCGAAAACCTTTTCGTCTTTCCAGACGCGGTTGGCATCCTTCTGCTTCCAGTACGCCTCATCGATTTTGCCGGTGCGCCCCTCCTCGATGACCTTATCCACGATGCCGAAGTCGCGGCCGTCGGGATACTTGCTGTTGCAGTAATAACCGCCGATGCACACCACCGTGCAGCCACCCCCGGCGGGCACGTCGTGCCGGCGCCAGTCGGCGCGCAGCGGCTTGGTCGGGCTGGCCTGCAGACCGAACGTGAAATGCCGCGATTGATCGAGCACGGTCGGCTCGGCAATCAGGTTCACCCGCAGGAGAATCCGGTCGCCCTGCCGGACCACGGATTGCGCCGGCACATCGCCCGGCACGCCTTCATGGAGGTTGTCGGCGAACCAGGCCAGCCCGCGCTCCTCCGCGCCGAGCCAGACATAGGAGACGAACTTGTCCTGGAACCAAGACCCCGATCCCAGTGGGCGGCCCATCGGCAGGATCCGGCCGGAATTCCAGATCTCCCCGTCGTCCGGCCCCTTTTCGACGCGATAGGCCATCGGGGTCCACGATTGACAGTCCTCCTCGATGGCCCAGACGATCCGGCCGCCGCGCGGCGTTTTTCCGGCATAATGATGGCGCATGGTGCCGTTGCCGCCGACGTAGTGGAACAAGGGCGCCTCAGTCTCCTTGACCGCGATCTCCAGCCAGGCGCGGGAGATGGGTGCCAGGGTTCGGGGTTCAGGGTTCAGGGTGAGCGCGACTTTCGCACACCCGTCCTCTTCGACTTCCACCGAACTCTGAACCCTGAACCCTGAACCCTTGGCTTCCGTCTTGAACACCGCCAGGTCGGGATGGGCGACCCGGCCCTTGACGCCGCTGTCAAACCAGCCCCCGCCCTTCCATTCCACTCGCTTCCCATCCGCCGTCTCGACCACCAGTTGCATCGGCGCGGCGAGCAATTCGCGCTCCTTCGATTTCACACTGTCGAACAGGCCCAGCGCGTTCACCGTGTACGTCCGATCCACCACCGCCACCCGGTTGCCGTCCACCTTGACCGGCGTGAACGGGGGATACACCTTGTGCTCCTTGCCGAAGGCGCAACCTTCAAAGGCGAAATGCTGGCGCTTGAAGGTCTGGCTGGCCGGCACCGCCACCGCGCCGATGCGGTATTCCACCCGATACTCGCCATCCGCAAGCTCCGGCAACTTGACGATCGCCTGGCCGCGCCCCTGCGCGTCCAGCGGCACCCGGCCCTCGGCCACCGCCTTGTCCGCTCCCTGGGGATACACCCGCACCTCGGTGGCGCCCGGCATCGTCGCCGGCAGCGGCTGGCCGGCCTTCGCAAAGAACGCGTCGGCGTCAATGGCCACTTCCAGCTCGCCATAACCGGGGTAGTAGGCAAACGGGAGGCGCGAAGCCAGCGGCGTCACATAGGGCATCCGGTCCCCGCCCAGCGCGTACTTGTCCTGCAGATAGACCTCCATCTGCCGCCGCTCGTCATCGGCCAGCGGCCGGTTGAACACGAGCAATTCGGCGATGTCGCCGTTGAACCCGGCGGCGATCGATTGCCGCCCGGGCCGCAGCGTGCCCAGGATGAACGGGCCGGCTGTCGCCAACGCAAATGGTTTCCGCAACTGCCCGACCCGCTGGCCGTCATGGAAAAGCTTCGACAGACCCTGACGCCGGTCCGCCGTTAGGCCGCAAATCCGAAAGCCGGTGCCGTTGATCGCGCGGCCCGGAATATTGGCGCTGTACTCGTTGTCCACCAGCGCATCGGCCCCGCTCAGTTTCGCGCCTTGCACTCCGCTGTCGGACCCGAACGTCAGCAACGACGTATACCCCTCCGCGGCATTCTGCCGGACCAGCGCGAGAATGGTGATCCCGTCCGGTCCTGTCGTCAGACGGTCACGCATGAGCGCCTGTCCGAAGCCCGGCGTGCCGGCAAACCGAACCGCCGGCCGCCCGTTAACCAGATGGGGTTGCACCACAGGCTGGAGTTCGAGGCTGTCCTGGACGAGCGTGTTGGTGTGGCCGCTCCGATCGGCCCAGGCGGAGACTCTGCCTGCCGCATTGGTGGTCACGCCCTGGGCGGCCTCCAGCCAAAGCACCAGGCCGGGCACCTGCGCCGGCTGCAGCCGGTTCGCACCCTGTTGCAGCGCCGTCGGCAGTCCCGTGCGCTCCCGCCATTCCCGGTCCCGGTCGTCCGCTGCCGCCACTCCAACGGTGACCGTCAGCAACAAGCCCACAGAGATGAACTTCTTCATTAGCCTTCCAAAGTAAGTAAGGGGTCACTCACGAGAGGGTGTTCCGCATCTTGTAGGGCCGCCGCTTGTCGGCGCGCCTTGCATAAGACGGCGATCCGCAAGCGGACGCCCTACATGTCCTTCGTCCCCACCTCTCGTCAGTGACCCATTACCAAAGCAATCGTAATCCTAATCGTAATCACTGGCGTCCCATGGGGACGCCAAGGCTGAAGCAGTTTAGACTGAAGGCTGTAGGCAAATGCGAACAAATGCGGAAACAATGAATCGTAAATGCCTTTGAGCGCACCTGAGCCACAAATATCGGATTTCCTATAGTCTACAGCCTATAGCCTACAGTCTCGGCGTCCCCATGGGACGCCAGTGATTACGATTAGGAGGAATACAATCAGTACGTGTCGATGAAGACCACCTTCGTTCCACCTGCCGGCACACCCTTCACCTGCACGGCGCCCGTCATGGCATCCAGCGTCCCCCCGATGCACTGGGTGTAGGCGCTCCAGACCTTCTGGACCTTTACGCCCAGTTTCTCCAGATCGAGCGTCAGGTTGGCATCAACCGCCTTGTCGCCGGTGTTGGCCACACGCAGCATGACGGTGCCGGGCCGGGTCCAGACCTGCACCTGCACGGTCGCGTTGGTGTTCTTCACGACGGCGTTGACGGTGGCGGCATCCAGCGCCTTGGTCTCGGACCGGTTCAACCCCCACGCGAGCGCCTGGGCCAGATCGGCCTCGCTGAACAAGCCGGCTGGCGCCGGTTTCGCCTCTTCATCCCACGTGATGAGCAGGAAGCGGCTGTCGTGATAGAACAACTCCACGCCGTCCACCTTGCCCGAGGCCGGATCCAAGGTCGGCGAGGCGGGCGGACGCACCTTGGGCTGTTCATCCTTCGGCCAGCGGAGCGTATCCGGCAGCTTCTGATACCAGTCAAAGATGGAGCTGTGCCCGCTGATCCGCCCGCCGCCCGGCTGGATCTCCTGGATCCGCACCTGGCCCGCTTTCGCCCGGGAGGGAACGCCGAGCGCCTGGAGATCGAGCGTCAATTTCGCCGACCGCGTCTTCTCCTGGCCCGCGGGATCGAGTCCGTAGTTGAGCACCTGGATGATCGCCTTGCCGGGCCGTTTCCAGACCGACGCCAGCACGCCGGCGTCGGCAGGCTTGACGATCTTCTGGTTACGCCAGTACGCCAGGAATTCCACGTCATCGGCGGCGATGCCGAAGTGGCGGAAGGGCTCCGAATTAAACGGGAAACCGCTGCCGCCCATGCCGGCGTCGTGGAGCGAACCCCATTCGGGAAGCATGAAGCCGAGATGGTTGATGTTGACCCCGAAATTGTGCGGGCAAGACATGGCGATCATGGCGTCCTTGGTGTAGACCGTGACCGGGTCCTTCATCGGGTATTCGCTGTCGAGGATCGCATCGGTCCACGGCAGGGCCCGCAGCGCGATGGAGTGCGTGGCATGACCCGAGACGCCGCCGGGATAGTGGCCGGTCTCCGCCATCAGCGCCCAAACGCGCTTGTACCACTCCCGCAACGGGCCATCCATGCTGCCCGGCTGAACGCGACCGTCGGGCAGGCGGTAGCCGAATCCGGCGATGAGATTGGCGACGGACTTCGTGAAACTGATATCGAAGTAGTAATGCGTCAGGCCGCCCTCGCGAACGTGCCGGTTCATCAGGTACAGCATGTAATCCCGGTAACTCGCGTTGAGCGACTCCTCGCCCGGCATCCAGTCGGCGCCAAAGTAGCCGTACAGACCGGGTTCAAGGGTCTTGTCCATGTAGCCCCGCAGCGCGATCTGATTGTTGTGGAAGTTATGCAGGCGCGGCCGGACTGAATACCACCCTTCCTTGCTGGCGATCCCGTCGGCCACGGCCTTGTACTTGGCCAGGTAATAGGCCCAGTCATTGGTGTCGGCGGACGGCATGCTCAGGACGGAGAAGTACTCCTTGTTATTCTCCTTCTCATTAGCTTTCCAATTCGGCGCCGAAAACCCGTTGGCGGCGGAGACCTGGGTCAAGCGCCAGCCCTTGGCGAAATGGCGAAACGGAGTGGCGTTGTACTGGAGATGCACCGTACGCGGGGCATCGAGCACGAATGCCGACTGGCCCTTGGGCAGGTTGATCAGGTGATTGCGGATGATGACCGCCTTGCCGTCGCGGAACAGGCTGTGCGCAGGCGTGGCGTCATTGGGCACCCAGCCCTGATCGCTGTCGCCGAACCAGCACAGCCCGCGCTGGTCGTTGCCGACCCAGAGGTTGTTTTCCCAGTTGCCAACAAGCATCTTCGACCCGGCCTTGCCGATGCCGCTGAGGGTGTCCCAGACCTGCCCCTTCCCATCCGGCACCTTGTCGATGGTGCGCGGGGCATAGTTGCCCCCCACCCCGCCAATGCAACTCATCCATGAGCCAGACGATCCATCCACCGGCCATTCGACTCGCAGATCGTCAATGAGAACAGTCGGTTTGCCGCCAGTCCCTGATTTCTTATCTGAACCCTGAACCCCGAACCCTGAACCCTCCGGTCCATACGTCAACTCCAGATTCACCAACCCATCCTGTTCCATCCAGCCCGCGGTCGTGAACCGCACGCCGGCGACGTCGACAGGTGCGCCTGTGAATTCCACCCGCCAATCCTTCTTGGACGTGAACTTGACCTCGCCTTTCGTCGGGACGACATAGTCCTTGCCGGCCACAGTGATGACAATGCGGGCGGGCTCCGTCAACACGTTGCCGCCGTTGGCGACAATTTGCCGGGGCAGGCCCAGCGCATCCAGTTCGTACGCCCGGCGTGTGCAGGCGATGGTATCGCCCGTGACCTTCAGCGCCTCGAACGGCGGCAGGATTCGCTCGGTGTGTCCGATCCGGTTCTGCCACCAGTGAGCGTACACCTTCGCTTCGTCCTTCTTCTCGAAGGTCAGGTCGTTGCGGGAAACAAGGGTCTTCCCCTCGGCGTCCACCAGCGCCACTTGCACCTGGTACTTGCCGGCCTTCAAGTCCTTCAACTCGACGATATCGTTAAAGATGAGGTTGGAGAGTTGCGCAATGCGACCGCTCTCGATGGGCGTCCCATCCTTCTGGATCGCGTAGGTCAAAGCCGCCGCCTTGCTGCCGGCGGGAATCTTGGCGTCGAGCGTATCGCCGGAAAGCTCGATCTTGTTACTGGCCGGGTTGAACTTGATGCCGGCCTCGAAATCGGTCGTGCGCGGCGTGGCAACCAGGTAGCTCTTGTCGGTCCCGGCGAAGTTACAGGCGTAGCGATAGATGGGTGCGGCCTCCGGCGCATTGGCGCGTTTGATGTCGAAGCGCAGATCCGACCCATTCACCCCACCGCCCCACTTGGTCTTCTCATAGGCCAGACCGGGAAACGCCTTCACCACCTTGAATGTGGCTGAACCGCCCGCCGGGACGGTCAGGGACTGCTTCTCATCGACCACCACACGCGGTTCCGCCTTGGCGCTCGGCGGGGCATTGTAGGTCAGCGCCAGGGCGGCGTTGACGGTCACCGGCTCCTTGCCGGGATTGTGAATGACGGCTTGCAGGTCGATCTTTTCATCATGCAGACCGGCGATGCGCTCCACCTGCACGTAGGGCTGGGTGTCCGTCAGAATCGTGCGCGAAAACCCATAGTGCTCCAGATGGCCGGAGGCGCTCGGGAAGTCGAGCCATTGCCAGCCGGGATTCTTCAGGTCGCCCGCCAGCAGGATGTCCAGCGCGTCGCCCGCCTTGTTCTCGACCGGCATCTGCAAGTCTTTGAGGTCCATGGCCATTTCCATGTCCCACCACTGCTTGCCGTCGGCCTCGTAGATGCGATTGGCGATTTTAGGTTCCGGCGTCCAGTTGTACATGTTCTGCCCGATGGACGGGTAGATCTTCATGTACTCTCCAGCACCCAGGGAGTTCAGGACGATCTTCAGGAAGCTGCTGACCTCCCCCTCCGGCTTGTTGCGGTCATGCATGAAGATGCCGAACTCGTAGGCGTCGTCGAACACGACGTTGACCGTATGCCGCTCGCGGGCGTTGCGGTACATGCGGTGACCCGGCAGGATGTCGCTGCGCGCGGCGATGTAGAGATGCGTCGCATCCCACGCGAGCCAGAAGGACACCGGTCGGTCTTTGTATGACAGGGAATGCGTCGAGACCATGCCCATCACTTTGACGGCGTCGCGCCACTCGGCGGGATTAATCGTGCCGTCAATCGTCGGCGGCGTTGCCATCCGCGGCACATTGAGCTGCGGAATCAGCGCCTCGTCGTAGAGCAGTTTGCCACCCTTGGCTCCTGCATCTGCCCAAGCCATCAAACCCACCAACACCGCCAGCCAGGTCTTCTTCGTCATAATTTGATCCCTTGCTTGCATACTTAGTAACTATGTCGTTGACAGACTCGCATGGTTGGGCGTATCCTTCAACCAGAAAAGATGAGTGCCGATTACAGGATCCTTTTCGGAGCGCGGGCTCGCATGGCTCGCCCCTCCAATCGTGCGGGTTAGGAAGAAGTTCTGGAGGGCGGAGCTACGCGACGCCGAGGGCTTTTCAGGAACTACAGTAACATCATGGCGACACAGAAGCGCAACCTGTACCACGAGCAGATCGCCAACACACTGCGGCGGGAGATTCTGTCCTCCTGCGCCGTCGGGCAGACGCTTCCTTCGGATGCCGAGCAGGCCCGTCGGTTCGATGTGTCGGTCATCACGTTGCGTGAGGCGCTGCGTCTGCTGAGCCGCGAGGGACTCCTCGAGCGCCGGCAGGGCAGCCGCACCCGCGTGCGCTCAATCACGCCGCGCCCCAAACGAGTGGCGTTGCTGACTCCCCCGAATCTCGCGTCGGCGCCATACTATTTCCACAATCGTTTGCTGCAGATGGCCGTGCAGCAGTTGAAAGCCAAAGGGCTTGATACAGAAACGATCATCGAACAGCCGACGACCCAGTCCGGCGTGGAGGAAGAGTCCTTGTCCGGCCTGCTGGCGCGCCCGCGCGATAGGGCCGTCGATGCCGTGCTGCGTTTTCAGGGGCCCCGCGATCGCCAGGCGATCCTGGCGCTCGAGGCCGCCGGCATCCCCGTGGTCGGCCATGATGAGAATCTCTACCTCTATTCCGTGCGGGCCGACCATGCCCGGCTGATTCGCGAGGCGGTCGCCCACCTGATCGCGCAAGGCCGCCGCCGCATCGCCTTCATGCAGCACGAGCCGCCCAGCCTGAAGGCCGTCGGTGAGGAGTGGTTCCTGAAGGTGCATTTCCGCGAGGCATTGGCCAAGGCCGGGGTCCCCTACCACCCGGAGTGGGTTTGCACGGCACGCGACCCGTTTGCGACGGGCAGCGGCTGGGACCACATTCACGACTTGTGGCAGGGTGATGGCGAGAAGCCGGACGCCGTATTGGTCGGCGTCGATACGCTCTTCACCGAGACGGCCATGGCCCTGCTGACGCTCGGCGTGCGCGTCCCGCAGGATGTCCTCGTGGTGACCCACGCGAACAAAGGATCGGGCATGTTCTACCCCTTCCCCGTCGTCAGGCTGGAGATTGATCCCGAAGCCTGTGCAGCGGCCATGGTCGACGTCCTGGTGCGTCGCCTGCGGGGCGAGACGGACGTGCCGAAGGAAACGTGCGTGCCGTTTGCCTGGGTCGGCGTGCAGGAAATGGAGTGATGGGGCGATGGAGTGTTGGAGTGGATGGAGTGTTGGAGAAGTGGAGTAATGGAGTATTGGAATGTTGGAGTATTGGAGTATTGGAATAGTGGAATAGTGGAGTGTTGGAATAGTAAACAGAATGTGCAACTCGTCGGTTAGCAATAACCCAACACTCCCGTACTCCATTACTCCACTTCTCCAACACTCCAGTGCTCCATTACTCCATAGCTCCACGTGCCTTAACGCGTAACAAGGGGAGATCGGTATGAACAAGACACAGCGCAGCACAGTCTGGAGCCAGATCGCCACAGTGGCAACCGCCGGAGTCGCCCTCTGGCTCACGGCGGGGCCGGCATCGGCCACAACCTTCTACGTGGACAAGAACTGGGCGGGAACGGAGAGCGGCACGCAAGCCGAACCGTTCAAATCCCTCCGGACGGCCATCGCGGCGGCCAATACCAACAGCAGCGCCGACACCAACATCGTGGCCGCTGGCACCTACAACGACGCCAACGAAAACTGGAGTGGGGCTGGATCGTATTCCAGTACAAACGGCTCGCTCACGATTCTGGGTGGGTATGGCGGCGTCGGCAATTGGGGGACGCGCACACCACGAGACACCATTCTCGACATTGCCGGCGTGGCGGGCACACGCTTTTTTAACCAAACGATTAACGCCACGTACAGTTTGATCTTCGATGGACTGACATTCAAGAACGCAACCAATGTTCCGTCCGGCGGAGTGATCAACGTTGCAACCGTGTGGGGTTTGTACCTGACCCTGACGAACTGCCTCTTCAGCAACAACAACGCGACCAACGGCGGGGTCGTATACCTCTCTAACATGTCGTACTCGCCCAGGGTTTACAACTGTGATTTCATCGGCAACAGCGCCACCAATTACGGCGCAATGTATTTTGTGACCGTAACGGCGCCAATATTCAACGACTGTCTGTTTTCCAATAACGTAGCCCTCGTCAATGGCGGGGCGATAGGCGGCGGCGGCGGCGCCTCCTTCACCCGCTGCCGGTTCATCGGCAATCGCGCCACCAGCGGCGGCGCGGGATACAGTAGTTCAGGAACTTGGAATTACTACCAGTGCGTTTTCTTCACGAACACCTGCACAGCCAGCGGGACCGCCGGGGGCGGGGCCGCGGTTCAACTGGGCGGCAGCGGCGGCAGCGTGGGCGTCAACTATTTCGAGAACTGCCTCATCTATCGGAATGTAGGTGACTATGCGATTAACGGTCAGCCCGGGCTGCCAGGTACGGGCTTTGTTTTAGATATGGCCCATTGCACGGTTGCGAACAACCCGAAGGGCGGCGTTCTCTTTTCGGACATGAACGCTGGCTGGAAAGTCGGCAACTGCCGGATCCGCAACTCGATCGTCGCCAACAACGGCAACTTCGGCGTGTACCTGTATAACAGGGACACGCTCACGAACGTACTCTACGCCGCCTACAACGACGTCTACGGCAACACCACCAACTACCTGACCGTCAACGGCACCTCGAACAACCCCAGCGGCAGCGAGGCGATCTTCTCCCTGTCCGCCACCCCCTCGTTTGTCGACGCCGCCAATGACGATTACCACTTGAACGGTGGCCCCTGCGTCGGCGTGGGCACCAACCTGAGCGTCACCCTGGATCTGGACGGCACCACGCGCACGAACTACGACCTCGGTTGTTACGAGGCGGCTGAAGCGGCCGTGGGCGCGAACGTCAAGACGGCGACCGGCACGTTCACCACGCCGGCTGACCCCGGGGTTCAGGCCATCACCGGCCTCGGCTTCCAACCGAAGGCCATTCTGCTCTGGGGCGTGCCGGTGACCGATGCGAACGTCGCGCTGAACGCCGCCCGCTGGATCGGCTTCGCCGACAACGGCAACCCCACCAACCAGAGTGTAACCGTGGCGGGAGGCCAAGACGGATCGGCGGCGACGTGGCGGGAACAGCGCACCAACGCCGTGCTGGAAATCCCCAATGTCGGCAACTACTCCACGCCCCTCGCCCTGGCGACCGTGGCTAGTTACGACGCCGACGGCTTCAGCCTGAACTACTCCAGCGCCGCCGTCGGCTATGTGGTCCACTACGTCGCCTTCGGCGGAACCGACCTGAAGACCGCCGTCGGGACGAAGGCGGCCAATGCCAGCCCCCTCACCGGAATCCTTTTCAAGCCCCAACTCGTCTTCGCCATGTCGATCGGCGCTCCGGCCGGCAATGCCGGTTACACCGACGCCGCCCATGGCTTCGGCGTCTTCAACATCAACACCCAGCAGTGGTGGATCGGCACGTACCAGGGCAACAATGACGCCGCAAATAAGGACAGTGTCCTCTTCACGAACAGTTTCGCCGGTGCATTGAACAACGGCGCCCTGTCCTGGTCGGCGAGGTTCACCAGCATGACGCTGGACGGCTTCAATTGGACGGGCGGGAACGGCGACGTCTTCCACTACCTGGCGTTGAACCTGGGTCTCGCCAAGAACACCGTCGGCATGTTCACCAAGGAAACCGGCGGCACGGCGCCCGTCACGCAGACCCTGCCGAACCTCGCGTTCACGCCGCGGTCGTTCGGACTGGCCTCGGCGGGCGAGACGGACCAGGTGTCCACCACCCCCAACGGCGCGCGGTTCGCCCTGGGCGCCTATGATGGCACGCGCCAGAACGCCGTGCTCGCCACCGACGTGAACGGCGCGAACAATGCCGACCAGAAGGGCCAGGCCGGCGCTATCCTCGAGATCGGACAGGCCGACGCGGTCGTGGATGCGAAGGCGACGGCCCAAGTCATCGCCGACAGTACCCCGGCGCTGGTCTGGGACCCGAACGACACCGTCGCGTACCAGATTGGCTACTGGGCGATTGAGGATGCCTATGTGATGTCCGTGGCCAACAGTTCCGCCACCGGGATCACCTACCAGTCGGCCTCGTTCAACGGCAACCTGCTGTCCGACGGCGGCGGGCAGGCGCAGGTGTACCTCTTCTGGGGCGAAACGGACGCCACCACCAACCTGACCGCCTGGACGCATACCAACTTCTTCGGCGGCCTGAACGCCATGCTGCTCACCACGAACCTGAATGTCCAATCCAACCTGATGTACTATTACCGCTATTACGCCACCAACAGTCTGACGCGGAAATGGGCCGAGCCCTCGATCTCGTTCATGGCCGGCGAAGTCACCGTGGCGGCCACCACGCCCGGCGCCGTCGAACTCGGTCAGGTTCCGGGGGTCTTCACCGTCTCGCGGCCCGCCACCGCCACGAATGGGCTGCTCCGGGTCAACTACACCATCGGCGGCAGCGCGTCCAACGGCGTGGATTATCTGACCCTCACGAACTGGGTGGATCTCCCCGACGGTGCGGTCAGCGCCGCGGTGACGATTACCCCGATCATGGACTGGTACCTGAGCGAGGCCAACGAAAACGTACAACTCACCCTGACCGCCGGCACGTACGCCATCGGCACGCCGAGCAACGCGACCGTCACGATCACGAACTACCCCGGGACCGAACTGGGTTCCACGTTCCATGTGGACGTGGACTGGACCAACGCGACCGGCTACGCGCTCGGGACGGCGAGCAATTCTTTCGACTCGCTCTCGGCCGCCGTGGCGGCCATCGCCCAGATCGGGCAAGGCGGCAAGACGGTGCTCGTGGCCAACGCCACGTACAAGTCCCAACTGGCCGGCGGCAAGGAGAACTTCGGCGTCGGCGGCATGATCTGCCCCGTGACGTTGACGATCAAGGGCGGGTACGCCGGCTGGGACGGCGTCTCGAGTTACGACTGGACCGAGGGCAGCCGCGTGCCTCGCACCAGCGTGATTGACCTGACCAACGCCAACGCGCGGGCCTTCGCCTATATCGATACCGGCGCCGTCGTCAACCCGCGTTTCACGTTCGACGGCCTGACCTTCCAGAATGCCCTCCATGCCACCAACGGCGGCGCGTTGTACATCTCCGACATCGGCGCCAACGATGTCACGCTGATCGTGACGAACTGCCTGTTCCGCCGCAACACCTCGACCGGCGGCGATGGCGGCGCGATATGGGCGCAGGCGCATGTCGGCCTGAGCATTGTCGCTACGGATTTCCAGACGAACTCCGTAACGGGATCGGGCAAGAACGGCGGAGCGCTGTGGGCGTCGTCGGGCGGCAGCGGTCCGGACATCGCTGTCTCCGCATGCAACTTCATCGGCAACAGCAGTGCCGGCTTCGGCGGCGCCTGCTACGGGGGTGCCCCGGTCACGCTCAGCCTCTTCGAGTACAACAACGCCATGAACGGCGGCGCGTTCGCCGGGAGCGCCCGGCTCATCCGCTGCATCTTCCGCCACAACACCTGCTCCGGCACCGGGGCGGACGGCGCGGCCCTCTTTGGGCCCGGCACCGGCGGCGGCATCAACGCGCTCTATGTGACCAATTGCCTGATTGTCGCCAATTCCGGCGGTTTCGCCGTGCTGCAACAACTCGGCATCGTCACCTCGCCCACATTGGGGTTGGACATGTCGTACTGCACCGTGGCCGACAATCCGGATGGTGGCATCAAGATTCACGATCAGAACACCACATGGCAAGGCGGCGATGCGCGCATACGCAACAGCATCGTGGCCAACAACGGCGCCACGGGCATTTGGTTCAACGATCAGGGGGACGGCAGGCCGACTCAATTCAGCGACTTCTACGCCTCGTACAACAACGTCTACGGTCATACGACAAATATAGTCGTGGTCAATGCCGATGCGCGAACGGACGTGGTCACGGACATTCGTTACACCGATCCGCGCTTCGTGGACGCCGCCGCCGGGGACTACCACCTGAGGCCCGGCAGTCCGGCCCTCAATACGGCAACCAACCTCGGCGTTCTGATCGACTTGGTCGGCCACGTGCGCCCGTACGTCCCTGGGGACCTCGGAATTGACATGGGCTGCTACGAAAACATCCCGGAGCCCAGGGGCACCGTGCTCCTCATCCACTAACAGAGTTCACCACTATGGGAGGGACGGCGTGTCGCCGTCCGCGGCCCGCATCATGCGGGCCCTCCCAGCAGATTGCACGACTGCTCGCCGCATCCCGGGAGGGACGGCGTGTCGCCGTCCGCGGCCCG
>CAZTAJ010000105.1:0-15157 GCA_964611575.1 uncultured Verrucomicrobiota bacterium
ACACTTTGTCGGATACACTCAGTCGGATACACTTCGTCGACTAAGTGTGGGGGACCAAGGGTGGGGGACCAAGGGTGCCTGGATCCACACTTCGTCGGATACACTTCGGCGACACTCTTCGTCGACTAAGGGTGAGGGACCAAGTGTGGGGGACTAAGGGTGCAGAGGAAGAAGCATGAACATCCGCCTCCTATTCCGGGACCTTGCACGCCTGAACGGGCCGGGTCTGGTCTATCGCGCCCGCAAGGTCGAACGATTGCTGCTGCAGCCGATCTGCCAGTGGTGCGATGGATTCGTGCGTAGCAGGCGCGGATGGCGAACAGTCCCCGTGATCATCAACAACCGGGATCGCCTGGATTGCCTGCTGCAATTGCTTGCCTGGCTTGAAAACGCCGGACTGACGAACATCATCATTCTCGACAACGCATCGACGTATCCTCCGCTACTGGCGTTCTATGCGCAGACCCGCCATAAAGTCGTGCGCCTGCGGGACAACGGCGGTCCGTATGCGCTGTGGAAGACCCCATTGTTTCGAAGACTGCGCTATCGGCACTATGTCTACACGGATCCGGACGTTGTGCCCGTCAAGGAATGTCCGCACGATGTGTTGGCGCACTTGGCGGGTGTTCTGGGTCGGCATCGCGAGGCGGACAAGGTCGGCCTCGGGCTCAGGATCGACGATCTGCCCGACCAGTACCGACTCAAACCCTACGTGATTCAGTGGGAGTCTGAACATTGGAAACACGAAGTCGAACCGGGAGTCTTTGCCGCGCCCATCGACACGACGTTTGCGCTGTACCGCCCCTTGGCGGAGGGCGGTTCGTGGCTGAAAGCCTACCGAACGACGGGCGCCTACATGGCCCGGCATCTGCCCTGGTACGAGGACTCAAAACACTTGAGCGAAGAGACCCAATACTACGCAAGCCGTGTCGGCAAGGCGGCGTGTCACTGGACAGCCAACAATGGATGACAGTCTTCAGTCTTCAGCCTGTCAGTCTGCATCCTGTGGGATGCTACTGAACGGCAAGCGCGTTCTGGTTGTCATGGGGCATGGGGAACTGGGCGGGGCGGAGCGCCAGGCCCTCGTGCTGGCCACGCACCTGGCGCGCGACTATGGAGCCCTCGTCGAGGTCTGGCTGGCCAGCGACCGCGGAGTGCGCGTGCCGTCGATCTGTGACGAACACGGGTTACCCTGGCGTCGTGTCCCGGCCGAACTGGTGTGGAATCAGTGGCAACTGGTCCGCCAAATTGTCCATTTCGGGGAGGCCATGCGGAAGGCACGCCCCGACATTGTCCTCCCCAGCACCCACATTCCCAACGTGCTGTGCGGACTGTCCTGGCGCTGGGCGGGCGCCCGGGCGTGCCTGTGGAATCAGCGGGACGAGGGCAACATTACGCGCCTTGAACGGCGGGTCGAGCGGCTGGCGTGCCGGCAGGCCTCCTTCGCGACGGCAAACTCGCAAGGCGGGGCGGACTTCCTGGCCGGGCGTATGGGCATTCCCGCTGACCGGATTCGCGTGATTCACAATGGCGTCGAACTGGCGCCGCCGCAAACGCCGGCCGCCGAGTGGCGCCGTCGCCTGAATATCCCAGAGCATGCGTTTGTGGCCTGCATGATCGGCAGCCTCTCGATGTTCAAGGACCACGAGACCCTGCTGAGGGCGTGGGCCGTCGCGTTCAAGGCGGCGGGCATGCGGACGGCCAACGGGGCGTCGCCGGTGCTCCTGCTCGCCGGGAAGTTCTTCACTACGGTTGAACCGCTCAAGGCCCTGGCATTCGATCTCGAATTGGGGACGTCGGTCAAGTTCCTCGGCGAAGTGGATGATGTCTCCGGACTGTTGGGCGCGGCTGACCTGGGTGTGTTTTCGTCACGCATGGAAGGTTGTCCAAACGGCGTGCTGGAATGCATGGCGGCCGGCCTGCCGATCGCCGGGACCGACATACCCGGCATCCGCGAAGCGGTCGGTGAGGCCCAGTATGCGCATCTGGCGCCGGCGGGGGCGGCGGACGATCTGGCAAAGCGCATCCTGCAACTGGCGGCAAACGCCGACGAACGCCGGCGGCTGGGGGCCTTGAACCGCACCCGCATCGAGACGCACTTCAGCGCCCGGGGGATGGTCGCATCGACCGTCGATGCGATTCTCCAGGCCATGGCACGGCGGAGCGATCGCCGGGACTACTCGCGGAGGCCGGCATGAGACTGCTGGTTGTCGCGATGGTCCACAGTGTGCATACGGCCCGCTGGCTGAGCCAGTTGTCCGGCCTGGGATGGGACCTGCATCTGTTCCCCTCCATGTGGCCGATGGACGTGCACCCGGAACTCAAGGACGTGACACTTCATGGAGTCGGGCTATGGCGTCCCAAAGGACTGCACCCGAGCGTCAAGGTTGCGGGATGCTGGCCCTGGAAGCGGGGCGCCTATCGCCTCCAGCGCGTGATGGACACGATGGGCATCAATCCTTCCCGGGAGAGCCGCCTGGCGGGAACCCTGCGAACCGTGCGTCCTGATGCCGTTCATGTCATGGAAATGCAGCATGCCGGGTACCTCACGATGGCGGTCCGGGATCGGGTGTCGTCGCCTTTTCCACCCATCATCTACTCCTGCTGGGGCAACGATATCTACTTCTTCCGTCACCAGCCGGTCCACACGGATCGGATCCGCGCTTTCCTGTCGGGTTGTCGCTATCTGTTCTGCGATTGCGAACGCGATGTCATGTTGGCCCGCGAATGGGGTTTCGCGGGCGAGACGCTGGGCGTGTTTCCCGTCGGCGGCGGATTCCCGGTAAGGCACATGCAGCAGTACGCCAAGGGCCCACCCTCGACTCGGCGGTCCATTGCCGTCAAGGGCTACCAGGACGATGCCTTTACGGGGCGGGCCCGGACGGCACTGGAGGCGCTTGCACAGTGTGCCGACGTGGTCCGCGACTACCACGTGGAGATCTACTCGTGCAAACCCGCGCTGCTGCCCTATGTGGAGGCGCTCAGGTCACGGTACGGGTTGCGCGTATCGGTGCTGCCTCCCCACTCGCATGAGGCGATGGCGGGCCTCATGGGACGGTCCAGGCTGGCGCTTGCCGTCAACACATCCGACGGGTCGCCCAACACCCTGCTGGAGGCGATGATCCTGGGGGCCTTCCCCGTCCAATCCGACACGGTATCGACGGCCGAATGGATCCACAACGGCGAGAACGGGTTTCTGGTGTCGCCGGAGGATGTGTCTGCCATTGCCGCGGCGGTGAGACGCGGGCTGACCGATGACGTGCTGGTGGACCAGGCCGCGGAGCGCAACCTCCGCGTGGCTTACGAACGATTGGATGAGGGACCCCTGCGTGCCCTGATCCTGCAGGCATACCATCGGGTTGCCGCTGACGTGACACGTGGGAGAACGGGGTAATATGGCGACAAGTCCAACAGCGACCGGCGGTCAAGTACGTGTTGAGCGCAGGCCCAAAGTGCTCATTCTGGGAGGCGCGGGCATGCTGGGGCATAGACTCTGGCAGACCTTCCCCGCGTGGTGCGATTGCGCGGTGACCGTACGCGGCGGCGCGGATCACTACCGCGCATGGCCGTGTTTCAACTCCGCCCGTGTTTTCGACGGGGTGGATGCTTTCGCGGAAGGGGCGCTCGATGCGGTCATCAACCGTGTGGTCCCCGATGTGGTTGTGAATTGCATTGGCATCGTCAAGCAGGTCGCGGCGGCGAAAGACCCCCTGGTCAGTATTCGGATCAACTCCATGTTGCCGCATCTGCTGGCTCGCGCGTGCCGCAGCACGGGGTGCCGGTTGATTCATCTCAGCACGGACTGCGTGTTCTCGGGCCGCAAGGGGAACTACAGTGAGGACGATCTTCCGGATCCGCCGGACTTGTACGGCCGCTCCAAACTCCTGGGTGAGGTGGATGGGGCAGGCTGCCTGACGATTCGGACTTCCATCATCGGGCACGAGACGGGTTCGTCGCACGGGCTCCTGGAGTGGTTTCTCGGACAGTCCGGGCCGTGCAAGGGGTATCGGCGGGCCCTATTTTCGGGCTTTACGACGGACGCTCTGGCGGGCGTGCTTGAGTTGATTATCCGGAAACATCCCGACTTGCACGGTGTATGGCATGTTGCAGCGGAGCCCATCTCCAAGCATGATCTCCTGCAACTGATCGGGACCGTCTACGGAACAAAGACGCAGATCGATCCGGACGATGAGTTTATGTGCGACCGCACGCTGAACAGCGCGCGTTTTCGAAGTGCGACGGGGTTCAGGCCGTCTTCATGGCCGGCGATGATCGCCGCAATGCGATCAGGATACGTAAACTTGGGAGGCGAACGCGATGCTCACAAATAGTCGGGTGGTGGTCACAGGGGGAACAGGATCGTTAGGCAAGGTGCTGGTGCGCCGTTTGTTGACGGGCGAGATGGGCTTGCCGAAGAGCATCGTGGTGTTCTCCCGTGACGAGGCGAAACAACACGACATGCGGCTCTCCTATCAGCATCGGCGCGTGGCCACGGACGAGGTCATCTACCGCAATTTCGAGCGCGTGCTGCAGTTCCAGATTGGCGATGTCCGCGATCTGCATGCGGTGAAGACGGTATTGCGCGATGCGGACGTCGTGTTCAATGCGGCGGCGCTCAAGCAGGTGCCCAGTTGCGAGTACTTTCCGTTCGAGGCCGTCCAGACCAATATCGTCGGCGCCGAGAATATTGTGCGCGCCGTTCGCGAGGGCCGGCTGCCGGTGAAGACGGTGGTGGGGATTTCGACCGACAAGGCCTGCAAGCCGGTCAATGTCATGGGCATGACGAAGGCGCTCCAGGAACGGGTATTCGTCAGCGCCAACCTGAAGTGCCCCTCGACCCGATTTGTCTGCGTCCGGTACGGGAATGTTCTGGCCTCGCGCGGTTCGGTGATCCCGCTGTTCCATGAGCAGATCCGGGCGGGCGGCCCCGTGACGATTACCACCCCCGATATGACTCGCTTTCTGCTCAGTCTGGACCAGGCGGTGGACACGGTCTTTGCCGCCGTTCGGCACGCCAAGGCGGGAGAAACCTACATCCCCCGGGTGCCGTCGGCGCGCGTTGTGGATATCGTGGTTGCCCTGATCGGAGATCGGCGGATCAAGACAAAGATCACCGGGATCCGCCCCGGCGAGAAGATTCATGAGATACTGGTGTCCGAAGAGGAGTCCCACCGAACGGGTCCCCGTGGCGATTACTACGTCATCCGGCCGATGCTGCCGGAACTGCAGGTCGGCCAGAGGCGGTTTGTCCCGCTGCCGGCGGAGTACAGTTCCGCAACGGATGTGATGTCGCCAAAAGAAGTGGCGGGTTTGCTGGCCCGGAACAACTTGCGGGTCGAGGACAGTCCCAAAGGCGAAGAAGAATTGTTGCGGTGACGGGCGCCGGAAGGCCGGGGTGCAGCCCATATTCCCGAGTTTCGATCCAGGAGCATTCCATGAAGATCATGACCATCCTAGGGACACGTCCGGAGATTATCCGGCTGAGCGTGATTGCGGCCAAGCTCGATCGGTTGTGCGATCACGTGCTGGTGCATACCGGGCAGAACTCCGCCCAAACGCTGAAGGACGTCTTTCTCCAGCAACTGGGTGTGCGTGACCCGGACCATCACCTGGAGGCCCAAGGGTCATTCGGCGGACAACTGGCCGCCCTGATGCCGGCGGTCGAACGGCTGATGCTGAGCGAGAAGCCTGACCGCTTGTTGATTCTCGGGGATACGAACAGTGCCCTGTCGGCGATCATGGCCAAGCGCCTGGCGATTCCCGTGTACCACATGGAGGCCGGCAACCGGTGTTATGACGACCGCGTACCCGAGGAGGTTAACCGCCGGATCATCGACCACAGCAGCGATGTGCTGATGCCCTATACCGAGCGCAGTCGCCAGAACCTGCTGCGGGAGGGCATTGCGGGACATCGCATCTTCGTGACGGGGAACCCGATCTACGAGGTGATCACCCACTATGAGCCGCAGATTCGTCAATCGACGGTGCTGGCTGATCTCGGACTGAAGGCCGGCCAGTATGTCCTCGTGACCATGCACCGGGCCGAAAACGTGGATGTTCCGGAACGGCTGGCAGGTTTGATCCAGGCGTGCGATCGGGTCCAGCGCGAGTATGATGTGCCCGTGATCGTCAGCACCCATCCCCGCACGAGGTTGCGACTCAAGCAACAAGGCGTCGCCATTGACAACCCGGAACTTCGCTTCATGGAGCCCTTCGGGTTCTTTGAATTCATCACCCTGGAGCGGAACGCCATGTGTGTGCTCTCGGACAGCGGGACGGTGCAGGAGGAGTGCGCCATCTTCAAGGTGCCCAACGTGACGATTCGCGACGTGACGGAACGCCCCGAGACCCTCGAGTGCGGCAGCAATATGTTGAGTGGCGCGGAGACCGACGCGGTTCTCCGATGCGTGCGGACGGTGCTGTCCCGGCGAACGGACTGGACCCCTCCCCCTGAATACATGGCCGAGCATGTCAGCGACACGGTCATCCGGGTGTTGCTTGGGCACCTCCACCAGGGCTGATGGCGGTGTGATCGCGGGTCCACCTGCCCGCTCATACGATGGCCGAATTGAATGACTGTCCCCGGACAAAACATGACTGACACTCCTGCGAGATCCGTCTCCGTCGTCATGACGTATTTCGAGCGGTTGGAGCAGTTGAAGAACACGCTGCGCAGCATTCAAGCGCATCACCCTCGTCATCTTCAGGAGATCATCATTGTCGACGATCGAAGTCGACGCGAGCCACTGCAAGACGGGTGCCTGGATGAGTTCGCGCTGCCGATCCGCATCAAGCGGTTGACCCGAGGCCGCCACACCAACCCCTGTGTCGCCTTCAATGCCGGGTTCACGTTGGCACGTGGCGAGGTGGTCATCATCCAGAACGCCGAGTGTCTGCACGTCGACAACATCGTTGACGATGCGGCTTCGCGGATTGGGGTGGAGGATTACATCTCGTACGCGTGTTATTCAACGGGACAGGCCGGGGTCAAGAGATTGAATTCCGCAGATGACATACTGGCCGTCGCCCGGTCATTGGTCACGAACCATGAGGGCGTCGTGAAGGACGGCGGAGACGGGTGGTACAACCACTCGATTCACCGGCCGGTGGCGTACCATTTCGCCGCGAGCATGGCTCGGTCCGTCTTAATCAACCGCCTGGGTGGCTTCGACCCCCGGTATGCGCACGGCATGTGCTGCGATGACGACGAATTCCTGTGTCGGGTGCGGCGGGCCGGGTTGGAGGTGCGCATTGTCGATGATCGGATGGTCCTGCACCAATGGCACTACGGAGGAACGAAAGTCGCCAGTTTTGCCCGCAGGTTTGCCTACAACCGGGCATTGTTCAACTTGGTGACCATGGTGGAAAGAACCGCCAAGCCCTCCCGCTTCAGCCGACCTTATGTTGAATTTGTGCTCAAACACCTCGTTCGAGGTGCGCTGGACACGATGTTGTCCCGTCGACCTAATCGTGCCGACGCTTGATGGTCTTGTGTGACGCGGCATTCGATACCCGGAAACGAACCCCATGATCGTCGGACCCAATCCCCTTTTCACCGTCGTCGTGCCGGTGTACAACCATGACCGATACATCGGTCTGGCGTTGGACAGCCTGCTGGCGCAGACGGACCCGGACTGGGAGGCCGTTGTCGTCAACGATGGTTCAACCGACAACACGGCGGCCATTGTGGACGACTATGCCAGGAGGGACGCGCGTATACGTGTCTTTCACAAGGCCAACGGCGGTGTGTCCAGCGCGCTCAACCGGGGACTGGCCGAGGCGCGGGGACAGTGGGTCTGCTGGTTGAGTTCGGACGATCTGTTCGAGCCGGGAAAACTCGCAGTGCACCGCGAGGCCGCGACCCGGGAGCCGGCCATTCGCTTCTTCTTCACGCATTTCAGGATGCTGCAGGACGAGACGGGAGAACGGCTGGACACCAACACCTGGGTGCCGATTCCTTCTCCCGGCCGGCAGTTGATTCAGATGCTCAACTGTCCGTTTGTGTCAGGCATTTCAGTCTGCATCGACCGGATGAGCCTGGTCGCCACAGGCGGCTTCGACGAAACCATGCGGTCTGCCCAGGACTATGACATGTGGCTGAGACTGATGCAGCGACACGAGGCCCGGTTCCTGCCCGAACGCACCTGCATTTCCAGAATACATGCCGCCCAGGGGTTGAGTACGCGGTGGGCCGACTGCTTTCTTGAGTCGGGGCGCAGTGCGATTGCCTTTGTCAATCGTCACCCGTGGTCCGAACTCTTTCCGCAGACGGATTTATCCGACGAGGATGCGGCCGTTGCGGCCTTCAGTGAGTGCGCCAGCGTCGCCGCGAACGAGGGCGCATTCCTATACAAACTCGGCGCCCATCCCGCCTTGTTGTTCCGGATGCTGGAGTGGCTCACTTCGCCGGCGGCTCACTCCTGCCGCGACCGTTGTCGTGCCATTCTGAATGGGACGGGGACCCATGTGTTGCGCTACAGCGGCGACGCCACGCTCCGCTTCTGCTGGGCTCTCGCGCAACGCGTGTCGCTGCGCAACGCCAGGCCTTTTGTCTACCGCCCTGTCTCGCCCCGGTCTGTTGCCGAGGTGCGGGTTCGGCAGCCTGCCAGTCCCGGCGGCATCGGCGCCGAATCGGTTGCGGGATACTTGCGGCAGACTCAGAATTGGAGCCCGGCCGATTCCCGGCAACCCCCGGTCGCACAGGATGTCCTTCGGGAATGGGCTGAATCGGTCGGCGGGGCGCCCCGCGGACTCCATGCGGGCATGGGTATTCAGCGCCTGATCGGTTGGAGTTTCCTGGGCATTGCCCGCGCAAGGCATGCCTGCAGATCACGGTGAATGGTCAGGAACAACGATGGGCCCCGTAATTGTATGTGCCGCCGATGAACGCTATGCCGCCCCCCTGGCGGTTCTTCTCGTGGGTCTGCAGCAGCATCTGAAACGATATCCGGCGGCACAGGTATTCATTCTCGACAACGGCATCAGCCGGCGCAGTCGCCGACGCATAGAAGAATCCATCGATGCCGGCAAGTTGTCCCTCCACTGGATCCGCTTGCGTCGTCAGATGCTTGCCGGGCTGCCGTTGTCGGGGCACATCAAGCCGGCCGCCTATGCGCGGATTCTGATTCCGCACCTGCTGCCTGACACGATCACGAAAGCCATCTATCTGGATGTGGACATCCTGGTTAACGGCGATATCGGCGAGTTGTGGGATCTGCCGATGGAAGGGCGACCGCTGCTGGCGGTCCAGGAGGGGGCCAAGGTGGTGAGCGACCCGGCGGGATTGACGCTCTACAGAGAACTTGGCATTCCGGCTGACACCCCGTACCTGAACTCAGGAGTGTTGGTCATGGATGTGGCGTGCTGGCGACGAGAGCGGATATCCGAGAGAATCCTGGAATACCTGCGCCGGTATCGCCGACATGTCATCTTTCACGACCAGGATGGGATCAACGCCATCCTGGCCGGCCGATGGGGGGACATCGGCCATGCGTGGAACTTTGGAGTCGTCTGCGTCGAGCCCGTCCAGGGGCAGGACGACGCCACTTACAGTGCCGGTGTGTTTCGTGAGGCGCGCTTGATTCATTTCGCATCGGCCCACAAGCCCTGGCATGCCGGAATTCATCACCCGTCGTGTCAGTGGTTTGAGGAAGCCCTGGCAAAGACTGCCTTTTCCGACTGGCGGCCAACCACTTCGAAACCCCGTGCACGCCTGTCCCGGCACGCGATTGGAGCGTACGTTCGACGCATACCGCTTATTGGGACGGTTTGGGCCCGACTGCGCCGAGGCATGTCGCGTGGCTGAATGGCCGGCAACCGCGATCCAGACAGAACCATGAATGTCGCATTCATCATTTTCAACCGGCCGGAGCAGACCGGGCGTGTGTTCCGCGCCATCGCCGCCGCGCGACCGGAGCGGCTCTTCGTGATTGCCGACGGCCCGCGTGAGGATCGCCCGGATGATATCGCCGGAGTGGCCGAGGCGCGGCGCATCACCGAGACGGTGGACTGGCCATGCGAAGTGCACCGGGACTATGCGGACAGCAATCTGGGGTGCCGCCGACGCGTGGTCTCGGGATTGAACCGGGTTTTCTCCGAGGTGCCCGAGGCGGTCATCCTGGAGGACGACTGTCTTCCGGACGCCTCGTTCTTCCCTTTCTGCACCGAGTTGCTCGACCGTTACCGCGATGATCCGCGCGTGATGCATATCGGCGGCGACAATTTCCTTCCGGATGACGGCCGGAGCCGTGACAGCTATCTGTTTACGGCGTACCCGCATGTCTGGGGCTGGGCCACATGGCGACGGGCATGGGACCGATACGATCCGAACATGGTCTTGCAGGGCGGCCGAACTCTCGACCAACTGCTTCGCCGAAGGCTGTCCTCCCGAGAGGAACGGCAATACTGGCGGCAGCACTTTGATATGGCCAGAGCGGGCCGCATCGATACATGGGATTACGCATGGGTCCATGCCTGCTGGGCGAATGACAGCGTGGCGCTCATTCCCCGGGTCAACCTGGTCACCAACATCGGGTTTGGCGGTGGTTCGACGCATACGGCTGACGGCTCGTGTCCCTTGGCCGGTCTGCCTGCCGGGCGGCTGTCGTTTCCGTTGTTGCATCCCGCGACTGTGAGGATCAAGCCACGATCGGACCGGGCGATCTTCCATACGGTGTATCAAGCGCCTTTTTCGATTGGACAGACATGGCAGGCGGCGCGATGGCGTCTCTCAGCACGCCTCCGGGCCATATGGCGATCAAGAGGTGGACCATGAGCCGAGTGAGCCGTGTGATCAGGATGGTGATGCCACGTCCCATGGTGGGCGCCTTGCGCCGGGTGTTGGGGCGCCCGGACTGGGAGAACCAGGTGAGCCATGGCTGGAGGGGGGATTACCCGAACTGGGCGGCGGCTGCCGCGGAAGCGACCGGGTACGACGCGGAGACGATCATTTCGCGCACCCTGCAGGCGGCCCGTCTGGTGCGCGACGGGAAGGCCGCCTTCGAGCGTGACTCGGTGGTGTTTGAGGCCCCCGACTACAACTGGCCGTTATTGGCTTGCCTGATGCACGTCGCGGCGGCCATGCAAGGCCGCCTGCGGATCATCGACATGGGCGGCGCGCTCGGGAGCACCTACTTCCAGAACCGCCGCTTCCTGGCCTCCCTTGACGAAGTCGCTTGGTGTGTTGTGGAGCAAGGGCCTTATGTGGAGGCGGGACGGCGGGAGTTTGAAGACGGGCACTTGATGTTCCGTGCTTCGTTCGATGAGGCCGTAACTCAAGTCGGGGATGATGCCGTCGTGTTGATGTCGGGCTTTCTCGCCTATATCGAATGCCCCTACGACTTGCTGGCGCGCCTGGCGCGGAGTCGCGCCCCTTACCTGGTGTGCGACCGCGCGGGATTCACGCTGGACGATCGAGACCGGTTGACGGTCCAGCATGTGCCTCCCTGCATCTACCCGGCTTCGTATCCCTGCTGGTTTCTCAGTCGGACGCGATTCCTGACGACACTGGCTCCGGCTTACGAGCCGATGGCGGAGTTTCTCTGTCCGGACCAGACCGATATTCCTTCGGAGTACCGTGGGTTCCTGCTGCGGCGGCGGGAGCCCTGACAGGGGACTGTGAAAGCACGCGACGTGGCAATGCCGGTGCCGGTGGCCATCAGGCAGGAGTGACCCTATGAGTGCAGTGTGGGACGGCAAACAGATCATGATCACGGGTGGAGCCGGCTTCATCGGGTCGACACTGGCGCACCGACTCGTGGCCCTGGGCGCGCGCGTTACGATTGTGGACAGCCTGCTGCCGCTCTACGGCGGCAACCTGTTCAATCTGGCGGGCATCGAGAATGCCATTCGTCTCAACGTGTCCGACGTGCGCGATCAATACAGCCTTGGAAGCCTGGTCCGCGATCAGCACACCGTATTCAACCTGGCCGGACAGACGAGTCACATGGACTCCATGGAGGATCCCTTCACGGACTTGGAAATCAACTGCCGCGCACAGTTGTCCATCCTGGAGGCCTGTCGGCACGCCAATCCCGAGGTCAAGATCGTGTTTGCCAGCACGCGGCAGATGTACGGGCGGCCCGACTACCTGCCCGTCGACGAAAAGCACCCGTTGCGGCCTGTCGATGTGAATGGGATCAACAAGATGGCCGGGGAGTGGTACCACATCCTTTACAACAATGTGTACGGTCTTCGGAGTTGCGCCCTGCGCTTGACGAATACCTATGGGCCCCGCATGCGCGTGAAGGACGCGCGGCAAACGTTCCTGGGGGTCTGGGTCAAAGCGTTGGTCGAGGGGACCCCGATTGACGTGTGGGGTGGCGACCAACTGCGGGACTTCACCTATGTTGATGATGTGGTCGACGCCCTTCTGGCAGCCGCCTTGGCCGAGCAAGTCAATGGACGTGTGTTCAACCTGGGCGGCACCCCGGTGATCAGCCTGAAAGATCTGGCCGAACTCATGGTGCGGCTGCATGGCGGTGGCCGGGTTCAGGTCAGGGAGTTCCCCTCTGATCGCAAACGGATCGATATCGGCGACTACTACTCCGATGACTCCGCTTTTCGCGAGACTGTGGGCTGGCGGCCGCAGATCTCGCTTGAGGAGGGGTTGCGGCGAACGCTCGACTATTATGCCGCCCATCTGTCGCACTACCTCTGACGAACAGGAAACACCGATGAGACGAATCCCCCAGACTGATCCGCGAGCCGGGTACGAGGCCCACCGCGATGAGATTGATGAAGCCGTGCGGCGGGCCTTTGACAATGGCCGCTACATCCTGGGTCCCGACGTTACCGCCTTCGAGGAGGAGTTTGGACGGTTCGTCGGCGATTCGCGCGCGATCGGGGTAGCCAACGGGACCGATGCCCTCGAACTGGCCCTGCGTGCGTGCGGTATCTCGGCCGGGGACGGGGTGGTCACCGTGTCGCACACGGCGGTGGCCACGGTGGCGGCGATTCGTCGTTGCGGTGGGCGGCCGGTGTTCGCTGACATTGACCCGGACACGTACACCCTGAGTGGCGTTTCGCTGGCGGAAGCACTGGAACGGGCGCGGGGCTCAGGCCTGCGCGTCACGGCGGTGGTCGTCGTACACCTATACGGAGCCATGGCCCCCATGCCCGAGATCATCAAGTTGGCCGAGAGCCATGGGCTGAGGGTGATCGAGGACTGTGCCCAGGCCCATGGGGCGGCGCTCAATGGTATCCCGGCCGGCAGTTGGGGCCACGCGGCCGCTTTCAGTTTCTACCCCACGAAGAACCTGGGAGCCTTGGGCGATGGAGGCGCCGTGGTGACCCGGGATGCGGCGGTTGCCGACCGGGTCCGCGAACTGCGCCAGTATGGCTGGCGCGAACGCTATGTCAGCGCCATCGAGGGATTCAACTCCCGTCTCGACGAGGTCCAGGCGGCCGTGCTGAGGGTGAAACTGCGGTACCTAACGGTTGAGAACGCGGCGCGGATCCGTCTCGCCGCACTCTACACGAGCGGACTATCGGCCGGGGTGGAGTCCCGTCCGCGCGTCGCACTGGGGGCCAGGCATGTCTTCCACCAATATGTGATCCGCATCCCGAATCGCGAACGCTTCCGGGCCACCCTCGCTGAACGGGGGATCGACACGGCCATCCACTACCCGCAGGCGGTTCATCAGCAACCGGCCTACCGGGCATTGGATCCCACGGCCAGGTTACAGGCTACCGAGGCGATCATGCCCGGGATCCTCAGCCTTCCCATGTACCCGCAATTGACGGCCGAGGATGCGCGTCGCGTTATTGAAGCGGCGAATGCCTCCTTGGCGGTAACCTGACGTTTCCTGTGCGCAGCGGCTATGAGACACTTTTGCACATACTTTGACTCAGGGTATCTGGTCCGCGCCCTGCCTTTGTACGAATCGCTGGTTCGTTGGTCGGAGGAGCCGTTTGTCCTGTTCGTGCTTTGTCTGGACGAGCCCTGTCTGCAGACCCTGAGGCGGCTCGCGTTGCCTGGTGTTGTGCCGTTGTCCCTCGCAGAACTGGAGGCGGCTGACTCCCAACTTACCGCCGTCAAGTCGACCCGTTCGCGCATCGAGTACTATTTCACGCTGACCTCATGCCTCACTCATCATCTCCTGAACCGACATGTGGAAGTCGAGCGGCTGATCTACATGGATGCCGACCTCTATTTGTTCAGCCCGATTGAGGTGTTGATCACGGAGCTTGGAGCCGACTCGGTGTTGATCATTCCCCACCGTTTCCCCGACCGGTTGCGCCATCTGGACATGAACGGGCATTACAATGTCGGGCTGCTCATCTTCCGGAATGACGCCAATGGCCGGGCCTGCACCGCGTGGTGGCGCGAACGGTGCATTGAATGGTGCTACGATCGGGTTGAAGAGGATCGGTTCGCCGACCAGAAGTATCTTGACGCATGGCCACATCGGTTTGCCGGCGTGCATGTGTGCACACACGATGGCGCCAATGTGGCTCCCTGGAATGTGGAACGTTACGAAATCCGCGTCCGCGACGGACGTGTGTTGGTCGGCGACACACCGTTGCTGTTCTATCACTTTCAGGGGTATCGGCGACTGTCACGGCACTTGATCGATCCCGGCCTCGCGGTCTATGGGCGGTCGGTGTCGCATGCCGCGGCCCGGCATGTTTTGCTGCCCTATGCCCGTGCCGTCGTGTCGGCGGAACGCCTAGTCAGGACGCTGTCCGGTCTCAGGGGCGGGCGCGCCGGCAACAGCCGTGTTGGCGTCACGTCATCGGCCGGCAGTCTGGCCTTCCGCCTTAGAATGGTGCTGGCCGGCCAGGTGATGCTGAATGTGGGCAGGCGCGTCTGGTATGTGGGGGACGCGCCATGGGCGCAACGATTATTGTCGCTCGGAGTTCTGCTCCGTCGCAAGCCGCAACGGCCGGAGACATGACATGACGTGTGGCATCTCCATCTGCATGCCCGTGCTCAATGCGCGCCAATTCCTGGAGGCGCGCATGGGGTCCCTCATGGACCAGTCCCGCTCCGACTGGGAATTGATCGTCTGCGACAGTCATTCGGATGACGGCTCCTGGGAGTTCCTCCAGTCATACCGGAGCGATCCGCGGATCAAACTCCACCAGGTGCCGCGGGAAGGGCTCTATGCCGGCTGGAATGAGTGCCTGAAACGTGTCACGGGTCGTTACTTCTGTT
>CAZTAJ010000106.1:0-15068 GCA_964611575.1 uncultured Verrucomicrobiota bacterium
CGCGTCCATCATTTACCGCGACCAGAACTCCATCAACTATCGTGACCGCGCTCACATGAAACATCACCCACTCACCCTCATCGGACTGCTCGCGCTCTGCCTAGCCGTTCCGGCCGCTTTTGCCGCCGAAACGCCGCCGGCCACGCCGGCCACCGGCCCGACAGCGGCCACGGCCAATCGCCGCCCGGTTTCCCTTGCTCCAATTTCTCGAGGAGACTGACGCTGCCGGCCGAACCCGAACCGCAACCCCCGACGGGCCGTCACCCCCGAGTTGAGCCGGTCTCATGGCAGAAAATTGCTTTTGCGTAGAGGGCCAGAACGGGCGGCAGCAGGGGGGGGAAATCTCGCTGCCGTCGCCGGCGTTCAGACAGTAGAGCATGGGGCCGGAATCGGCCCCGTTGGAACCGGCCCCGTACACCCGGCCGCCGTCAACGCACACGGTGGTCGAACAACCTTCATAGTTCGACTGTTGCGGAGTCGTTCCGGGATAATCTTTCTTCCACAACGTCTGTCCATTCGACGCATTGAGACAGATAAAGACGTCGCGCCATTGCCCGCCGATTTGCTGCGGAACGTATAAATAGACCTTGCCGTCCGCAACCGAAGGTGTGCTCCACCCAGCCTCCCAACCCGCCTGGATGACCTCGCTTTCCCAGAGTTTGACAAGACCGCCCGGCCAGGCCCTGGCCAGCAACGGCCCGCCGACGCCGATGCCAGTTCTATCGGGCCCCCGCCACTGGGGCCAATCGCCCGGCGCTGCGAACAGAGTGCCCGCCATCAGCAAAACCCCAGGAACGAACCCGCCAATAAACCTCACGCCCGCAAACAGACTGTGTCGTCGTTTCATATCAGATCTTCATGCACATGTTGATTATGCATGCTTGTAGCCACTGTTGCCTACGACCTTCTCATCCGTTTGGAGGCATGAATTCTTGCAAACGATTATCAGTAACCACGTCGGTTGTTACGGTTTGAGCCGGATGCGGTAGAACCGTTTTTGTTCTCCGATGGCAGTTGGGTCGACGACCTTGATCACAGTGCCGTCGCCGGTGATGCCGTTCGTACTTCCGTCAACGGGCAGGATCTGCCAGACTGTCGAACGTGTCAGGTTGGTGGCGTACTCGACCCAATACACCTTGCCCAACACGGAAGCGAATCCGAGTTCCCAGCCATCGAGTGCCAGGGTGAACCCGGTGACAGCCAAGTGACTGGTTCGGGAACGCGGATCGGAGCCGGCGAGGTATTCCTGGAGGTTGGTGTACCCGTCGCCGTCGGCATCCTGATCCGCCAGCGACAGGTCGCCCGCCTGCCCAGTGGTGTGGCCAAAATGATCCTACATCCAACAGTCGGGTATGCCGTCGCCATCGCTGTCAACAGCGGCATTGACGGTCACCGTCATCTCCCGCCAGCCGCGCGCCTGCCATTCGTCCATCACCTCGGCGCGGACAACATACGTGCCGGGGGAGGTGAAGACATGCGTCTTGTTGGTCCAGCCGGCGCCCTGGGTGTTATCGGTGACATAGGTCGGGTTGTTTCTGCCGGAATTGTAGCCGTTCATGAACCATTCGACCTGGTGCCGGAAGGGCACATGGGGACTTTTCTCGCCGGCGCCGTCCGGATCGGTCACCGCCACCGAGAACGTGACCGGTTGGCCGGGATATACCGTGGCGGGAGTCTTCGTAAAGGACACGATGTCCGGCATGGCGTTCGCGGGCGAGGCTTTGACCGGCATGGACAGGTCGCCATAGTGGATGGTTTTGCTGTTGACCCTCATGTAGTACGAATCGAGCAGACTCCGGCCCCAACTCTCGCGCCGGGCCAGAAGGCTGCGGCAACGGGTCTTGACTGGCCCCAGCGTGCCCGGTCTCCTATCCCGCTGGAAAAGGACGAACGTACCCTCTTGGCTTGGAACGCTGGTGCCCAAGGCGTACACGCAGCCTCCACCCCGGGTGAAGATGTGATTGTTGATAACGCCGCCAGGGGCGCCGGAGACGCAACTGCTGGCCAGAACGAACCGTTGCTGGTTGATGTAGCGGTAGAGGTCCTGTGTGCTGAAGGCGCCGGCCATATAGGCGTCCTTGATGCCATGCGAATCCTCGACGAAGATCTCGCCGGCGGCCACCAGCGCATCGGCAGCGCTATCGTCGAGGTCCATGCGCGTGGGCAGGAACCGCGCGCGGTGGACCCCACTGCCACCGCCCCCGAACTCGGACTCGGTGTGGCAGAGCATCGCGGGCCAGATTTCCAGCAATTGCTCGGGGTAGTAGTCCATAAACGTCCCACCGATGTTGTTGAATGCGCTGTAGGCATAGGCGGTATGGGGTAAGCGGGACCGGCCCGTGCGATAGGCGTGGTTGGCATCCAGTGCCCGGCGGATCAGGGTGACCTCGTCACCCCATTGCAGGTCCTCGACTCCGATCCTCGACACCCAGATCTGATAATCGATGGTGTCGGATTCGCGGTCGAAACGTTCGGGGCTGCCCAGATCGAAAGTCCTGAGATTCCAGTACACGAGATCGTCGGGTGCCAGCCCGTCCTTGGATCTCTCGCTGATGGGTTGCGGCAGCGACCCGATGAGGATCGCCCCGACCAGCGGGCGGGCGGGATCGGTCCACACCGTCCGCAGATGATTCCAGAGGGCGGCCACGGTCGAGGCGGCGGGCCACGGCACGATCTCGGCCGTATAGCCCTCGTTCACCAGGTCGTCGCGCAGGCGGCCGATCTCCGCCGCTAGGGGAACGCGGACCCGTTCGTCAACCACCAATTGCACCAGATCGCCCTGCCGGCTGGCCGGATCGCGCAGCACGATGCTGACCGTGGCGGGGCTCGAGGTGGCCAGGCCGTCGCTCACCCTCCAGGTGAAGGCGTCGTTCCCGGTATATCCGGAATTGGGTTTGTAGGTGAAGGTCCCGGCGTTGGACGAGAATGCCGACAGGCTGCCATGAGACGGTCCTGCGACAACCGCGAAGGTCCAGGACTGCGGATCAGGGTCGGTGAAGAGCAGTTTGCGCCCCGGCGTGCCAAGTTCCCGGTAGCCGACCACCGTTTGGTTCTGGGCCACGGGGACGGCGTTGGGCCTGATCGCAATGGCGCAGGTTCCAGTCGCGGAAAGCAGCCCCTGCGGATCGTGCACCTGGAAGGCGAACGAATCGGTGCCCACATATCCCGGCGTCGGTTGATAGGTGCAGGAATCCGCCACGGAGGCGCCGAGCGTTACCGTGCCGTGCACCGGGGCCGCCACCAGGATGGGAACGAGCAGGTTCGACGAATCGTCCTGATCCGTCGCGGCGAGAGTGAATGTCTTCGAGACCGTGCCCTCGATGAGCACCAGACTCATGTCCTTGGCCACCGGCGCGCTGTTGGAGACCACCGTGATGGTGCAGGTGGCCAGGCGCGAGACCCGGCCTTGTGGATCGGTGGCCTGAAAGGTGAACGAATCCGTGCCGACCCAGGACGGATCGGGGACGAACCTGAGGCGATAACTGCCATAGGGATGGGTCGAGAGAAATGGGAACCCGAGGCTGCTGTGCGCCAGCGGCCGGACAATGACGCAGTCCAGGGCATCGCGCAGGGGCGATTCCGCATCCTGAACATCCAGATAGAAATAATCGATCCCATAAGGTGCGACACGTTGCGAAAAGACCAGGGCCATATCACGGGCCACCGGCGCGGCGTTGGCATGGGCCAGAGCCGTGCCGGGTATCGTGACCTCGGTCCCATTCGGCGGTTGCCAGCTCACCACGCACCCGGCCTGGCCGGTCCGGTGGAAATACTCCACGCGCAGGGCATGGCGTCCCGCCGCCAAGGTCCGACTCCCACTTTGCCGCGTCATCCCATGAAGGCCGTCGTTGTCCACCAGCAGGGTTTCGTCCAGGTAGAGCCGCGACCCATCAGCGGAGGTGGTGGCGAAGGTCCAGTTGCCGGCGACCGGGACATCCACTGTCCCGCTCCAGCGCGCCGCAAACCCTTGGGCCGTGCCCGCCGGCAACTCCTGCCAGGGGACGTCGGCAGCCGGGAAATCAATGGCCGGATCCACGCGCACCCAGTCGGGAACAAGCGGAACGAGATCCGGGATGGCCGTGGGAGTGCCGCCCAGGACGAAGTACTCGCCGTACAGACCGGGCAGCAATACCGCGGACCTTTTGACCGTGATCGTGAGCGACGCTTGGCCAACATGGCCGGCCTGATCCTCGACCTCGAGGAACACCTGATGAACACCGACTGGCAAGATAACCCGGCTTGCGGCGTTGCTGGCCAGAAGCGTGGCCCCCAGGCGCCAGCGCCAGGCGACGATGTGATCTTCGGGATCGGGATGATAACTGGCCGCGCCATCAAGGATGACTGCCTCGCTGCCGTTGCCATCCTGGTCCTCTACGACTTGGTCCACACCCAGAACGGCCACCGGATTGTCGTTCATAGGATTAACAACCAAGGTAACGGCGACCGTCGCCGACGTGGCGCCCAAGGCATCGGTCGCGTAGTAGGTAAAAGCATCCGGACCGGTATAGTCCACGGCGCCTCGATAAGTGAAAGCGCCGTTGGGCTCGAGGGTCAGGACGCCATGGGCAGGACCCTGCACCAGGACCGCACCAAGCGCATCGCCATCGGCATCGCTGTCATTGGCCAGGACGCCGACGGGCGCCTCGCGGCGCAGGATCTCATCCTCGTTCACGGTGTAGGCGTCGGCCACGGCGGTCGGCGCGGTGTTGGTGCGTACGATGAGCTGCACCGTGGCCGCACTACTGGCCACGCCGGTAATGTCGCGCACCGTGTACGTGAAAGAGGCCGCCCCGGTGAAACCGTTGGGCGGCGTGTAAACCACCCGGCGATCCGCATTGGTCACGGCCGTCCCCGCCGTCGGTGAACTGACGGTGGTGATGGTCAGTACCTCGCCAAGGTCGGCATCCTCGTCGTTGGCCAGTACGTCAATGGCCAGAACGCCGTTGGCGGGGACGACGGCGACGTCGTTGCGCGCGACCGGCGCGTGATTGACGGGCGTCACGGTGACCCGAAACGTGGCCTCGGCGTACAGACCGCCGGGATCGGTAGCCCGCACCGTAACCTCGGCAACGCCGTACTGGCCGGACACAAAACTCAGCACCAGCGCGCTGCCGTCGAAAGTATGGCTGACCGCATTCGGCGCGCCGGTCAGCCCGGCCAGACCGGCGAGAGCACCCGCCACGCCGCCGCTCACCTTGGCGCAATGCGCATAGTCCATCAAACCGGGCGTCTCCACCGCATCCGTGGGTGAGTGATAGTACGAACCCTCCGTGGCATTGGGTTCATAGACCACGACGCTGGGGACACCGAGCAAGGCGAAAGGAAGAGAGTCCGCCCCATTCTCCTGATCGGCGTCAGCGACGACGCCCCGGCCAAAGCCTTGCGCGTTGAAGGCATCGAGCAGGGCGGCCTGGAGCGACGCATCGTTCGGGTCGCGCATCGTGGCCACCTTCACCACGTCGTGGGTGGCGCCCGGCGGATTGTAGGCCATGCTTTCCAGGTTGATCATACCCAGAATGCGTTCATGCGGAACATGCTCAGCGGCGTAGGCCAAGGATCCCTGCATCTCATTCTCTTCGGCGTCGAAGACGACAAAGCGGATGGTCGCGGCACAGGAATAAGGTTGCAGGGCAGTGGCGATTTCCAGCAGAGCGGCCAAACCACTGGCGTCGTCGTCGGCGCCGGGACAATTGTCACTATAGCTGTCCAGATGAGCGCCGACCACGTAGATGTCATCCGGACGGACGACGCCGCGTTTCTCGGCCACCAGATTGTGCAACGTGCCCTTGTACTGAAACGGTTCCCGCGTGACGGTCAGACCCAGACACCCAAACTGGGCCGCGAGGTTGTTGCGCGCCTTGATGCGTTGGGGCGAGTTCCTGCTGCGCGACTGGCCGGTATGCGTGTAGAGAAGCTCCTGGTGCACCGTCCGGTAGCGCGCCTCACTGACACGGTCCGGCAGATGTCCGGTCGGGGTGGCGATCCGCACGCTGTAACTCAGGACATCCCCGACGTCTGGATCGGTGAAATGCCTCGGGAGTTCGACGCTGACCAGACCGTTCGTTCCCTGCGCCACGACGACCGGAGCAAAAGGCAGAACCACCTGCGGCGGTTGCCCTGCCGAGGCGGAAACCGGCGTCAGCGCCAGCACCGCAACCAGCGAGATCAACTGGTAGGAAATACTGGTAGGAAACTGCTTTTCAGAGGGGCTCCGCATGGGCGCCAGCAGGGGGGTTGAGGGGGGAGCCCCGAAGCGCTCCTGACTGACCGAACCATCCACAACGCTTGCGAGTTGCTTCTCTGATCGCGCTTCCATTCCTTTCCTTTCGGGACCGCATCTTGCCGGAAATCGTGTTCGCTGTCAAGCCTGCCAGACGGAAAAATGCGCGGCTCTCCCATCACCGGTGGGTGGCAGTTTACCTGACGTGGTGATTGTTCTACTCGGCGTAGAAATCGGGGCCGAATGGTCGTCGAACGGCTCCCGGGTGTATTCTGGTTCAGAGACCAATGGCCGGCCCCTCACCGCCCAACCGCCGGCAGCGAAAGGGCCGGGGTCGGCGGGGCAGCGGAGGTGCTGCTGTCCTCGGCGTCCAAGGCCACCACGCGGTATTCCAGCGCGCGGTTCCGCGGGGCCAAGAAATCCACCCACATCTGGGGGTTCAGGGCGTGTCCCTTGATATAGGGCGGACGGTAGGCGATGGCGGTCCAAGCACCCCCGTCGATGCGGCGGTCCACGCGGAAGCCGACCTCGCCCGGTCCGCCGTCGCTCCAAGTGACGACCACGGCATCCGTGCCGTGCGGCGCGGCCCGGGTGTCGCGCGCTGGCGGCGGAGCCGAACTCCGCCTGGCCGGCGGATGTGGCCGGCTTTGTGAAGCCGGCGCCGGGCGAGCATCCGCGGTTGTTGTTCCGCAAGGCGGACGTGCCGGCGTTGCGCAAGAAGGCCGAAACACCCGAGGGCAAGGCGATCATCGCCCGCCTGCGTCATGTGCTCAGCGGCAACGGCGAGACCTTCCCCGAGAAGGTCTCCCCGGCCACCAAGGGCTATCCCGGTCCCGGGAAGTATCAGGGCCTGGGCATCGCCGAGCGGGGCTACCTCAGCATCGGCCACGCGGCGGGCTACGGCCTGCTGTACCAGCTCACCGGCGAGAAGAAGTATGCCGACCTGGGCCGGCGGGCGTTCGAGAAATACATGGAAGGGGTCCGCGACGTGGACAGCCGGTATTCGTTTGTCGGGCCGAACGGCGAGTTGCGCGCGGGGTCCAGTTGGGCCGTGGCCGCGCTGGGCTATGACCTGTGCTACGACGGCTGGGACGCGGAGTTCCGGGCCAAGGTGGCCAAGGCGTTCCTGACCGTCCAGATCGAACAGGGCGGCGCCGGCATCATCAAGTGCGCGACCAAACCCAAGTATGGCCCGGCCAAGAACCATTACGGCGGCATTGCCCCTGCCGGCATGGCGGTGATGGCGATCATGAACGATCCAGGAACCGAGGGAACGAACTTCGAGGCCACCATTCCCGCCATGACCAAGACCACGATGGCGTTGCTGACCGAGGGCTTTGGCGATTACGGTTTCTATGCCGAGGGTCACGGACCGAGCCACGTCAGTTCCGACACCGGTTTCATGCCGATGCTGCAGGCCTGGCGCAATGTTCTGGGCAAGGATTTCATCACGCCGCGGCCCAACGCCCAGTGGATCAGCCTACGCTGGGCGATGGAGACTGTGCCGGTCGGCGGCAAGCCGATGTACCTGAACCGGCAGAAGGCCCAGGGATCCTATGGCGACGACAACTTCTGGCGCGGCGGCTGGTCGCACGGCGGCCAGTTCGTGCAGGGCTTCGGCACCGTCGATCCCAAGTACGTCCCCGCGATGCTGTGGACCTACCAACAGGTCATCGAACCGGCGGAGATCGCCGGTTACTGGCCGGGGAAGACCACGATCATCCCCCAGTACGGCTGGCTCAAGCAGGGCGAACGCAGTTACGACAGCCTTGTCCAACCCTGGCACGCGGTGGTCAGTCTTGTCAATTGGCCGGTCGGCGCGGCCCCCGCCAATCCCGCCACCGTGTTGCCCCACGCCGTCTTCGACTCGGGCAAGGGCTACACCGTGTTCCGCAACCGCTGGCAGGACGGTGACGACATCGTGATCACGAGCCTGCTGGGCTATGGTCCCCGCGACGGTTATACGCCGGCCGGCGGGCCGATTCTGGCCTTCGCCTACGGGCAGAAACTGACACTGGGCAACCTGGCGGGCAAGTCCGGGAAGTTCACGCCCACGCCGGCGGGCGGCGTCACCGTCGCCGATGACGGGGCGGGCATCCTGGCCTTCGACGCCTCCGGCGCGTCCGGCGCGGATGCCTTGCTGGTGGCCGTGGGCGCGGGGCTCAAGGGCGGCGCGAACGCCACGTTGCACGAGGTCAACGCCGGTGGCAGCCAGGTGCAGATCCTGGCTTTCGCCAAGGGCAAAACCGTGCCGGCGCCGACGGTCGAGGGCGCAGTCATCACGATTGGCAACCAGAAGATCACGGTCGCCAAGGACGGCCTAACCTTTGCCGTCACCACCAAGCCGGCCGTGCCGGCCGTGGGCAAAGCGCCGGTTCTGCCGCCCAACAAGGATGTGCCCAAGCCGGCCGCCGCCAAGGACGAGCAAGGCGAATGAACCAAAGGACGACGGAATGGCCGCGACGCCTCAACACCACCCGGTAGTCGGGGGTATGAATCCCCGAACCTCAAACACCAAACCCAACCCCGCAAGGACCAAACCACCATGAAACGCTACGCACTCACCCTCACCGGACTGCTTGCACTCGGCCTGACCGTTCCGACCGCTTTTTCCGCCGAACCGCTGGTGCCGGCCTCGAAGTCGGCCACCGGTCCCGCGCTACGGCACATCTTTCTGGCCGTGGACGAATCGCGCAAGCAGATCCATTACGTGGACCAGAATGACCCATCGCGGGACTGGAGTGTTGCCACCGTCCACAACGGCAAACCCTTGTGCATCCGCGACCTCGCGTTGGCCGGTGCGCAGCGCTTGGTGATGGCTGCGCGCAACGGCGAGGGGATCTTCGTCCTCGATCTCCAGTCACGGCAATACTGGCGGATCGGTAGCGGCGGTGCCAGTGTGCAGCCCACGCTGACCGGCTACGATCTCACCCCCGGCAATCCGATGGCCCGTCCCATGGCCGACGGCGGATGGGTTCTCGGGAGCGGGGGTGATCTGGTCACGAAGGGCGTTGACGGGGCGATCGGGTTTCGCGCGACGATTGAGAAGACCAGGCCGGCGGTCTATCACGCGGTCCGTCTGGCCGATGGCGGTTTTCTGGCGGCCATCGGGTACGGCGCGGCAGTCGTCCGCTTGGACGCGCAGGGCAAAGAACTGCGCCGTTATCCAGTGCCGGGCGCGTTCGCCGGCGGGTTCCAGGTGCTGGCGAACAACAATATCGTCGCCTCGGCCTGGAACGGCCATGGACCGAATGATTCCAGCCGCCAACGCGCCCAATTGGTGGAGTTCGATCCGGCCGGCAACGAGGTCTGGTCCTTCCACGATCCCAAGCGCATGGGATCGCTGCACCACGTGCTGGTGCTCGACGGTTTGGATCTGGCCCTGCCGCACCAGCAAATCGACGGGCAGATAAAACCCTTGGGCGATACCCGGGTTCCGCGGCAGTTTGCCGAGATCCGGGGCAACTCGCTCGATGGCCTGGCGGTGTTGCCGGATGGCCGGGTGGCCGTGAACGTGCCCAACCTCAACGACCAGAAGACCATCGGCAATCTGGCCTTGGTGGATGCCGCCGGGGTGGTCACCGCGGTTGTCCTGCCGCCTCCGGCCCCGGGGACCGACCGGATGATCCCCTGGGGAATGGACGCGGATGCCGAGGGCAACCTGTATGTGGCCGACAATCAGTTCTTCAGTCAAAAGAACCCCAAACCAGCCTCGCGGCTGTGGCGGCGCCGGGCGGACGGCACCTGGACGTTGATGGTTTCCGGCGGCCTGCGCATTGCCAACGGGGTGCGCGTCCATCAGGGATTCGTCTATGTGACCGACAGCCAATGCGCCCTGCTGCCTCCGGCGGCCGAGAACCAGCCGCAACGCCTGGTCAGTGCGCTTTACCGTTTTCCGCTGACGGCGGAGAACCTCGATCTGGGCGCCGATCCCCTCTCTGGCCCTCAGTTGGTCGCCCGCTTCGAACAAGCGGTCAATCGCGACCCCTTCGGCGCCGATGGCGTGGTCTTCGACGAGACCGGCCAGTGCCTGGTGAGTTTCTTCGACCTGGGCGGGGTGGCGGGGTTCCCCATTGATGCCCAAGGCCGCGGCGGCCCACTGAAGTGGGTGATCCCCGTGGGCACATTGGCCTCCGCCGATGGGATGGCCTATCACAGCGGCACCAAGTCATTGTTCATCGCCGATTATCGCGCCAACAGCATCCATCGCTGGTCGTACAAAACAGGGGTGACGGTCTTCAGTCGTCACACCCTTGGCCAGGAAGCCGCCCGGTTGGACCAACCGGTGGATGTGGTGGTGCGCGGCGACGAAGTGATTGTGTCGAATTGGACCAGCACCGGCCGACCCTGTATAATGGGATGCATTCCCATCATGGATTCTTCACCTGAAACAAACAAAGGAGCAAAGAAATGATCCCGCAAAACACACTCAGCACGTCCATCACCCTCGCTGGACTGCTGGCGTTCTGCCTGGTCGTTCCGGCCACCCAGGCCGGCGAACCTGTCACCCCGGCGAAGACGCCGGTGCCCAATGCGACCCAAACGCCGGCCACCGGCCCAGCAGGCAAGCCGGTGGTCCATGTACGACTTTCCGCCAACCTGCCTTCGGAGTCTTCGATTAAGTACCTCTGGGACAACAATCCGGAGACGCAGTGGCGGACGCCCTGGGGGAAGGGGTACGACTTCCCGCACGATGTCGTCGTTGATCTGGGAGCGCCCCGCGAGGTGACACGAGTGGGATACCTCAGAGGGTCGGCCGGGCCTGGGGCCGTCAAGGATTACGAGGTGTACGCCGGTTCGGAGGCCAAGCCGGTTGGCGAGCCAGTCGCCCGCGGGGCTTTCAAGAACGCCGACGAATGGCAGTACGTGGACCTCGCCGCGCCGAGCCGGGCACGCTACGTGGTGCTGCGGTGCCTTTCCGCGCAGACGCCCAGGCCCGGCGGGACCGAAACCAGCATTGCCGAACTGCGTGTCGTGGCCGCCGATGCCCTCGTGGTCGGGCCGGACGAAACCTTCCTGCCGCCGCAGCGCATTCCGGATTCGGAGCTAGGTAGGCAATACGCGGACCTGGCTGCGGCCGTGCGCGATCGGAAGTGGATTCAGACCAGGGCAGCGACGACGTTTCACCCGTCGGCGCTGGTGACGGAGGCCGACCGGGATCCCGCGGATGTCGTGGCGCGGCGCACCGCGGCACTGCTGGCCGACCTGCGAGCACGGCACGGGGACGGGGCCGGGCGCGCGGCCTTCGGCCAGGAACTGACGTTGCTGCGGGAGCAACTGGAGAAGGTGTCGCCCTACGACGGGGACGCCCGGTACGCGATCTACGAGCGGATCTGCCAACTCCGCCGCCGCATCGCCTTCGGCAATCCGCTGCTCGGCTTTCAGGAAATCCTGTTTCTCAAACGGAACGGGCTTGGCGCAGGACACTTTTGCGATCAATACTACGGCGTCGAGCAAATCCCCGGCGGGGGGCTCCATATCTTGCGCGATCCCTTTGCCGAGAAACCGGAAGAGCGCGACATCCTGAAGGACAGCGTGGTGGCCAAGGGACGCCTGCAAGGCCGGCGGTTGTCCGGAACCGGATCCTTTCTTTCGCCGACACTGTCGTTCGACGCCAAACGCCTGGCATTCGCCTACGTGGAGTGCGAGGGGGGCGGCCACACCGACCGCCTGGATAACCGCGTCCGCGGCGCCTGGAGCATCGGGAAGTGCTATCACATCTTCACGGCCAACCTCGACGGCAGCGATCTGCGGATGCTGACGGACGGCACCTGGAACGATTTTTCGCCGTGCTTCATGCCCAGCGGACGCATCGCCTTCATCAGTGAGCGTCGCGGCGGGTACGTCCGCTGCGGACGGTCGTGCCCCAGTTACGCGCTGCACGACATGGCGGCGGACGGTTCGGACATCCGTTGCCTCTCGCTTCACGAGACCAACGAGTGGAGTCCGGCGGTGGCGCCCGACGGCATGCTGCTGTGGACGCGTTGGGACTATGTGGACCGCCACGGCATGACCGCGCCCATGCCGTGGACCACCACGCCGGACGGGCGCAATCCTCGCCCGGTGCATGGAAACTACCGGCCCTCGGATGGTGTCGAGATCGATACGCGACCCATCCCCGGCAGCGGACGTTTGGTGGCCACGGTCGGGCCACACCACGGTCAGTCGTTTGGCGCGCTGGTCATGGTGGATCCGAACGTCAAGGACGACGACGGCCTGGGGCCCTTGAAGCGGTTGACACCGCAAGTTGGGTTTCCGGAGGGAGAAGATCCTTCTTGCACTCCGTTACGGGCCTACGGTCAGGCTTGGCCACTGTCCGAGGAGTATTACCTGTGCGTGTACCGTTCCGGCGGACATTTCGGCCTGTATCTGCTAGACGTCTTCGGCAATCAGGAAATCTTGTGGAACGATCCGAAACTGCACTGCCTGAGCCCCATGGTAGTCAGGCCGGTGCCGGTCCCGCCCGTTGTGCCGGAACTGCCAAGGGCCAAGTCCGATGCACCCTCCGAGGCCACGGTCGCGGTCCTCGACGTGTACGAAGGTCTGAGGCCCTGGCCCAAGGATGCCAAGATCAGCGCCCTGCGCATCATGCAACTCTTTCCCATGCCCTATTCGACCGTCAAAGTCGCGAGAATGCCCCCTGGCCCGCGGATCGGGGAAGGCGGCGATTCGGTTACTTTGACTCGGGCTTCGCTGGGCACCGTACCGGTCGAGGCGGATGGCAGCGCGCATTTCGTCGTGCCCGCGGGCAAGCCGCTGTTCTTCCAGGCCCTGGACGCCGAGGGATTGGCGATCACCTCGATGCGTTCGGAGACCCACTTCCTCCCGGGCGAACGAACGACGTGTCAGGGTTGTCACGAACCCAAGCACACGGCGCCATCGTCTCTCGGTAAGCTGGTTCGCACGGCGATGCAACGCCCGCCGTCGCGCCCGCAGCCCGAGGTGAACGAGAATGCTCCCATCAGTTTCCCACGTCTGGTGCAGCCGGTGCTCGATAAGCACTGCGTTGCCTGCCATGCCAAGGAAAAGAAGGCGCCGCCGCTGAACGGATCATTGCCGGTGAACCTGCGAGACGGGCAACCGCGGTGGTTCGTGTCCTATCAGAGCCTCCTGCCATTTGCTGTCTACGGATACGGAGACTTCAAACGGACAATTCCCGGCAAGTTCGGTGCGCGGGCCTCGAAGTTGTATCCGATGCTGAGTAAGGGTCATCACGACGTGAAGTTGTCGTCCGACGAGATGCGCCGATTGACCCTGTGGCTGGATTCCATGTCGCAGTTCTACGGCGTTTATGATCTTGAGGGCCAACAGGCGGAACTGCGCGGAGAGTACGCCAAACCACCGCTGGAATAACCTTCGGAAGGGAAGAACACGGAAACCCCATGAACAGCAATCCAAACCGTGGCGAAAGTCGCGAGGAGAAGAGAATGAACGTCATTACCAGCCTCATGAGTGTCGTGGCCGCTGCCGGGTTGCCCCTGGTGTTCGCCGCTGAGCCATCGGCGACCACGCCGGCCGTCAAACCGGGGCCGACCGGGGGTGCCGCGGACGCCCTGACGACGCGGCCTTCGGGCGCCTATGCCCAGGTGCATTTGGAGTTCACGCCGCCGGCGGGGAAGCGCGTGCCCGAACTGCTGGCCTGGACCTATCGCGGAGCGCTGCGAGACGGCGTGATGTTGATGGACGGCTATGCGGCAATCACCCAGCCCGGCGGAGAATTGCGGTTGCGTGATGGTCGGCTCACGGGGCGTTTCGAGCGGACACATGCGCGAGGCAATCAACTCCACGGCTACCTCGATACGATCCGTTCTGCCTACGAGGTTGATGCCCGAGTCATCGAAAACCGGATCGAGGGTACGGCGACGATCGGTAAGGATGCCGTGTTCAAGTTGATCGGGCGGATCATCCCGGAAGCCGAACTGCGCACGGCCAATGCGGTGTCGCCGACGGCCGCCTGGCCGTACTTCCTGGGGCCGATCGGCGGCGGCATGGCGGGGCAGGCTGCCACGACGCCGACCACGGCGCCCGCGGATTTCATCCTGCGCTGGCGTGGCGAGGTCATCGACCTCGGCGAAGGCATCGGCTCGGTCAACCGTTACATGCGGACCTATCCCAGTTCCCTGAACATCCGCTCCGTCTCGGGCAACACCTCGCCGATCCTGGCCGGGGGGAAGATCTATGTCTCCTATTTCCTCCCCGCGCCGCAATTTCCTCCCGTTTCCGGGGTTGGTCCCGAGAACTTCACTCGTACCCTGGGCGCCTTCATCGAGCAGGCCGCGAAGCATCAAAACCCGATGCAGATGACCCCGGAGACGGCGCCCCGGGCGGTCCTGGAGAAACATTGGATCGGCGCCGACGATGTGATGCTTTGCCTGGACGCTGCGACCGGCCAGACGCTCTGGCAGAGCGTGCTGCCGGCGCGGGGCTGGAACCTCCAGGAACACAAGTCCGGCCCGTTCAACATGAGCCCGGCGGTGGCCGCCGGACGGGTGTTCGCCATCGGCATGGGAACGGATCTGCACGCCTTCGATGCCGCGGACGGCCGCCATCTCTGGTCGCGGCGGCTGGGCGGTCCGGCGATTGACCGTGCCAGGATGGATCGTCAAGGCATTCAGAACACGCACTTATCGGCGACGGTCATCGCCCTGCCGGGTGTGGTGGTGGCGCCGCAGGGAGGCACCTGGCGCGGTTTCGACCCAGTCACCGGCGCGGAACGGTGGAACTCGGCCCTGCCGGTCGCCCATGCCACGCTGGCCGTCTGGCGCGACGGCGAGCGTCATGTCCTGCTGGGCAGCAATACCGGAGGGATTGCCGCGATTGATGCCGCGGATGGAAAGGAATTGTGGCG